>JBLRXC010000161.1:0-7362 GCA_047920975.1 Bacteroidales bacterium | reverse complement strand
GAAAAACAATTCAGTGGTCTAAGAAATGGGGAGTACTTTACCCTCCTCATCGAAGGCATCAGAAACCACCGGAGCGTCATCTATAGATCAGTGAAAATCTTTACCTGCCGTAGCAAACATTAGAGTTTGCGAAGGAAGGAGTTCTATCATAAAGATCAGTGTACCATTTGAATAGAACACTGATTGGACTGATCTGTTATGATCTGTTATGATTATCCTGGAAAAATCAGTGTAAATCAGTTAAATCATAATAAATCAGTGTACCATTTAATTGAACACATTGTGTGTTTGAATAACTTGAAGTATTTTTTTAAGCCGGCCATTGGGAATATGACCCGACATTGTCAAACCCCATGTTCGTGGGTTAGACAAGGGCTACATTGGCCACACAATCAAAATACGAAGGTTTGATTGACCCTTTGTTTGCTAAGGTTGAGATGAGTGTAGCTGTTCCGGCTAATGATATGATTTGATCACCTGCCTTATTCACCTACCCATTTTTATCTTACTTTTGTTTCTCTTTTAAGTTGTTTTGAACCGTTCCGTTATTAATGAAACTAAAAAGTGAGACTATGAAAAGATTTGGTTTTCTTTTAACACTCTTTCTATATCTGGTTTTTTTGGCTGCTGCTTGCAATTCCGGCCAACAGAAGTCAACTGAACACGGCCATGAGCATGAACCTGGTACAGAGGAACATTCGCACGATCATGATCATGAACATCCGGAGCAGGAAGAGTTTACTTTAGAGGACAGTACATCAACTGCAGATCATGATAAAGACCATGAACATGACCACGATCATGAGCACGATCATGACCACAAACACTGATAAAGTTTTTGTACGTGATAATTCAAAAAACCTGATACGTGAAATGATACAAGGCTTAAAGTTTCTATGGATCTTGTTATTGATTGCGTCTTCTATAAGTTGTAATAATAACCGGAGTTCTCACAGTCACACCCATGATGCAGCAGGTGGGCATTCAACTGACGACGGCCATGATCATGAAACAATGATGCTGAGCTATACCCTCTTCTCCGAAAACCATGAATTATTTGTTGAGTTCGAACCATTGGTTGCAGGACAGATCACTACGTTTGCAGCACATGTGACGCAATTGGATGACTATAAACCCGTTTCAAAGGGTAACTTTATGGTCAGCATAATCAAAGGAACCAAGGGTATCCGCCACCGGGCAGACGCACCCTCGTCGTCCGGAATATTCCGGCCTGCCCTGAAGCCCGAAGAGCCCGGAATATACAAATTGATGTTTGAGTTCATGGATGAAGGCATTGAGGTATTTTTCGAGGTTGAGCGTGTTCAGGTGTATGCAGATGCACACGAAGCCATGCATGCCAGTGAGAGCAAACCAATGGATGATGAAATCACATTCCTGAAAGAGCAAGCCTGGAAAACTGAATTTGCAACAATGAAAGTTGATTTCAGCCCTTTTTATTCAGTGATTCACACGTCAGGAAGAGTGAAGGTCAGGCCGCAATCAGAAAGGATGATATACACCCAGACTTCGGGTACGGTTCAATTGAAGGTGATGACAGGCGAATCGGTTAAAAAGGGTGACCACCTGGCATGGGTTACCGGGTCGGGAATTGATGGCAACATCAATCTTCAGTTGAACGAGCGTCAATTAACCTTTGAAAAGAGCAGATCCGACTACATCAGGACAAAACCTCTTGCAGAGAAACAAGCGATATCTCAGAAAGATTTCCTTGAAATTCAGGCACGCTACTATCAGGATTCTTTAAGGTATCATCAATTGACCGGTCTTGTTTCCAGGGAGGAGGGATTAAGGATGATTGCCCCGATGGATGGATTGATAAGTAACCTGTTTATCACTCATGGCCAGCATGTTGAGTCTGGCTCTCCCATCCTAAAAGTAAGTGATCCCCGGCACCTGCTGATTGAAACCTATGTGAACCAGAGTGATCATCAGAAAGTAAACGGGATCTTTGATGCAAATTTTCTTGTCAAAGGTCATGACAATCCATTGACATTGAAAGAATTGAACGGAGATGTTGTTTCAAAGAATGCATTTGTTGATGATCAGTTTACCCGGATCCCGGTTGTATTTTCTGTGTCGGGTAATGACTTTCTGATGCCGGGGATGTTTCTTGAAGCATTCCTGTTTACGGGGTTTAAAGAAAATGCGCTGTTGGTACCCATCTCTGCACTGATTGAAGAACACGGACAGTACTTCGTTTTTGTGCAAAAAGGTGGTGAGTCATACGAAAAAAGGACGGTTGCATGGGCTGACAGCGACGGCAGGCAAGTGGAAATAATATCAGGATTAACGCCAGGCGAGCGCGTTGTAATCAAAGGCGCCTACCAGATAAAACTGGCTGCCATGTCAGGAGAATTACCACTTCACGGGCATACGCATTAAACTAAGGAGCAATGTTAAACAGGTTAATCGATTATTCGTTAAAAAACAGGCTGCTGATATTGTTCCTGGCTCTTATCCTTTTTCTGGGTGGAGGCTATGTAGCCATCAATATGGAAGTGGATGTGTTTCCTGACTTAACCGCTCCCTCTGTGGTGGTTCTGACCGAAGCACATGGCATGGCATCCGAAGAGGTTGAACGGATGGTAACATTCCCGATTGAAACAGCCATGAATGGTGCCTCTCATGTGCGCAGGGTACGGTCATCTTCTTCCACGGGAATTTCCATTGTATGGGTTGATTTTGATTGGGATACTGATATTTTCAGGGCACGGCAGATAGTGAGTGAAAACCTTGCTGTTGTGGCTGAACATCTTCCGGAGAATGTCGGGACTCCCGTCCTGGCTCCCCAATCATCCATTATTGGTGAGATCATGATCATCACTGTTTCTTCCGATTCATTACCACCCATGGATTTAAGAACCATTGCTGATTGGCAGGTAAGAACCCGTTTGTTATCTATTGCCGGAGTTTCGCAGGTCATGGTGATTGGTGGGGATTATAAACAGTATTTTATTGAAGCCGATCCAGAAAGGATGACACATTTCGGAGTAAGTTTATCAGAGTTGTTGCAAGCCTGCGAACACCTGAATCAGAATGTGGCTGGCAGTTTCCTCAATGATTTTGGGAATGAATATGTCATCCGTGGCATCATTCACACGAATAACACAGAAGATATAGGCCATTCAGTTATCAAAATGCACAATGGACATCCGGTCTCAATCCATGATGTGGCTATAGTCAGGACAGGGTCTGCACCCAAAATAGGTGCTGGTTATCTCAATAGTAATCCCGCAGTAGTCATGACAGTGCTCAAACAGCCTCATATCAATACGCTCACGCTGACCAGGAGGATTGATGATGCCATCATCGCCCTGAGGGAGGTAATTCCGGATCATGTTGAAATCAGAAGCGATATATTCAGGCAATCCGATTTTATTGAAAGAGCAATTATTAATGTGAACAGAGCATTGATTGAAGGTGGGTTGTTCGTCTCCATCGTGCTGTTTCTGTTTCTTCTTAATTTCAGAACAACTTTTATTTCATTGGTGGCCATTCCTCTTTCGCTGCTGGTTTCAGTCATTGCATTGAAAATGATGGGTTTAACAATCAATACAATGTCGCTGGGAGGAATGGTCATCGCCATCGGTTCGCTGGTTGACGATGCGATCATAGATGTTGACAATGTGTTGAAACGGCTTAAAGAAAATGCCCGGTTGCCTCTGGATCAGCAGGAAAACAAACTAACAGTCATCTATCATGCCTCAAAAGAGATCCGTGCTTCCATATTAAATGCCACACTTATCATCATCGTAGCCTTTATTCCCCTGTTCTTTCTTGCGGGCATGGAGGGACGGATGCTGAAACCGCTTGGCATTTCATTCATTGTGTCGCTTTTTGCATCACTTGTGGTGGCCCTTACTTTAACACCCGTACTTTGCAGTTACCTCATTACAGATAGTAAACAGCTAAAACAACATGAACGGGGCAGTCGCTGGGTACGTTGGCTGAACAATAAATATGGCCAGGCGCTTGAGCATTCCATGCATTTTAAAAGATGGATGATTGGCTCAGCCGGGATATTGTTCATCGCTGCTCTGATTGTGTTGTTCAATATGGGTCGTAGTTTTTTGCCTGAGTTCAACGAGGGAATGCTCACGATAAGCACTGTCAGCCTTCCGGGTATTTCACTTGAAGAGAGCAATAAACTGAATCTGATGGTTGAGCAGGAGATGCTTGAAATGGTAGAGATCAATACGGTAGTCCGCCGGACAGGGCGCGCCGAACTTGATGAACATGCCCAGGGGGTTTTTTCTTCCGAAATTGATGTCCCCTTCAATTTGAAAAGCCGTTCGCTGGAAGATTTTATGACAGAACTGCGCAGCCGTCTGGGGACTGTCAGTGGCATCAATATTACGATTGGCCAACCATTATCCCACCGTATTGACCACATGCTTTCCGGAACACGGGCCAGCATTGCCATTAAGATTTTCGGAACCGATCTTCAGAAAATGTTCTCTTTGGGCAATCAGATCCAGTCGGCCATTTCAGGTATCGAAGGTCTGGTGGATCTGAATGTGGAGCAACAGGTTGAGATTCCGCAGTTACAAATCAAACCGAAACGTGAAATGCTGAAGCAGCACGGCATACCGGTAAACGAATTTGCCAGGTTTATTGATATTGCTTTTGCAGGGGAAAAAGTTTCGGAGGTCTATGAAGGGAACATGCGGTTTGATTTGATATTGCGCTACAACGAACGCCACCGTCAATCCATTGAAACGGTAAGAAACACGCTGATTGACACGTATCATGGACAAAAAGTCGCACTGAAAGAGGTAGCCGACATCGTTTCCACATCAGGTCCCAATACCATCAACCGGGAGAATGTCCAGCGCAAGGTGGTTGTCTCAGCCAATGTAGCAGGACGTGACCTTCACAGTGTTGTCAGCGATATTCAAAATTCCGTCCGTAATACGATATCCCTGCCCGACAATTACTATATTGAATATGGAGGTCAGTTTGAGAGCGAGGAAAAAGCAGCCGGTTTGTTGTTTTATACTTCCCTCCTCGCTATTTTGGTCATTTACCTGCTATTGTATGTCGAATTTCGCAACCTTTCGTTGTCCGCTATTATTTTAATCAACCTGCCCCTGGCTCTTATAGGCGGTGTGGTGAGCATCTGGGCAACTTCCGGAATTCTGAGTATTCCTGCCATCATTGGTTTTATCACCCTTTTTGGAATTGCCACCCGCAATGGAATTTTGCTTGTATCGCGCTACAATTCTTTACAGGAAAGCGGAATACCACTTAAAAGGGCTGTCATTGAAGGCTCTCTCGACAGGCTTAATCCAATTTTAATGACCGCACTAACCGCAGCACTGGCTCTTATGCCGCTGGCATTGGCAGGCAATAAACCGGGCAATGAAATACAAAGTCCTATGGCTGTCGTCATTCTGGGTGGTTTGGTCAGTGCAACACTGCTCAACATCTTCATCATTCCTGCTGTATATTATATCATTCAAAGGAGGGTTTATAACGAATGAAAACAATATTGGTACTCCTGATATTATTTGTTGTTTCATGGGTGAATGGTCAGACACTCGATAGCTTGTTGAAAAGCATAGAACACAACAATCCTCAGCTCATCGCCATGCAAAAATGGCTTGATGCAGAAGCAGTGTTTGCACGCACGGGCATCTATCCTGTGAATCCCGAAGTCCTGTATACCTACCTGTTTGGCAGTCCGGTTGAAACCGGGAACCAGCAGGAACTTGAAATTATGCAATCATTCAGGCTGCCCGGTTATTATAACAAAAAAGCAGCTTTACAACAATTGCAATATGAGCAAAAGCAGTTCCTGGCAGCAAAAGAAGTGAAAGATATCATCCACAGGGTGGAGGTGGTTTATTTCAACCTGGTCTTGCTTCATAAAAAAGAAATATTGTTGCAAAAGCGGAAGGAAGAAGCAGATAGATTGCTTACCATGATGAAGTTGGGTTTTGACCAGGGAGAAATTTCAAAATCTGCCTATGACAAAGCCCGGATATTTTTTATGAATGTTGAGACAGAATGGAATAAAACGAAGGCCGACATACAGATCATGAAAGGGCAGTTGCAGCAGTTCAACGGAGGCAATGCCATTGATCAGTTCGGGTTTGAATATCCCGGTGATTGGTCGATTCCACCACTCGATTCTGTATTGAGCCATGCAGAAGCAGGGAATCCGGTTTTGCAATCTGCCAGAGTTGAAATAAAGATATCGGATAAGTCGGAAAAATTTGAACGGATGAACAGTTGGCCGGCCTTCGAAGCAGGCTACAAGGCTGAAACCATCCTGAATCAACGACTACAGGGTTTTCAATTTGGATTGAGCATCCCATTTTGGCAGGATGCCAATAAGTTGAAATACACCAGGTTGCAACAGGAATGGATGCAGGCTCAGTATGAGCAGAGGGAAGCTGAATTAAGAACACAAATCACAGCATTGTATAACGAAGTTCAGAGCTTGCAGGATAATTACCTGCAAATGAAAGCAATAATGGATGATGAGCAGATTTCATTACGAAACCTGGATTTGCTGCAAGCCGGTCAGATTTCATTTACTGAATACCTTGTTGATGCCGGTTTTATCTGGGAGGTTTTGAACAATTTCTTTGAGATTGAAAATGCCTACTTTGTGGGATTAAGTAAATTAAAATCCATTATCTGATCGTTTAAATCCGGTTGTTATTGAAAGGTTTACAAGCTGATGTAATGGTAATGGAGATTCCGCTGTGTTTCTATGCCGCTATGCTAATTTTGTGATCCCTGCCTTTCAATAGGGCATTGGTTATCAATCTGACTTTTTCAAAATTCTTAAGCAGCATTTTTTTGTTTTGTCCATTATACCCCACGGCATGATTAAGCTCCCGGTTCGACACTACGATTTCGATGGAACGGCCATTATCAGTACAAAGGGGTTGAAGAATGTCTCTCCAGATCTCAGTCAGAACCAATTCACGGAACGAAGGATGAAACGGTCCGGCAACAAGTTCATTCCCATCCATCAGGCTTTCGGAAGGATGCAAACCCACCTTAAGCACGTTGATGCCATTCTCTTCAAACAGAGTGACCAGTTTTGCCGACCAGTCAACTGCTTCATCAAGTGTCAGCGGTTTGTAATATCCTTGCTGAAAAAGTTCTTCCAGTTTGGTTCCTTTTATGACCAGTGTGGGATAAATGCGGGTTTCTACTGCACCCAGTCCAATGATTTTTTCAGCAGTGCCAATGGATTTTTCCAGTGAATCACCCGGAAGTCCGATCATCATCTGTAAACCAAGGTTAAATCCGTGGTCACGGATCAGTCTGGCAGCTTTTTCAGTATCGGTACTTGAATGCCCTCTTTGAGTAAGTCTGAGCACC
>JBLRXC010000160.1:0-7480 GCA_047920975.1 Bacteroidales bacterium | reverse complement strand
CAAAAGTCCTTCAATCTCCAGGACGGAAGGGAGATTACACTGGAAACTGGAAAGCTGGCCACTCAAAGTGACGGCGCTGTTGTTGTGAAAATGGGTGATACAATGCTTTTGGCTACAGTTGTTTCAAGCAAAGAACCACGTGAAGGATTTGATTTTCTTCCGCTTACGGTTGAATATCAGGAAAAATACGCTGCCACCGGAAGGTTTCCGGGTGGTTTTTTCAAGCGGGAAGCCCGGCCATCGGAATATGAAATATTGATTGCCCGTTTGGTTGACAGGGCTTTGCGGCCACTTTTCCCTGATTATTATTACAATGAAACCCAGGTTCTGATTAGTCTGATATCTGGTGACCGGAATACAATGCCTGATGCAATGGCTGCCCTGGCAGCATCTTCGGCGCTGATGGTATCAGATATACCATTCAAGGGACCGATTTCGGAAGTGCGGATTGCCAGGATTGATGGACGTTTTGTTGTCAATCCTGCTGTTGCGGATCTGAAACTTGCCGATATGGACCTGATGGTTGCAGGCACCATTGACAATGTGGTGATGGTTGAAGGCGAAATGAAAGAGGTGAGTGAAAAAGAGATGCTAAGTGCTCTCAGGATAGCCCATGAAGCAATCATCCAGCAGTGTAATGCCCAGGTCGGGCTGGCAGGAATGGTTGAGAAGGCAAAAATCAAAAGAGAGCATAATCCTCCCGATGAAGACGAAGTGCTGAAGGAAAGGATTTGGAAGGAAACTTACGACAAGATTTATGCCGTTGCCTCCAGGGGAACATCAAAACAAGAGAGAACAGAAGCTTTCGATAAAATTAAAGAAGAATTTATCCTGACGATTCCTGAAGAAGAATGCGAAGAAAAGACCGCCTTTGTTGATCGTTATTATCATGATGTCGAGAAGGCAGCTGTACGCAGGGTAATTCTGGATGAAAAAGTTCGGCTTGATGGTCGCAAAACCAATGAAATCAGAGATATCTGGTGTGAGATTAATTATTTGCCTGCGGCACACGGATCAGCTGTTTTCACCAGGGGTGAGACCCAATCGCTGACTACGGTTACATTGGGAACCAAACTCAATGAGCAAATCATTGACGGAGTGGTCATTGAAGGCAAGAGTTCGTTCATTCTCCATTATAATTTCCCTCCTTTTTCTACAGGCGAGGCAAAAATGCTAAGAGGTACAAGTCGCCGTGAAATAGGCCATGGAAATCTTGCACTGCGTGCACTGAAGCCCATTATGCCATCGCAGGAAGAAAACCCATACACAGTCAGAATTGTATCTGATATTCTTGAATCCAACGGATCATCATCCATGGCAACAGTCTGTGCCGGAACCCTTGCACTGATGGATGCAGGTGTGAAGATCATCAAACCGGTAGCCGGCATTGCCATGGGCCTGATAGCCGAACAGGATTCAGGCAAGTATGCTATTCTCTCCGATATTCTTGGCGATGAAGACCATCTGGGTGACATGGACTTTAAAGTGACGGGCACCCGTGATGGCATAACCGCTTGCCAGATGGATATCAAAGTGGATGGCCTTTCATTTGAGATCCTGGAAGAGGCACTCAATCAGGCGAAGAAGGGGCGCCTACATATATTGAATGAAATGGATAAAACAATCAGTACACCCCGTCCTGATTATAAACCCCATGTTCCCCGGATTGAGAAAATGACCATTCCGAAAGAGTTTATTGGCGCGGTCATTGGTCCTGGTGGAAAAGTAATTCAGGAGATTCAGAGTGAAACGAACAGCACAATCGTTATCGAGGAAGTAGACGGATTCGGCATCATTGATATAATATGTACGGATAAAGAATCCTTTGAAAAGGCTAAAGCAAGAATCAGGGCTATTATTGCAGTTCCCGAGGTAGGTGAAGTATATCTTGGAACGGTAAAAAATATAACTACCTTTGGTGCATTCGTTGAAATTCTTCCCAATAAAGACGGCTTACTTCATATTTCTGAAATCGACTGGACACACCTCAAAAATGTTGAAAGTGTTTTGAAAGTGGGTGATAAAATCAAAGTCAAATTGATTGACATCGACAGCAAGACAGGAAAATTGAAATTGTCACGAAAGGTTTTAATTCCCAAACCGGAACGGGAATAAAACCGAAACCTTAGCGAACATAGTTCGTAAAATCTCCCGAAAAACAGATTACATTGGCTTTTCGGGATTTTTTATTGAAAAATAAAAAATCCCGGTTTGATCTTTGTGGATCTGCTCTAAAGACAAATTATTTTCGATGAGGCAACTTAAAATAATCAAACAGGTCACTAACCGTGACTCTGCATCGCTTGAAAAATATCTCCAGGAGATCGGAAGAGTTATGTTGCTGACCGCTGATGAGGAGGTTGCCCTTGCACAAAGGATCAAACAGGGTGACAGGAAGGCTCTTGAAATACTTACCAAAGCAAATCTTAGGTTTGTTGTTTCAGTGGCCAAACAATATCAAAATCAGGGACTCAGTCTGCAGGATCTTATCAATGAAGGGAATGTGGGATTGATAAAAGCCGCTGTGAGATTTGATGAAACAAGGGGATTTAAGTTTATTTCCTATGCTGTTTGGTGGATCCGCCAGGCCATCATGCAGGCCCTCGCAGAACAGTCAAGAATAGTGAGGCTGCCTTTAAACCGGTTGGGTGCCATTAGCCGGATCAATAAGGCCTACTCCAAACTTGAACAGCAATTTGAGCGTGAACCAAATTCAAGTGAAATTGCACATATGCTTGAGGTCGATGAAACGGAGATCAAATCTTCCATTAAAGAACAAGGTCGCCATATATCCATGGATGCACCAATGATAGCCGATGAGGATAATAATCTTTACGATCTGATCAGCAGCGATGAAAATCCAAGCCCGGAAAAAGAGCTCATCCACTCTTCCCTGCAGATAGAAATCGAGAGAGCTATATCATCACTCACGACAAGAGAGGCAGATGTGCTCCGGTCCTTTTATGGACTCAATAGCAAAATTCCTTTGTCACTGGATGAGATTGCTGTTCAATATGATCTATCCCGCGAAAGGGTCAGGCAGATTAAAGAAAAGGCCATTCGAAGACTGAAAGCGACTTCAAGAAGCAAACTCCTGAAAATGTATCTGGGTTGAGTTGGAATACTTTTTCTTGTTAACTTTACCCCAAAAAGTTGAATGGAAAAGTTAATAGCACCTTCCCTGCTTTCCGCAGATTTCAGTTGCCTGAAAACAGAAATTGAAATGATCAATGATAGCCAGGCCGACTGGTTTCATATTGATGTTATGGACGGGGTTTTTGTTCCCAACATCTCTTTTGGCTTTCCGGTGATTGAATGGATCAGGAAATTTGCTGAGAAACCCCTGGATGTCCACTTAATGATTGTTGATCCGGACCGCTATATTAAACGCTTCCGTGACGCAGGTGCTGATATTTTATCGGTACATTACGAGGCTTGTCCTCATTTACATCGAACCATTGGAGCAATCAAAACTGAAGGTATGCAGGCAGGAGTTGTGCTCAACCCGCATACCCATGTGGATGTTTTAAAGGATATTATTGCAGATGTGGATTTGGTGCTGATTATGTCGGTTAATCCTGGATATGGCGGTCAAAAATTCATTACGCATACCTTCCAAAAAATTTCAGAATTGAAACAATTGATTGAAAAAAATCAATCCCAAACTCTTATTGAAGTGGATGGAGGAGTTGACCATACAAATGCCGGGCAACTGTTTGAAGCTGGTGCAAATGTATTGGTTGCAGGCAATACAGTATTTTCATCGGAAAATCCCGGGAGAACAATTTCTCTTTTAAAATCATCCTGATCTGCAGGTATTTGATTTCTGTCAATTCTTTTTAGATTTCACCCAATGATCATTGGGTTTATCCCTTTTATCATAACAAAAAACGAGTATCAGAGTATAAGACGTGGTATCGTTATGTTATGAGAATATCTTTGATTATATTATTTCTGACGTATCTCACCGGTTTCGGCCAGAACTATATCCGGCAGCTTCAGTCTTCTGAGGTTGCGCTCTTTGACTTTAATGATCCGGATGTAACTCCTGAAAAATCGTTTGACTTTTTTGACCACTATGGAATTGACCTGAGAGAGTTCGGTCATTTTGTTACCCTGGAAGATGTCCCTTTGAGAAGCAAACCTGAATTTAATTCAGGGCATTATGATGTTTACATTCCCGCTGGTTCAACAATTAAAGTGTATAAATATTTCCAGAGCCAGGATTTTTATGCGATCCAGTACAAAGAATTCTGGGGATTCATTCCGGCGACAACAATCAAACCAAAATCCAGCCCGGCCAGAAAACTACACATCAGTGAAGTAGATATACCGCCGATACTGATCAGTGCGCCGGAACTGAACTATCCATCATCGGCAAAGTTGCGTAAAATTGAGGGAACGATTTTAATAAGAATACACATTAATATTAAAGGTGAGGTTGTAGTTGCCGAATTGGTTGACGGAATACCAGGTTTAAATCAGGAAGCCCTGACTTTTGCAAAACGGCTCAAATTTAAACCTGCCCTCATGCAGGGTATCCCCGTCGAAGTTTTCGCCAATTTCCCCGTAGAGTTTACCCTTCCGGAAAAGGAATAACCCTATTTTTGTGGTTTAATTCAAAATTGTCATCATGAATGAAGAATTATTGAAGCTGTCACCCGGACGGGTATGGTATTATTTTGCAGAGATCCTGAAAATTCCGAGACCATCAAAAAAAGAAGAGAAAATCATCGCTTACCTGAAAGAATTTAGTCAAAAACACAAACTGAACTTCATTCAGGACGAAACAGGCAATGTATTGATCAGAAAACCGGCATCCCAAGGGTTGGAAAACCGGAAAACTGTTGTACTGCAAAGCCATGTTGACATGGTTTGTGAAAAAAACAGTGATGTTGTGTTTGATTTTGAAAAGGATGCAATCCAGACCTGGATTGATGATGGCTGGATCAAAGCAAAGGGAACCACTTTGGGCGCCGATGACGGCATTGGCATTGCAGCACAATTAGCAATTCTTGAATCCACTGAAATTGCACACGGCCCAATGGAGTGCCTGTTCACTGTTGATGAAGAAACCGGCCTCACGGGTGCTTTTGGACTTAGACCAGGTTTTTTACAAGGTGAGATTTTGCTTAACCTTGATTCTGAAGATGATGGAGAATTGTTTATTGGTTGTGCCGGTGGCAGAGATACAACCGCTTTGTTCCAATACCAGGAGGAGGAGGTGCCAAAGAATCACAAGTCATTCAAGCTAAGCGTAAAAGGTCTTTTAGGCGGACATTCCGGTGATGATATTCACAAGGGACGGGGTAATGCAAATAAAATACTGAATCGTATGTTATGGACCGGGTCGAAAGACCATGGACTCCGGCTTGCCTCCATAGATGGGGGTAATCTGAGGAATGCTATTGCCCGGGAAGCATCATCCGTTTTTTGTTTGCCGGAAAATAAATTCACCCCTTTTTACACATACATAAAGTCATTCAGGACAGTCATTCAATCTGAATTAGAAAAAACGGATCCGGGCGTTGAGATTATCCTTGCTGAAACCAAATGCAAATCGATCATTGATAAGGATTCTCAGGAGAAGTTGCTTAATGCCTTATATGCCTGTCCGCACGGGGTGATGGCATGGTCGGCTGAGATTCCTGATTTCGTTGAGACCTCTACCAATCTGGCATCCGTAAAATTTGAGGATCAGGGTATCATGGTCACAACCAGCCAGAGAAGTTCGGTTAAATCAGCCAGGGAAGACATTTGCAACATGGTGGCCAGTGTGTTCAGACTTGGAAATGCTGATATTAAGCATTCAGAAGGTTATCCCGGCTGGAAACCCAATCCGGATTCGGAAATAGTCAGCATTACTGCTTCGCTGTACGAGCAGCTTTTTCAACGGAAACCGAAAGTGCTTGCCATACATGCAGGGCTGGAGTGTGGGCTTATCGGAGATGTTTACCCCGGAATGGATATGATTTCATACGGACCCACCATAAAAGGTGCTCATTCACCGGATGAGCGATTGAAAATAGATACGGTTGAAAAATTCTGGAAGCTGACACTGGAAGTATTAAAAAGCATTCCCGAAAAGGTCTAGAATCCGGCAGCGATGCCAATCCTGATCCGGGGGTTGGAATAGATTGAATAGAGTTCCTCATTCAGATTCCATAACACTTCGAGATACATAAATGCGCGTTTGCCGACGGGTTGCCGAAGGCCTCCGCCAACAAATATACCATTCAGGGTAATGTTTTCTCTTTCTTTGCTGAACCTCATTCCAAAAGGGTCAACATAACTTCCATTCGGATTGAATTTATAATCATGGGCAATAAAAAGAGGTTCATATTCAACATGCAGAAATGTATTTTCTATGACAGGTATGTCAGTCCTGGTGAGAAAATACCTTGACCACAAACTCCCACCGTAGATGTTCATTTTCAGATTAGAGAGAGATCCATCTGATAAATTCAGGTAGTATTTATTGTATTGATAATATTTATAGGTAAGCCCGATTCCAGCCATGAAGTCGTTTGTTATTGCATATCCTATGATAGGTGAAATGTCCACGAGGGAAGAATAGGATCCAAAAGAGAGTCCCAGTGATCCACCGAATACCAGCCGTTCCGAAAATGTTGGTTTTGATTGAGCAGCCGGTTTTTTACTTTGACCGGAAACCGGCAGATGTAAACCTGTCATGGCAGTAAAAATCACAACCATGATTTTCAGGACTAGCAATGATCGCATCATTTTAAGATAGAATTAAGGTTCAAAAGTAACTTCTTTTTTGTGAAAATATTGGATAAAGCAGTTGAATAACGATACAAAGTGAAGTGTAATAACCTCAATGGCAGTCCAATAAAAATTATTTGAAAATAAATTTGTTGAATCAAAAACAATATACCTATTTTTGCCGCCCTTTTTAGAAATTCTTTGACATCATTTTAGAAGCGAAATTATGTGCCATTTTTTTGAATTTTCTTTGACATTTTAGCTGAAGAAAAAAAATTAAAAAAATTTTTAAAAAAAGTTGCACGTTAATAAAAAGGTTGTACTTTTGCAACCCGTTTCTGAAATAGAAACAGGATTTCACAAATAGTTCTTTGAAAAAACTGAAGTAAAAGCCTAGTAGCAAGTATCCGTTCCAACTATCCCGAAGTTTTTCGGGGTGGAACGAGTAATAGATCTTGAGACATTTAAAACTTTAATTACAATGGAGAGTTTGATCCTGGCTCAGGATGAACGCTAGCGGCAGGCCTAATACATGCAAGTCGAGCGGCAAGTCGAGGAGTAATCTAAGACCTAGAGCGGCGCACGGGTGCGTAACGCGTATGCAACCTACCTCATACAGGGGGATAGCCCGGAGAAATCTGGATTAATACCCCATGGTACTATAGAGCGGCATTGTTTTATAGTTAAAGATTCATCGGTATGAGATGGGCATGCGTCTGATTAGCTAGTTGGCGGTGTAACGGACCTCCAAGGC
>JBLRXC010000159.1:0-7489 GCA_047920975.1 Bacteroidales bacterium | reverse complement strand
ACAACGGTGACTTTGCACCCCAACTCGGCTCCGATCATAAATTTAACACCGTGGATGCCCGGTTTCAGTATATGATTTTCAGAAACAACAAACTTTGGTGCACCCAGCATATTTACCTTCCGGCAGACAATCCAACCCGAAGTTCGGTGCAATGGTGGCAACTGACACCTGCAGGCGAAATCCTTCAAAGAGGCAGGGTGGATGATGAAACAGGGTATCAATTCTGTGCATTTACCTCCATCGCCGTCAATGCCAGGGAGGACGTGATGATCGGGTATGCCAGTTTTTCACCCGGTCAATACGCGGGTGGAAGTTATGTTTTCAGATATGCCACAGATCCTCCAAACACCATGAGGCAGCCTCATCAATACATTGACGGGCTGGCCCCCTATTACAAGACCTTTGGCGGGCTTCGTAACCGTTGGGGAGATTATACATCAACCGTTGTTGACCCGGTGAATGACCTCGATTTCTGGACAATCCAGCAATATGCCGAACTTCCCGGGTCGCAGGATCACTGGGGAACCTGGTGGGCCATGGTGAATGTGGACGCTGTTCCGGAGGCAGCCTTTTCATCAAATATTACCGAGGTACCTGTCGGGAGTGGCGTGAACTTCTACGATCAGTCAAGGTTTGAACCGGATGAATGGCATTGGACTTTTGAAGGAGGATTACCCACCACTTCCACTGATCAAAACCCGTTGAATATCATGTACATGGAACCCGGCTTTTTTAATGTTACCCTGATCGCTTCCAATTACCTGGGATCGGATACACTTTTCCTGGAGCACTATATCCATGCCAATACTACAATTCTTCCTGAAGTCATATTTACAATTTCCGATACCATTCCGTGCATGGGAAACACCGTAACGCTAGAGGATCATTCAGTTTATAACCCGACAGCCTGGCTCTGGGAATTTACCCCTGATTATGTCAGTTTTGTCAACGAAACTGACGCTACCTCGCAACAGGTGCAAGTCATTTTTGAGTATCCGTTCGTGTATCATGTAACACTGACGGCAACCAACAACAACGGCAGCTCTGTTCTGACAAAAGAAAACCTTGTCAAAGCAGGTGGTGAACCCCTGCCATTCATTGAGACTTTTGAAGCATGGTCGCTTGATCGCCTGGGCTGGATCATTGAAAATCCGGATGGCGACAAATCATGGGAAGCTGTTCCGGTATCGGGCAATTCTCCCGGAGGTATGGCTGCTTATGTGAACATAAAAAACTATGCCGCATTTGGTCAGCGTGACCGGCTGGTTAGTCCGCCGCTGAATTTTTATTCACACAAAGAGATCGTATTAACCTTTGAGCATGCCTATGCGCAACGATTTCCACAGTTCACTGACTCTTTGATCGTATGCATTTCATCCGATTGTGGCATCACCTGGAGCAGAATTGCACAGTTCGGTGAGGATGGTTCCGGTGTTTTTGCAACCGCTGATCCTACTTCACTCAACTTTTTCCCGGAGAGTGCAGATGACTGGTGTGGTGCTGAGGGTAACCCTGTCTGCACTTCTGTTGATCTGTCGGATTGGACCGGTCAGTCAAATGTCCGCATCATGTTCGAAACCTTCAATGGATTCGGCAACAACATTTTCATTGACAATGTATCTGTTACCGGAGAAGTCAGCGGGATCGGTAACCGGCAGTCAGATCAATTTTCTCCGGTTGTCTTTCCCAACCCATCCAGAGGATTATTTTCAGTTTATTCCGGGAAAATGAGCAGTGAAACAAAACTCAGGGTAATCAATCTTTCCGGGATTATCATCCTTGAAAAATACATCCCGGCCGAAGGTAATTTAAACCTCAATCTTGACATAACCGGACAAAAACCGGGAGTGTATCTTCTTGAAATCAGGTACAACAATACGGTTTATTTTGAAAAAATGATTCTGCAATAAGTCTAAAAGCCGGATGCAGGGGTCATTTACATTGAGACGCAATGCATTGAATCTCTGGAAAATGAATGCCAATGAAAAAAATTAATAGCACAGAAAATGATGAAATCATTGTGACTTGTCCTGAAAAAGGTTACCGGAAACTAATCCTGTAACATCTTCTTTTTTTTTCTGTCATAAATATGATTGTTTTTAAAAAATTGGAAGCGCGAGAGAAAAATAACCATCAATCGTTGATTGAAAGATGCCGTGAAAACGACAGGAAGGCGCAATATAAATTGTACAAACTCTTTTATAAACCCATGTTCAACACAAGTTTGAGAATATTGAATGATACAGCCGAGGCCGAAGATGTGATGCAGGAGTCGTTTCTTGATGCTTTCAGGAAACTTTCGGATTACAGTGGTGAAGGCAGTTTCGGTGGCTGGCTCAGGAAAATTGTCGTCAACAATTCCATCAATGCCTTGAGAAAGCGCCAGGAATCATGGCCATTTGACGAACGTGTGATGGACCGCGCAGAGGATAGGGATGACAGCCAGGAATATCTGGATTTCAAGATTGAAGAGATTAAGCAGGCCCTCAGCCGTTTACCTGACGACCACCGCGTCATGCTTTCTTTATTCCTTTTTGAAGGATTCGATCATGAAGAGATCGCCATGATTCTGAACATTTCCAACAATGCTTCGCGCACCCGTTTTTTCAGGGCAAAACAGGCACTGTTAAGCATTTTGGAGAAGGATCACCGGTTGAAACAGTTTAATCCGAATTGATTACAAAGTTATGAAGGACATTGAACAAACCATCAGAAAAAACCTGGAAGCATTTAACCAGGAGGAGCCGGGAGCAGGTCATTTCGACCGGTTTGATGAGAAGTTGGATCAATTCCATTCCCTTCACACTGAAAATTGGTTCGAAAGAAATGATCTTGTCCTTCGAATTGCTGCTTCTGCCCTGGTTTTTCTAGTAATTGGCGGACTTCTTTTTACAGGAACATTTTCAAACCTGAAATTCTTTGTTTCCGAAAAGATAATGGCTGCAGATCTGCCACCGGAATTGAAAGAGGTTATGCAATACTACAATGTAATCGCCGATACCCAGGTGAATCAGATAGATGCACTGGCCGTTTCGGAAGAGGAGGCAGCAAGGGTTAAATCAATGGCTATGCTGGAGTTAAAAGACCTGGAAGAAAACCAGAGTGAGCTTGAGAAAGAATTCAGAAAAAATCCGGGGAACGAAAGAATAATGCATGCACTGGTAATGAACCAACAGAAAAAAACAGAGATCTTAGATAAGATCATTCACATTATGAATCAGTTAAATTAATAGTATCGTTATGAAAACACAAAAGATCGTCATACTTGTCCTTGCAGCCATTTGGGTCCTCCCCTTCAATGGTTTTGCTGCCAGGGAAGAGTTCTCAAAAAAAATCAACCGGTCATTTGAGGTAGACAAAAATGCCTCGCTTGTTCTGAAAAATAAATTCGGAAAGATCAACTGTACAAGTTGGGATAAAAATTCCATCGCCCTTGAAGTGATCATCACTGTTGAGGCCGCTGGTGAGAAAAAGGCCAATGAAATCATGGGCAAGATTGATGTGGATATTTCGGGAAGCAGGAGTAAAGTCTCTGCCATTACAACTTTTGCTGAGAACCTGCCGTCGAACAATAACAAAATCCAGGTTGATTTTCTGATTTCAATGCCGGCATGGGTGAATCTTGAGATAGATCACAGGTTTGGAGACCTGATCCTTGGGGAAGTTTCAGGAAACAGCATGATTACACTTGGCTATGGTAATTTCAGAATTCAAAGAATGACCGGATCTGAGCAAGTACTTGATATCAAATACAGCAACGGGAATATCGGCTACCTTACCAATGCCAAACTTGATCTGAGGTATTCCGGATTCGAAATGGATGAAGCCATTTCAATGACTGCCACCTCCAAGTTTTCGAAGCTCAAGATCGGCAAGATTGATGCTTTGACTATAGATTCAGGTTATGACGATGATTATATCGGTTTTGTCCGCGACATCGACATCAAAGCAAGCTTTTCCAATGTGGAGATCAGAAGCCTCGAAGAGAAACTGATCGCCAGCCTGGATTACGGTGATTTAAAAATCCGGGAGACCGGCCGCAATTTTAAACTGATTGATCTCACCAGTAAATTTGCCGGTGCCGATATAGGCATCCATTCGGATGCAAGTTTCAGGATTGTTGCTTCCGTAAAACTCGGGGATTTCAGTTATCCGCGGCAGAAAGCCAATCTATCGGTAGTTGAGTTGTCGCATACATCCAGTAAATATGAAGGACTGGTCGGTGAAAACACGGATACATCATCAAAAGTTCTGATTGATGCCAGGAATGGGGGCGTAAACCTCTATTTTAGATAATCCAATTCTTTCATTCACATGAAAACAACAACAACATGAAAAACAAAATGAATTTCAGGTACATGGCTTATTTGCTATTGTCTTTCTTAATCTCAGGCTCTTTGAGCACTAAGGCCTCCGGTATTCAGGAGCGTGAAGGTATACCCGTCAGGCAGGAAAGAGATGTGTCATCGTTTGATGCCCTAGAAGCAGGTGGTGCTTTCAGGATATTTCTGACACAGGGCGGGCAACAGAAAGTAGTAGTTGAGGCTGATGCAAATTATATTGAAGACATTGAAACTTCGGTAAAAGCAGGGAAATTAAGTATTTCAACGCGGAAGAACTTACAGGACCCCGGTGAAATGAATATTTACATCACTTTTAAAAGTCTGAAAGAGATAGATATCAGCGGAGCATGTCACCTGACCTCAGAAAACCGACTGAAGTTTGATAATCTTGAGGTGGAGTGCAGTGGTGCCGGCAAAATCATGCTTACCCTGGCAGCCGGTCACATTGATCTTGATTGCAGTGGTGCAGGCCAGGTTGAACTTTTGGGATCTGTTGCCTCGATGAACCTTGAATTGTCGGGCGCTGCCAACCTTGACGCCAATGAGTTGGAAGCGACAACCCTTATCGCTGAAATCAGTGGTGCTTCCAGGGCAGCCGTTCATGTGACCGGAGAATTGTCTGCCGAAGTATCCGGTGCAGGAAACCTGATCTATCAGGGAGATCCAATGCTCAGGCAATCAGATGTATCCGGGGCAGCCAGCATTAAAAAGCGATAAAAGTCATTCCGGATCTATACAACCAGTGAAGCAAGGGAAGTGCCCGCCAGTTTATGGTAGGTGTATTCCCTTATATCCCTGAATGTTAACCTGATTGTACATGAGGCTTCATCTTTGCATTGACTGCAGGGTTCATAATACTTTTCAGATGTGCAGGGTAAAAGGGCAATCGTTCCCTCAAAAAGCCTTACAATTTCAAGTAGATTGATATCCTCAGGCTTTTTTACAAGGTAATAACCGCCATTTTTGCCCAATTTGCTTCCAAGATATCCATTTTTTTTCAATTCCAGTAAAATAGATTCCAGAAAGCGTTTCGGAATATTTTCACTTTCGGCAATCTGGTTGATTTGCAGGTTACCCTTTCCGTTTTCCCGGGCAAGCATTGTCATGGCGAGCATGGCATATCTTGTTTTGTATGTCAACATAGCTATCCTATTTTACTGATTTGCTGTAGTTTATTTATATTCAATATTTCAAACTGTTTACCGGTTATTTGAATGATTTTTTCGGATTGCCATCTTGACAGCGTCATGATAACATTTTCCTGTGAACAACAGGCAAACTCGGCCAGCTCCCTGCGCGTAAGGCTTAACCTGAAGGTATTTCCATGGTAAACGTTATTGGCCAGATACATGATGATATCTGCGATTCGACCCTCCTTCTGCTTGTTGGCCAGGCTGATAAAATTGAGAATAGCCTTTTTGAACATATCGGAAGCCACCTGAAAAAGAGCGACTGCAAACTTTCCGTTTTGGCTTAATAAATCAAGCAATACACCTGAATCCATCAGGATCACCTCACAATCTTCCACCGCAATGATGGAAAAAAGGTTATTGTCTTTATAAAACAGATTGGCACCTCCCAAAATTTTCGGAGCCGAAACCAGTGAAAGTATGATGTTTTTATTCAATTCATTTTCAAAATTGAACTTGATAACACCGGCTTGCAAAAATGCAACATGGGTTGGTTGATTTCCCTGTTTCAGAATGACTTCTCCTTTCCTGAATTTTAATTGAACCGAAGTTTTTTCGATTCTTTCAAAATCCATTTCGGAAATAAATTGCAAAGCGGTTCTTTTCAGCCAGCTACTGCCTAGAATTTTGACTGCCATAGCATTGATTGTTAAGGATATATGACAATTTTATGAAATACCATAACAATAAATATTAAATATTTAATATTCATCTATTAAAACTTGCTACAAATGTACACTAAATCCATTGACTTTATAGATTATATTTGTAAAAATAAAATATGAAGTCATGAAAGCATTTTTAACAAAAAACTTAATGCAGGCTATGAGCTGTTATATCATATTATATCTGCTCACAGGCTGCGGTACTGGAAAACAATCTGATCAAGAAAACATTGAATCAGAGCTTAAGGGAACCATTTCCATTTCAGGTGCTTTTGCTCTATATCCGATTACTACCAAATGGGCAGATGAGTTTCAAATGGTGCATCCAAAGGTCAGAATTGATATCTCCGCCGGTGGGGCAGGAAAGGGTATGACCGACGCTTTGTCAGGAATTGTTGATCTGGGTATGTTCTCAAGAGGCATCCACCAGGAAGAGATTGACAAAGGATGCTGGTGGGTAGCTGTTGCAAAAGATGCAGTCCTGCCAACGATTCATGCTGAAAATCCCTGGATGGATGACCTGCTGAAAGGAGGGATCACAAAGGCAGTATTTCAAAAAGTTTTCCTGGAGGAAGGTCCTGTCAGCTGGTCTGAAATCGTTTCAAAACCAGGTCTTCCCAACATCAATGTTTACATTCGCTCCGATGCCTGCGGTGCAGCGCAGATGTGGGGTGAATACCTTGGGAAAGACCAGGAAAGTCTTCATGGAATTGGTGTTTTCGGTGATCCGGGCCTGGCTCATGCGGTGAAAAAGGACATCTACGGTCTGGGCTTTAACAATTTGAATTACCTGTTTGACATGAAAACAAGGACTTTCTATCATAAAATCAGGGTAGTACCCATTGATTTGAACGACAATGGAGTCATTGAGGAGGAAGAGGACTTTTATGCTACTCTGGATGATGTGATGGCAGCTATTCGATCGGGGATTTATCCATCACCTCCTGCAAGAGAACTATTTTTTGTGTCAAAGGGGAAGCCCCAAAATAAAATTGCCATTGAATTCCTGAATTGGATCCTTACAGAAGGTCAGCAGTTTGTTCATGAAGCCGGCTATGTGGAACTGAAAGATGAAATCATTGAAAATGAACTGAATAAAATCAACCGGTAACCCATGGGGCTGTTCGACGTCAGCAGAACTTTAAGAAACAGGTTACACTTTGGTTGGATGACCGCCAGTTTATGGCTCGTGGTTTTGCTTCCATTTTTGTTGTTTTTCGGATTGCTGTTCAAATCAGTCCCCATCATTGAAGAAAATTCCATCCCTGACCTGCTTTTTTCGTCCAACTGG
>JBLRXC010000158.1:0-7566 GCA_047920975.1 Bacteroidales bacterium | reverse complement strand
TGAAGTCCTGCCAATGCGGGTATGAATCCTACAGGAACCATGGTTTCATCATTATAGTCAGGCAGTGTGCTGACAGCCAGTTCCGTTTGATCGGGCGTTATTGAATAAATCTGCGGATGACCATTGCCAAATAATTTGTAGGCATCCTTGTCATTGTCGAAATTCAGCGATGCTCCCGGGAAAAACCTTACAACCGTTTCATCGGCCAGGCCATTTAATTCAGCTTTCAGCCGAATGATTGGAATATCATTGGTTTCAGTTTTTTTCCAGAACTCCTGGCTGCTGTGAATGCGGGCGTTGTTGTTCACTGATAAAACTCCGTCGCCGGTCGCCTGGATAAAAAATCCCTGCATAGCAGGTATTTGATTGGTGCCTTCATTTACGCCAACACTTGGGGTACCTCCTCCTGCTCCGATGTAATATTTGTAGTTGCTCTGACCGCTATTCCCCCGGTAAAAATAGATTGTATTGTCCACACTGGATTTATCCCATCCTGATGCTGCATCCCAATCCAATGCCGAAGGAAAAGGGTTGCCAACCAGGTTCCACCCTGGATTGTCGAGACTACTGTTGCGAGTAACGCTTATACTCTGGCTGCCTGTATTGAGCAAGCCTGAATATGTGACTGTAGCAGGTGTAGTGCCGGCTACCCAGGCAGCGTAGCCCAGCATGACCTCTAATGGAATATTCGTTGGAATGATCCAGGGGTTCCAGGTATAGGTCGGTTCATCGAAAGTCCTCAGGTAAATATCCAGAAAAACAAATGACATGGCATTGGAAACAGGAATTGAAGTATAATGCCAAAGGCTTGATGTTAAATACCTTTCTACTTTGGCATTGACACCTGGAGTTGAATGAATCAAAGACCCGGTTCCGGTAGCAGATGATTTAATGATCAGTTCGCCATCATTGCTGATATCGCCCAGTACTGAAAGTGTTCCTGTTGCCTGAATTGTAAGGCTTGCGCCCGAAGCAATGTCAGCATCCCTGCAAATGGCATTTCCTTCAATTACAGGATAGGGATTGGGGTCAACCAGAGGAATTATGGCATCACCGAAATTGTAGGGGACACCCTGTGTCCAGTTGCCCGTCTTAAACCAGTCATCGTCAACGTTACCAGTCCACTCTGAAATACAGGACTCTGTTACTTCACCATTGATATAAAATGCTGAAGTTGGAGAATCATTCAGCACCTCATAAAAAAACGGAGGTCCCGTATATTCGCACGATTCACCATCATCAAACCAGGTCAGGTTTGTTGTTCCGCCAATATACAGAAAGTGTAAGGTGAACAGTACGCCATCGTAAGGAATGGTAATACCGGTAGTTGTTGAAAAACCTGCGGCCGTAATAACGCCTGTATTGGGATTTAGAACCCCCAGGCCGGGGAAAGACGAGTTGTTTGTATAGGACTGAAACTGAAGCGCTGAAGCATTAAAATGCAGAGTTAGGGATAAGGCACCGATATCATTAAAATTCTGAACTGTTACCGGGATATCAATGATATTCCCCGGGCAGGCGGTGATTTCAGGAGCAATGGTTATAGGTGCATCGGTTTGAAAAGTAACAGATCCGTCATGGTAGAAATCCTCAAAAGGAAGGTCATTAAGCGGAAAAAAATCACCATCACTCCACTGACGATCGGCATAGGTCTCATCCCATGCTACATAAGAAGTGCCGCCGGAGACCTTAGTGAAGGTAAGATTAAAGATAATTGAGTTGTCAGGTAAGGTGACACCGGGGAAGTTATACCATCCAAATCTGATTAAGCCAGGGGTACTTATGTTGATACTTAAACCTCCCGGCAGTACAGAACCCTTTGTCACTCCTGTACATGTTGCAATGGAGGGATTATAGACCAATTGCAAATTGCAACTCGCAACGTTAGTAAAATTCACGGCAGTGATAGGAACCACAACAGATGTACCTGTGGTAACCTCATCCCCTACGGTTGAAATGGGTGCATTCTGTGCCGTGATTTGCAACATGGAGCCGGTTAGAAACAACCAAATTAAAGGTCTCAATTTTTTCATAATGGTCAGATTTACGTTGGATAATTATTTTATTTGTAAAATATCGTTTTGTGTGCTCTAATTCAATTTTATCATCCTAAATAATTCCCCTGTAATCCCCTGGTTTGTCTTAAGCCTCACCCATACAATATAAATTCCGGGCAGGTTTTCTTTTTCGCTAAAGGAAAAGGTGCAGGAACCATTAGCTACATGATTTTCAACATACCTTGCAATCTTTTTACCTCTTGGATTGATTATTTCAATAATTATTTCACCCGGTAAAAATAAATAATATTCAATTGAAATCAAACTGCTGAAAGGATTTGGATACAAAAAAATTTCAATATTTTTTATCTTCTCTTGTTCCAGGTACTGAAAATCATTCAAACCTGTGATATTCAACACTGTGAGCGTTGCAAGTCCGTCTGTCGTCACAGGGGGGTCACAAAATCCGGAAACAATGCACCTGTATTTATATCCATCCATCCATTCAGGTGGATCACTGATCGTTAATGTTTCTGCATGTACGCCTTCATAGATACCACCCTCGGTTAGATTTGTCCATTCGTTTGCATACTCCTGCCATTGAAAACTCAATTCACTACCCGATGCTTCTACCATAAAGACTGCACTACCCTGACCTGCAATAACTGTATCAGGTGAAACAGGCTGGACTATGATTTCCGGGGGACTGTTCACATTCACCGGAAAATCCAATGAAGGCAGTCCATCACCACATTCGTTAAATCCAAATACGGAGAGCGCGCCGCTGGAAGCATCGCCAGCGAATAAAACCAGGATTGAATGGGTATTCCCACCGCTGATGATCTGACATCCTTCCGGCAGTGTCCAGTTGTAACCGGTTGCATTGGCTAGCGGATCAACAAAGAAAATCACATCTGCCTGACCCTGACAAACATTTCCCCCGACCGGACCTGAGATGGGGCCGGCCTGCCCAGGCGCATCAAGCGCATTGACTACACCATCAATGTAATACAAATCCTGCGGAACATCATTTAAAACCTGATAATAGGGAGGTGGTCCGGTATATTCGCACGATTCGCCATTGTCGAACCACTGCAGGGCGGATGTTCCAGCGTTTGCGGTAAAATGAGCGGTGAACAGAACTGCATTGTCGGGTAATGTTATACCTGTGATCACTGAAAACCCTGAAGCAGTGATAACCCCGGGCGATGGATTCATGAACATCAACCCGGGGAAACCGGAATTATTTGTAAAAGAGAGGAATGATAAAGCAGCAGGATCATAATGCCAGGTCAGCGAGATTGCGCCTATATTGTTGAAATCCTTGACCGTAACTGCAACATCAGCCAGCGATCCCTGGCACAAGGTCAATTCACTCAATGCAGATATAGGCGCATTTTGTGGATTAGCAGCACTACTCCACAAATATAACAAACTCCAGACTGTGCATTTTCTGATCATTCTAATGTTTTGATAAAATAAAAGCCTATCATATGACTTTTCCTGTTATTTACTGATTATTTTGATCAACCTGTGTATAAATTATTAATTACTGCCCATTAAAGGCTAAAAATATTTTGTTTCGCTATGGTACCTGGCTTTCAGACCCTAAATTCCAATACCAGTAATCATTTTTATCCTGATTTTTAATTTCAGCATCCATCGAAAAATCAAAGGACAAATAGCCGTTGGTTCCGGCATTGGGACTCCAGTAATCCATTTTATCAGCGTCATCTATCAACCCGTCGCCATCGCTGTCGCCGGCTATCATGCCCCAGATACCGGGAGTTAACTCCTTGTGTCCATCAGCTCCACCTAAAACCTGAAGGGCGCCGGAGGAAAGATCATAGTAACCCAATCCGTTGAAAAATGAAACCGCTGTTGCTGTGATCACAGCAAGGTGGTTCCTGTGGTAAACCACAACGAAAAGATTGGCAACCGGTGCGAACCCAAAATAGAGATTCTGGTTGCCGTCGGGTTGTTTTACCTGGCCGTTCTTCATCAGGAGGCCGGCCTGCCGCGCAACAACCTTATTAGATGTGGCGGTAGAAGCATCGCCGGTGGTTTCACGCAGTTCAATCAATACCCAGTCAACGGCATCTGCAGGGATAGCGGTGGCGTATTCCGTTCCGGTGTAATTCCAGGGTGTGCCAGAATAGGGCTGATCATTCGGGATCAGGTCAAGGTTGTTGAGCTGGGTGGACATCTCTCCACCCATGAATGGGCCTTCCAGAAACAGCTTCAGTCCGATCCTGATGCCAGCATTCACCGATCCGTTGATATAGTAAGATTGTGTGGGTGAATCTGATAATATGTTGTAACCGGGGTACCCGGCATACTGGCACGATGGACCGTCATCAAACCAGGTCAGCGCTGTGGTTCCTCCGACATAATGAAAATCAAGAGTAAAAAGTACCGCTTCATCAGCCAGGGTAAATCCTGTCCCTACCGGCGGCACAAGGCCGGTCATAACAATCGTTCCGGGTGTGAATCCATCAGCCATCAGACCGGGAAATCCTGCCGTGTTGCTGAATGACTGGTAGCTGAGTACAGTTGGGTTATACTGCATAGTGAGTGACAAAGAGCCAATGTTTAGAAAGTCGCTTACCTTCACAGGGATATTGATTGTAGTCCCTGGCGTTCCGGTAATTACGGGAGCGATGGTTACAGGTGCATTCCCTGTGAGGAAGCCAAGGGATCCGGGGATGTAATAGTCTGAAAGAGGCAGGTCATTCATGATCTGAAAATTGCCATCGCCCCAGTTTCGGTCGGGATAGTTCTCATCCCAGGAAATATCAGTGATGCCGAAACCGGCTTTTGAAAAATTCAGGTTAAAGACAACCGTATGATCAGGCAGTGTGACTCCCGGCCAGGTGTACCAACCGATGGTAATGACACCCGGTGTATCGGTATTCACAGCGAGTCCCCCGGGCAGCGAGGCTGACTTGGTAACGCCTGTGCAGGTGGCGACAGCCGGATCGTACAACCACCGCAAATTGCAACTTCCAACGTTATTAAACCCGGTAACCGAAACCGGAACGGTTGCCGTTGCTCCATAACTAAAAATTGCCCCGACTGTTGAGGCCGGAGCATTTTGTGCCTGAATATCAATAACATTCAGGAAAATAAGGCTGAAAAATATTGTAAGAATCTGATTCATCATAGTAAGTGTAGTTAAGAACAAAGAACAATTTTCAGAACAAAAGTAAATGAACGGGAGCATTTGCTCCCGTTCATTCTGTTTAACGATTATCTGTTAATGATCTTGATGACACGTGATGAGACCGTGCCGGAACTTTGAAGCTGGATTTTGGCAGTATAGACACCCGACGGCAACATGCTCTCATTCATGTTGATCCGGTAATTGCCTGCTGACTGAACTTCGTCAACCAACACTGTCATTTTACTTCCAACCATATCATAGATTTCGAGTGTAACCCTTCCATCAACCGGTAGCGCGTATGTAAACGTGGTGCTTCCCTTGAACGGATTCGGGTAGTTGCTCAGATTTAACATATCGGATATGTTGTTTGAAGCTAATCCCAATGCTGAGGTTTTGAGGATATCAATGGACAGCACAGCATTCGCTATCACTTCATAAGAACCGTCGGCCAGCTCGTTGAGCGGATCGGCAGCCAGTGTAAAGAGAATCCCCTCGTCACCGGCATCGCCTGTAACGGAAACCATCAGTGTTACGAGACGGTCGCCGGCATTAAGGGAGACTGGTGAAAGCGTATGCCACGACACCCTGAGTTCATCACCCGAAACATTGAATGGAACCGGGTTGGTGAGGTCTTCGCCCAGGAATACATTTTCAATCTCCATCAGTTCTGACGGGAATCCAAGGATCAGCGAAACAGCGCCAACCTTCATATCCTGTAAGGACACAATAGGCAGTTCAACTGTTTCGTTGTAAGCCACCTCTGTCATCTGGCCATATTGCAGGGTAATACTTCCGGAACCGCTGTCTTTAGCGCCGGGCGTAAAGCTGCGGTTGAAATCACCGGTGACCAGTGCAAAGAAGTTCTGAGTTACCGTAGATCCCGAACCTGGAACAACCAGGGTTGGATAACCTGCTGAGCCGGGATTTGCTGAGATGGTTTCACCGGCTGTCCAGAATGACCAGGGAGCGCGTACGAATCCGGCACTGCCCGACGTAAGGAAGTAACCTTGAATGTTGCTAGCATCTAATGATAGAATATCGTTATCATTTGTTACATCCCCTGCATAGAACCTCACCTTTTCGATTTCAGAATTGTTAACAACCCAGTAGTTTACCTGAGCAGCATCGGTAGAGTTGATACCACCGACGGCTTTGGTTGTGGTAGCGCGTACTTCGTAAGTGTCCGGTAGCACATTCGTGAATGTATAATTTCCAGAAACATCTGTAGACACTGAGCTGCCAAACGGTGAACCGTCCTTATACAGTTGAACGGTTACATCATTCAACGGGGTTAATCCTGAATTGAAATACTTGTAAGTACCTGTCAGGTTAGGAGCGCCGGTACATGAACCTCCGGGTACGAAACCCGGATCACCAATATCAGTTCCATCCGAAAGCCAAGGAATATAATCCACATTACCACTGATCATTGGAGCAATGAGGTTGCCATCAGCAGTGCCCCACCAGTTACAAGTCAGATCAATATTCAAGGTACCCGAATTATCAACCTCAACACCATTAGTATTGCCAGTTACTGAATTGCTTTTAGCAGTTGTTGTATTTGTAAATCCTGCCTCAGATTCAATATAAATACCATAATCATTATTCTTAATAAAATTATTGGTGAACGTATGATTACTGTTTCCTGAAGCATAATACCAGGTACTAGTCGAAGTATAAACGCCTATGCTTCCTGACTTAGACGTACCATCTATTGTATTTCCTGTAAATGAAGGCAGAACAGAGACATATTGACCCACGGATGCCAATCCGACATCGCAGTTTGTAACTGTATTATTATTTACCTGAACATCCTTATAAGGGACAAATACCCATATTCCCCACGAAGTATTACTGACATTATTTCCCTCCATGATATCAGCTGTTCCGCCGCCACTTCCATTGTTATCAGTGTGGATTCCACTTCCCGAATTTGTAACAGTATTTCCAGTATAGGTTGTTCCTTTCGAATGGTTTGAAGCAAGACCGTCATTGGCCAGATCAACATGATTGCCAGTAAATGAGCCAGCTCCTTGTGAGTTAAACATTGCAATAGAGCTAGACTCTCCAGCAACATTGATCACATAATTATCATGAAAATAGAATCCGGTTCCCTTGTAATTGTTAATCCCACGTAAATAAATATTTTTTATGGTTACATGATTAACATTTAAATTATTAAAAACAGTTGAAGGGAAATTCAAATAATCAGTGATAATACCATTTCTGGCATCAACATCAATTCCATTGCTTGTTACTCCGCTTGAAATTTCAGGGTTATTCCCATCTGCGGTAAGATTCTGTATGGTAACATCGCTTGCCTGTACCAGAAAAATGTTACTTGCGCCTGCACAAAGTGAAGCCCCCGAACATATGTTTGGAGCTGAGATTGCCGGTATTACAGTA
>JBLRXC010000157.1:0-7603 GCA_047920975.1 Bacteroidales bacterium | reverse complement strand
ACGTAATCAGAGTGATGTGTTAATATCATCCAATCCTGCCGTCAAGTTAGCCATTACATCAGTCAATAATGGAATAAATCCTTATGAGAGCATTGATTTTCCGGTAACTGTGCAGGCGCAGGATGTATCTGGTAATCCAGCTTATCCGTCGAACAACATCAATTTTACTTTTTCTACAAACGGAGGTACTACAGGAACAGTTGTCTTCTCACCGGGTAGTGCAACCTCCGGAACCATCCTGGCAGGAACCAGTCAGATTATTGTAAATAATGTCAATATGGCTCCATCCGGTACAAATGTTACCATTACTGCAAACGATGATAATCCATTCGGGTTGCAATCAGGAACCAGTCTGCCCTTTGATGTGACTGAATTTGTGATTCCACAGATTATCATCACGGAGATCATGCAGGATCCTTTTGCAGTTGCGGATTCTGAGGGGGAATGGTTTGAGATATTCAATAATGAAGATTATGCAATTGATATGACCGGATGGGTCATCAAAGATGACGGGACTGACAGCCATATAATTGCTGGCCCGCTTACGGTTCCATCAAAAGGATTCGCTGTTTTGGGAAGAAATTCCAGTTCGCTCGTTAATGGGGGTTATACAGCTGACTATCAATACTCCGGATTTGTTCTTGGGAATTCTGATGATGAGGTCGTAATCCTGCTTCCCGATGGTATCACAGAGGTGGCTAGGGTCAATTATACAGGTGTTGCTCCCTGGCCCGATCCGACAGGTGCATCCATGATCTTTACCGGGCTTCCGGGTGATGACAATAATGACCCAGCCAATTGGTCTGTTGCCATTTTAAGGGAGCCTTCATATACGGGAACAGCAGGAGACCTTGGCTCACCCGGAACAAACGGAACCGGACAAAATCTCACAAGCGATGACCTCTTCCAGCTTGATCTGAAGGTCTATCTTGAAGGAGCTTTCGATGCCGTAAATACAATCATGAGTTCATCGTTGAATATAGAGGGATATCTGCCAAGCAATCACCCTTTCAACCCTTCCCTTCCCTATTATGGAAACAATGCACCCAGGTGGCTTTATGGCGGGACTGGAACTGCCATTTCACTGCCTGCCAACGCAATAGATTGGGTGTTGGTTGAGCTAAGGGACGCTACAACCCCCGGCACGGCAACAAGTGCCACTTCCTCCACCAAAAAACCGGGGCTTCTCCTGGCGGATGGTTCCATAGTTGCATTGAATGGTATTTCGCCATTGGGGTTCAATGCTGTTTTCAATGACCTGATGTTTATCGTTGTATGGAGCAGAAACCATTTGAGTATCATGAGTGCTGCCGGGATCGCTGATCCAACCGGAACCGTATCATGGGACTTCACAACTGCTGCCGGGCAGACTTTTGGTGCAAATGGATCCAAAGAACTTACACCTGGTGTTTGGGGTATGTTTGCCGGAGATGTCAATGCCGACGGTATCGTGAATGATGCAGACAAATCGCCTGCAGGTTGGAAGACTGAAGTTGGAGAACAGGGCTATCTTGGCTCCGATCTGAATCTGGACAGTCAATCCAGCAATGTTGATAAGAATCAATTCTGGCTTCCAAATTACCTGAAAAACACCCAGGTGCCTAACTAATCTGATATATATTAGATGATTCATTTGAGGCTGCTTCAAGAAGCAGCCTCTTTTTTTTTGATTTGCAACCAATCCACACAGGAAAACGTTCTGATCATTTCTACCCAGATTAACAACCCTACCCAGGTTTTTGCGTATCAACGTTTAGATGTTATTTGACAATAATTAGAAAGAAACATTCAAAATGGAAAGACTTGATTCAGAATCCCTGGTTATGTTAACACTGGGTTACCTGGTACTTGCAGCATCTGTTGCAAAGCTGGGCTCAGCAAGGTGCTGCGGCACCTTTAAGTCACTTGTTCTCAGCATCTTCCTGACTCCTGTCGTAGGTTCTGTTTATACTTTGACATCCCATAAAAAAAACGTGCTGAAAATTATTCATTACCGGTGTTCACGCTGCGGACTGGAACATACCACCAACCATGAATATTGCCCGACCTGCCGGAAAGAAGGTAAAGAGAAAAGACTTAGAAAGATATGTATGCATACTTATTGATTGTTAATCAATTACTCATCAGCTGGCGTTTGGTTTATACACCCCAGTTCTCCCGGTCAAGACTTCGGTATTGTATAGCTTCGGCAAGGTGCTCGGGCTTGATGTCTTCAGAAGAATCAAGGTCTGCAATGGTTCTCGAGACTTTTAATATACGGTCATAGGCCCTTGCAGACAAGCTGAGTTTTTCCATTGCATTTTTCAATAATACCTGTCCTGTTTCATTCAGCCGGCAGATCTGACGCAATTGTTTGCTACTCATCTGTGCATTGCAATGAATTCCTTTGGAATCGGAGAAACGTCTTTCCTGGATTTTCCTGGCTTCAATCACACGTTCTCTGATGATCTCACTTTTTTCACTTTTGCGCTCATCGGACAGCTCCCTGAAAGGCACAGGAACAACCTCCACATGGATATCTATTCTGTCCAGTAATGGCCCGGAAATCTTATTCAGGTATCGCTGGACAAACCCGGGAGCGCATGAACAGTCTTTGTCCGGGTGATTATAATACCCGCAAGGGCAAGGATTCATAGCAGCAACCAACATGAAACTGGAGGGGAATTCCACCGTCATTTTGGCACGTGAGATAGTGACGACCCGCTCCTCCATAGGTTGCCGCATTACTTCAAGCACTGTTCTCTTAAATTCCGGGAGTTCATCAAGGAAGAGAACCCCGTTATGTGCGAGTGATATCTCACCCGGCGCAGGGTAAGTCCCCCCTCCTACCAGGCCTGCATCGCTAATGGTATGGTGTGGTGACCTGAAGGGTCTCACGGAGATAAGCGCAGTGTCTTTTGATAATTTACCTGCAACTGAGTGAATTTTTGTTGTCTCTAAAGCCTCAAGCAAGTTTAGGGGTGGCAGAATGGACGGTAACCGTTTGGCAAGCATTGTCTTTCCGGATCCGGGAGGACCTATGAGAATTGCATTATGCCCACCTGAAGCAGCGATTTCGAGAGCCCGTTTTATATTTTCCTGTCCCTTTACATCCGAAAAATCAAATTCATATTCACTCAGACATGCATAGAACTCATCCCTGGTGTTAACCTTTACCGGCTCAATATATTCAGTTTCCTGAAAAAACCGGATTACTTCCGAGATGGTGTTCAACCCATAAACTTCAATGTCGCTTACAATGGCTGCCTCTCTGGCATTTTGAAGCGGGAGAATGAAACCCCTGAACCCCTTTTTGCGAGCCTCAATTGCAATAGGTAAAGCACCACGGATAGGCTGTAATCCACCATCCAATGAAAGCTCACCCATAATCAGGTAATCGCCAAGTTTATCCGGTGATATTTGTCCTGACGCAGCCAGCACTCCCATGGCGATTGTGAGGTCATAAGCCGATCCCTCTTTCTTGATATCTGCTGGTGCCATATTGATGGTGATATTCATGCCCGGCCAGCGATAGCCTGAATTTTTTAATGCTGCCCACATGCGCTGCTGACTCTCTTTGACAGCGCTGTCTGGCAGTCCCACAAGAAAGAAGCCTGATCCCTGACCAACGTTTACTTCAACAGTGATGGTGATGGCATCTATTCCTATGAGTGTACTTCCGTAAGTTTTTACAAGCATAGGTTTTGGTATATTGATGTACTTCACAACAGGGGTTTATACCCCGACTCATTCAATATTTTACGCGAGTCGCTCTCTTCCAATAATTCAATGAGGCTTATTTCCCTGTTTTTATTCATGTATGCGTCCACTATCCGGTAGCCAATCCACCAACCCAGTCTGGGTGGTGATTCATGCCCAAAAAATGAGGTGAAAGGAGCATGATTGATAAACTTTTGAAAATCTATGGTCTGAGTTGAGTAAAGTAGTTCATTTTCAATAAGAAATGCCCATACCATTCCTTCATTGCGCCTGGCCCAGTTCATTTTCGCAGTTGGGTAATCTAACAGAATTTCCTCACTGAGCGCAGGGATCATTGACTTAATAAACCAAAGCCTTTTTCCTTCTCCGATCATTCTTCCAAGGAGGTGATAATCGGATGCTAAATCATATATTTCCCTGTCTGCGAGCTGCTCTGCGCAGTCTCTAAGGATATACCGGCGATTGAAACTGGTTAAGACATAAGCTGGTAATCCCAATTGCCTGTAATAGGAATAATCTTCTCCAAGATACATATCCAGGGCAATAAGCAGGTTGTTATTATAAAGATACACAGGATGCTGGTAGTCGAATCCTGAGATGTAAGTATAGACATGGGGGATCGGCGAATCTGGAAAGTGGTACCGGTAATACCTGAAAACCTGGCTAAGATCAGATTCCAGCCAACTCAGGTTGGGAAAATGGATCAGGCAATCATCGAATACCTTTATCAATAGGGTATCTTCTATAAAATTCCTAATCTTCTCCACGTTTTCATGCTGCTCAAGATCACCTTCCAGAAATGGAATAAAAGAAGATTGAATCTGGCTTAACTCCTCCTTTAGATTTCCTTTGTCAAGGCCAAACAGGGTTTGTCCATACCTTTGGATGGAGACCTCCGGTATAGAAACACCTGAAAGGTCAACGTCAAACCTGGTTTTATCCCGTGAGCAAGCGAGGCTCACAATAAGGATCATGAATAAACTGAAGGTCTTTATGAACATTTGATAATAGTGATTAATAGCTAAAATCAATAGAACAGATGACAATTTTCAATGACCAGCCTGTCCTTTTCGATCATAGAATTTTAAACCCGATACAAATGAAAAAAACATTTTTCTTTATCTCACTCAAATCACCGATCTGGTTATCATCTGGTTTATTATAAATATTGTTCAATCCGAGTTCATAACGAATATCAAAGACTAGAAAACCGAAATCGAGACCTCCGCCAAACTGGAAGCCCCAATTAACAATCTGAAATGATTTTTCGAATTTTTCACTGGTTGTGACTGTTAAATTGTTCTCGGTGGTCTCAATTTCTTTTGCTGTAGTGAAAGAAGCGACCGGGCCGGCATTCAGCCTGATATTGAGAAGTGGAGGGTTAAAAATTTTATAACCGACCAGAACAGGAACATCAATTGAATTAAAAGTAAGCACATGTTTTACCTTGGTGATGTCAGAACCATCTTCTGAATTGTAGGTAAAGCCTGCTTTGTTAAAAGAGTAATAGATTTCAGGCTGAAGATGTAGCTTAGTACCTAATCTGGCAAAAGCACCTGCTTTATAGCCCAGCATTGCATCATTTTTATAATCACTCAGATCAGTGGAAAGTTTGCTGACGTTGATACCCCCAGCCAATCCCAAATTAAATTGCCCGAAGGAATAGGAGGCAATCCCAATGAAAATAGCGAACAGCAGGTTTTTTTTCATCTCAGTTAATTTTTAAGTAATGAAAGAGCAAATATAAACATTTTAAAAACATTGTTTTTATAAGTTCTTTATGTATTCATAAGTCAATTACAATTCCTACCTTTGCTTGATAAAATATTCAAAACATGAAACGATTTGTTATCCTATTTGTTTTGCTCCCCTTTCTCACTATTGAGGGGATTTCACAGGTAAAACCCTTTCGGTTTGGAGTCAAAGTCGCTCCAAATATCGCCTGGATGGTACCTGATTCAAAAGATTATGAAAGAGACGGGAGCCCTGTTGGCTTTTCGTGGGGTTTTGTTGCAGACATAACCCTTGCCGACAACTATTTTGTTAAAACGGGTTTTAACATTAACTATCTCAATGCCGTGCTAACATATCCTCATCAAAAAAAAATGAGTGAGGATGCGCCTCTGCCAACTGTTGGCGAACTTTCCAGGAAATACAATCTGCGATACCTTGAGTTTCCTGTAATCATGAAACTCCGGACCAATCAATTCGGAAAAATGGCATATTTTGGAGAAATTGGATTGAGTGGGGCTATAAAGCTTAAAGCTAGTTCAAAAGATGATTTTACTTATATAAACAACAATGTAAGTACAGTTTTACAATCGGAGGAGGAGATTGATGATGAGATCAAATTATTTATGGGATCATTGATTGTAGGTGGTGGGCTTGAGTATTTTATTGATGCATCCACTTCACTTTTTTTGTCGGTTAATTTTCAAAATGGTCTCAACAATATCATGAAAGGTACCAACAGCATTGATCAGACCATAAAACAGAAGGGTCACCTGAATTTGCTTCAGTTGAACATTGGAGTTATGTTTTAATCCTGAAGGATATTGCGAATGAAAATAGCCCTTGCCCAAATCAATTATCATATCGGGCACTTTGAAAGCAATGAAAAGAAAGTGCTTGCAGCAATCGAAAAGGCCAGGGCCGGAAATGCTGATCTCGTGGTTTTTTCTGAGTTGGCTGTTTCAGGTTATCCACCACGTGACTTTCTTGAATTCAATGATTTTGTTCAAAGGTGCTTACAGTCTGTTGAACGAATTGCCAGGCAATGCACAGGTATAGCGGCAATAATAGGAGGACCATCGCCAAATAACAATCCCAAAGGAAAAAGACTTTTTAACACTGCCTTTTTTCTCCAGGATGGGCAAGTCATCTCAAAACATTTCAAGGGACTTTTACCAAATTACGATGTTTTTGATGAATACAGATATTTTGAACCCAGCACAATTTTCGAAACCATTGATTTCCATGGAAAAAGACTAGCGATTACTATTTGCGAAGATTTGTGGAATATTGGAGACGACCCCCTGTATCGTATCAATCCAATGGATGAATTGAATAAACAGCAACCCGACCTCATAATCAATATAGCTGCCTCCCCGTTCCATTATTTACAGTCAGAAAACCGAAAAAAAGTGTTACAGCAGAATGTTGCTAAATACAAGCTGCCATTGTTTTATGTGAACCATATCGGTGCTCAGACAGAATTGTTATTCGATGGTGGATCGATGGTCCTCAACAGTGCAGGAATAGTAGTTGATGAATTGAAATATTTTAAAGAGGATTTTAAAATATTTGATGTTGCAGAGATCGAATCAATGGAACAATCATTTGACAGACCTGAGCCTGGTAAGATTGCACTCATTTACGATGCACTGATTATGGGTATAAAAAATTACTTTGAAAAGCTTGGCTTTAAAAAGGCCATACTCGGATTATCTGGTGGGATTGACTCAGCTGTAACTCTTGTTTTGGCAGTAAGAGCGCTTAACCAGGAGAATGTCAGGGCAGTTCTGCTCCCCTCACGTCACAGTTCGGAACACTCCATTGAAGATGCTGTCCAGCTTTCTAAAAATCTAAAAATCAAATACGATATCATCCCAATTGAAAAGACTTTCCAAGCCTTTGAATCAACCCTGAATCCATTATTTGGAAGAATTCCGGCTGATGTCACAGAGGAGAATCTACAGGCAAGGATCAGAGGTACGATCCTGATGGCCCTTTCCAATAAACACGGTTTTATTTTGTTGAATACTTCCAACAAAAGCGAGGCAGCCGTTGGGTATGGAACCCTTTATGGCGATATGAACGGAGGATTATCTGTTTTGGGAGACGTTTACAAAACTGAGGTTTTTGAGTTGGCTGAATTTATTAACCGGGAAAAGGAGATCATCCC
>JBLRXC010000156.1:0-7651 GCA_047920975.1 Bacteroidales bacterium | reverse complement strand
AAACCCGACCGGAAAATTTCGGTCGAAAATGTCATGGATTACATGCGTGACCATCTCGAAGGAACACCACTTGATATGACAGCGGATATAGGTGCGGCACCCTTCGGAAATCCTTACAGATGGAGGCCACTTACCTTTGTAGTAGACGGTGTTACCTATTGTAATGAACGGGCAACTGCAACACAACAGACAGGGTTTGTTTTCGTATCTCAATCAAGATCATGGCTTCCGGATCCGATCGGGGGCATTTTATGGTTTGGCGTTGACGATGCTGCCAGTACTGTTTTTGTTCCTATGTATTGCGGCATAACCGAGGTTCCAAAAGCATTTGAAACAGGTAATGGGAGTATGATGGATTTCACTTTTGATGCTGCATTTTGGGTGTTTAACCTTGTTTCAAATTATGCATACACCCGGTATAACGTAATACATCCGGAGATCAGGGCAGAACAAACAGCCCTTGAATGGAAGTTTCTGAACGAAACCAAAGAGATCGACCTTAAAGCCTCTGCGTTATACAGTTCTGACGCCGCTGCTGCCATTGACCTGATTACTAAATACTCTGTTAATGCAGGGGATGAAACTCTCAGGCACTGGTTGAAATTCTTCACGTACCTCTTTACCAAATATATGGATGGCAACATCAAAGAAAAACAAGAGGTGCCGGAAGGATACAAGTACTACAATCCGAAAGTCGAATTCCCCGGTTACGGAAATGCCTGGTACAAAAGAATTGTTGAAGAGACCGATGACCATTTTAAAGTTCCCGGCTCAGGGTCACATTAACCTTTTGCAGGTTGCCCTCATCACAATTGTTACTGTATCTGAAATTTTTTGCAAAAGCATAAAAAACATCGTCATTCTAACTGTAATCATCTGTTTGTGACAAAAATTACTACTTTTGCAAAGCATATAGTGTTTATTACCGTTAATTTCAACAACAATGACACAGTTAACTTCCAATCCCAGGGCAAATTCAGGTCAACCGGGCGCAAGAAAAAATTCGCGATTATGGATGATCCTCACATTTCTTTTTATTATTTCAACTATTTTATTGCTGGTTTTCTTTGTGCCTAAAATCAGAACATACAGAGAACTGGCAAAAGAAAAAGAGACGCAGCGAACACTGCTTCAATATGAACTTGAAGATCTGATGGCTGCTCATGACAGCATCAAAACAGCTTACGGGACACTGGCAGATTCACTCTTTGTCAAAGATAGTCTGATTCGTGTCAATGCGGAGGAAATTAAACAATTGCTGAATTATAAATGGGAATACCAGAAAGTAAACAAAAAACTTGAATTGCTCAGAAAAATAACCCAGGGATATGTCCATCAACTCGATTCATTATTCACTGTAAACAGGGAACTCAAGGAAGAAAACGAAAAAATAAGGCAGCAATATGCACTCGAACAGGACAGGACAAGGGAGCTTTCAAAGGACAAAGAGGTGTTGATCGAAAAAATGAGTCAGGCGGCTGTTTTAAACGCATTCAATTTAACGGCATCTACACTGAGATTTACCGGAAGCGGCAGGGAGCGTGAAACTGATAAAGCCAGCAGGGTTGAAAGGGTACAGGTCTGTTTTACACTGGGTGAGAACCCACTGGTTGAGCCCGGGATAAAAACGCTTTATGTCAGGATTATCAGGCCGGATGGTGTTGTCGTAACACAAAAAATAGGTGAAGATTACACATTTGAATTGAATGGCGAGCTCTTAGAATATAGCGTGAAAAAAGAGATTGAGTACAGGCAAAAAGATACCGAAGTGTGCATGTACTGGGGTAAGAAATCAAAGGAAGAAGCCGCCATGGTCGGAATCTATAATGTTTTCCTTTATACTGATGCACACGAGATTGGTAAAACAACCTTTGAGCTTCGTTAACCCGAAATTCCCGCCTTATCAATGATAACGTGATCAATCGGGTCATTTCACACAATTTTTCTGGTGACCTTGCAATACTGACAAGAACAACCGATATTATCATTCGTAAAAAACGTCTATGAATCTGATAAATCCATTATATTCCGGAAAAAGAATCTGGTTATTCTATTTCACCTGTTTTGTATTTGTTGCCTCAGCTCAGCCAACCATTGAGACTACTGCAGAAAGGAGTAATTATCAATCAACCTCCACCTATGATGAAGTCAGGGCATTTGAAAGGGAATTACTGAGCAAGTCAACACACATGAAGGTAGAAATCATTGGCCGGTCAATCGAAGGACGTGATATTCCGCTCTGGATCCTTGCAGATCCCATGCCTGGCAACCCTGATGATCTGTTGCATGATGACAGGATTGTCATTTACATACAGGCGAATATCCATGCGGGCGAGGTAGAGGGCAAAGAGGCCGCCCAAATGTTTGCCAGGGATTTATTAACCAATTCTCAACGATACATTTTCGATCATGTGGTGCTGCTTATATGTCCCATCCTAAATGCCGATGGCAATGAAAAAATAAGTACACAGCACCGCACAAATCAAAATGGACCGGTAAACGGTGTAGGTGTAAGGCATAATGCGCAGTTTCTTGACCTGAACCGGGATGCCATGAAACTCGAGACACCTGAAATACAGGGTGTTGTCATGAATATCCTGAACCGGTGGGATCCTGCCATAACTGTTGACTGTCACACAACCAATGGATCATACCATGAAGAGCCCGTAACCATTACATGGATGGTGAACCCTAATGGCGACAGAAATCTCATCAACTATATGCGTGATGTTTGTATGCCTGCCATCAGCAGGAACCTTCTTCAGGAGCGAAAGGTGGAAAATGTTTTCTATGGAGAATTCATTCATCGTCTTGAACTGGAAAAAGGTTGGATATCTTATGCCGCAGAACCCCGCTATTTCACAAATTATCTGGGTATTCGTAACCGTCTCGCTATTCTGAACGAAAATTATGTCTATGCAGATTTCAAAACACGGGTGATGGGCTGTTATCATTTGCTCTGGACTTTGGTTGAGTATGCTGCTGAAAACCGTAAGCAAATTCAAAAATTACTCGAAGTTGCCGACCAAAAGCAACAAAACAGAATATTTGGGCATGGGGTTACCGATTCATTTGCCATAAGATACGAAGGTGCGCCAACCCCTGATCCTGTTACCATCAAGGCTTTTGAAGCTGACACCATTCCGGGTGTTCAGGGATACTGGCGCTACAAAAAAAGCGACCGGAAAAGAACTGTAACCGTGCCTTACATCGCTGATTATTTTCCAACCACAAGTGTTCCTGTACCATATGCTTACCTGATAACAGTTCCCGAGCAATCCATTATTTCTAATCTTCAGATGCACGGAATTCAAATGGAGCTGCTCAATACAGTAATAACCCTTGAAGTGGAACAATTCAACCTGGATGGGCTCAAAGGTGCAACCCAACTGAATCAGGGTCATTATACGAATGAGGTCAGTGGTGCATTTTCTCAGGTCACAAGGGAGTTTCCAAAAGGGACCATGGTAATCCGAACAACACAAAAACTTGGAATTCTTGCAGCTTACCTGCTGGAACCACAATCGGATGATTGTCTGTTGAAATGGAACTTCTTCGACCGGTACCTTGTACCTCAATGGACGGGGGGATTCTATCCATATCCTGTCTTTAAACTGGCTGAATCTGCCATTCTCGACACATCCCCAATGAAGCACCCCTGACAGATCCTGCGGTTCCAGGGTCGCTTGGTGCGAAACATTCAGAATTTTTTACTTGAACAGTCCTGGTTGAACCCAATGCTCTCCATTTGATACACTCTTTTTTTATATATTTGCCTGTACATAACTACTTCAAGTCATGAAATTAAAAGTGACAGCAGAAAAGAAAGTAAAAATCATCTTTATCATTCTTCTTATCCAGGTAAATTTCTCCTCTGCTCAAGAATTTACCAGGCCTGTCTGCTATGGAGGCCAGCGGCTTTTCAGGGAATTTATCCAACAGGAAATGATCTATCCCGAGGAGGCACTGCTTACAAAAAAAGAGGGAACTGTTGAACTGTCATTTTTTGTCAAACCGGATGGAAGTACTGAGGGTATAGAAGTTACACAATCTGTTTCCCCGGAGATAGATGCTGAGGCGGTCAGGCTCTTCCGGCACATTTTATGGCATCCGGCTAAAGAAATGGGAAAACCTGTCGGCTACATGCATTCAATTCAGATCAGATTCAAAAAAAAAACTTACCTGAGACATCAAAAAAACAGGAACGACCAATTTTCTAAATTTCCTCATGAACCTGTGGATGAAAGTTTTACAATTTATGACCTGGGGAAGACGGACAGGTGGCCTGTTCCGGTTTTTTCAGCAATTGACCGCAATTTGAATAATTTTCTCAACAAAAACCTGGTTTATCCCGATGCGGCATACAAACAGAATATTTCAGGGACTGTAAAACTCCGTTTTGTAGTGGAAACCACAGGCAGGATCTCAAACATAGAGGTGGTCGAACCTGTGGGAGGTGGCTGTACTGAAGAGGCTATACGGGTTGCTCAACTGATCAACTGGTATCCCGGGTTGAAAAATAACCAGGCAGTCAGAACCTTTTTGCCATTTGAAATTACCTTTGATATTGCAGGCGGGAAAATGGGGGGTGTCATACCAACCCCCGGACAGGTTCAGTAAAAAACTTAAGAGAGCCGGCTCAATTATAACCTAAGATTTTAATTGATTCCCCTATTTTTGCCAGTAAACTTTTTCGCATGGTTGCAATTCAGAAATTTGTTTTTAACCCTTTTCAGGAGAACACCTATCTGCTCTTTGACGAGTCAGGAGCCTGCACAATCGTTGATCCCGGATGTTATGACCAGCATGAAAAAGATGAAATCACAGATTTTATCCGGGTAAAAAACCTCACACCGGTCAGGTTGGCATATACCCATTGTCACGTGGATCACATGCTGGGCAACAACTATATTTGCAAAACCTACAATCTGAAGCCGGAGATACACAAAGCGGGACTTCCTTTCCTGATCAGTGCACACCGGCAGGGAAAAGTGTATGGTTTTGATCTGGAGCCTATCGTTGAACCTGAAAGGTATATCGAAGATGAAGAGATCATTCGGTTTGGGAACACAGAACTCAGGGTTTTCTACACACCTGGTCATGCTGATGGAAGTATTTGTTTCATCAGCGAAGAACAAAAGTTTGTGCTAGCAGGAGACTTACTTTTCCATGGCAGTATAGGGCGGACTGATTTTCCGACCGGTGACTTTGAACTGCTCGTGAACAGCATCCACAACCGGTTATTCACCCTGGAGGATGATTACATTGTATATGCAGGGCACGGATCAGAAACAACCATTGGTTATGAGAAGAGACACAATCCATTTGTGCGGATTCTATAAGTGTGGGACAGATTTAATAAAATCAGCCAATTATTGAATAAAAGGGCGTGAACGTTTGACAACAGAATCCAAAATAAACTTGGAGATATATCTTTGAAAATGTTTCCGGTCAGGATAATTATATATATTATTGGTAATATCATTGATACCGGAAAAATCATAAAGGTTATCCCCAAAGCAATCCTCCAGAATTTTTTGATCAGCCATGGAAAATTTTAATTGATCATAGAGAGGGGTTAGGATGACATAAAAGTTTGTATTGTGTTTTTCAAACAGACTTTTGATGTTATATAAGACAGATTTCTCCAAATCTGATATCTGTGACGGCAAATACAATTGATGACCCGGCCTTTCATATAAGAAACCAATGTCTTTTAAAAAATCGATCGTATTTCTATGGGCTGGGCTATCTTCTATGTCACCGTACCGGGCTATGATTGAATCCTTACAAAGCTGATTCGGATCATTTGTGTATAAATCTGATTCCCAGTCAGGAAACCCATCCCCTTCAATTTTCAATCCGAGCAGGAGTTTTAGCTTGTCCATACTCATATTTGTAAAAAAACTTTTATAATGACTGAAAAGGTATTTATTTCTTTTCTGGGATGTTAACAGGTAATGATCATTTGCATGAACCAACCCATTATCTGCAAAGGAGTAATCGGTATCAATATAAATCACCACATGATCGATGGTATAGCCCAATGAATCAATCAACAAAAGTTTCCTTTCGATGCCTCCAATTGTTTCATTCCAATTGGCATAATGGAAGAATCTTGTATCAGGTATTTTTTTTTGTAAATAGCAGGCATATACACTGGTAGATCTGCTGCTGCCAAATATAAACCCATTATAATCAATGGTTGAGACCAATAGTTTTTTTGTGGAAATATCCCCCAGTTGCTGAAAAAAGTACTTCCATGAATAGTTGTCTTTCACACCAAAATCATAGTAAAGGTCTCTTTTGATATATAAGAATGTAGGAATAGCTACTATCAAGATTAAATAAAGCAGGAAGACAAAGATTTTTTTTAGAAAATATCTCATGGTTAAAACTGAAAATAAATAAACTCCTGTTCTTTACCGCCGTAATAAAACAACGAAATGATGATTAAATAATACAACGCATAACGTAAAGGTCTTTTCCATTGCAGTCCCAAAGATTGCAGCGCATATTGCTGATCCCTTCCAAACCATTCGATGATCAGAAAAACAACCAACAAAACTTTTAAACCCCTGGTTCCCGTCACTTCCGGAAAGTCAAACAAGGAAGCAGAAAAAATTTCACTGATATAATGCAACGCATGGGTTATACTTTCGGCTCTGAAAAAAATCCATGCAAAAACTGTCAAACTGAATGTCAGTAACATAAAAAGACTCTCTCTGAAACCTGGCATCAGTTTCCCTTTTGCCACAATCTCCAGGTTGGTTCTGTTTTGATTGGTGAGCAGAAGAGGCAAAAAATAGATGGCATTCAAGGCACCCCATACTATAAAGGTCCAATTGGCGCCATGCCAGAAACCACTCACAATAAAAATGATAAAAGTATTTCTGATTTTCATCCAGGTGCCACCCCGGCTTCCGCCCAGCGGAATATAAAGGTAATCCCTGAACCAGGTTGAAAGCGAAATATGCCAACGCCTCCAAAATTCAGCGATATCTCTGGAAAAATATGGAAAATTAAAGTTACGCATCAGATTGAAGCCAAACAATCTGGAAGTCCCGATTGCAATATCGGAGTATCCCGAAAAATCACAATAAATTTGAAATGTAAAGAATAATGCACCTAAAACCAACGTACTTCCAGGATGATCTGCTGAATTGTTGAAAATCAGATTTGCATATTCTGCACAGTTGTCAGCAATGACTATCTTCTTAAAAAGCCCCCACAAAATTTGTCGCAGACCGTCCACTGCCTTTGAATAGTCAAACGTCCGTTTTATATAAAACTGAGGAAGTAAATTGGTTGCTCTTTCAATAGGACCTGCAACCAGTTGTGGAAAAAAACTCACAAAAGCAGCAAAAGCAAAAAAGTTTTTGGTTGGTTCAAGCTTCCTTTTATAAACATCAATTGTGTAGCTTAAGGTCTGAAAGGTATAAAAACTGATACCGACCGGTAATATAATATTTAGCGTACTGGCTTTTATTTCAGCACCAAAAAATGAAAATGCAGTTACAAAATTATCCAGGAAGAAGTTGTAATATTTGAAGAAACCAAGAAACCCCAGGTTGACAAAAATACTTGTCCAAAGCAGCGCCTTTCTTTTGGCTAAGTTTCTTTGCTTCGAAAGCTCAAGCCCTACCAGATA
>JBLRXC010000155.1:0-7721 GCA_047920975.1 Bacteroidales bacterium | reverse complement strand
GGGATAAAAAAAGGTCTGAACATTTCGATAATATGTATCAGTATTATCGTAAAGATACATTAAATCCGCAGGCTTCTGCCGATAGTCTGGTTTTACTTCTTGCGCAGGATAACCGGCTCGAATCGAAATACAGGCTTGCATTTCTGAACCTGAAGAACGGGGCTTGGAGTGCAACCCAGCAGTTGTTGTCTTCTATCCCGATTCAATTTGAACTTACCTCCCTTGAAGCAGCGGTTCATCAGGATTATGTATTGCTGTTTTCGGTATTAAATCAACTGAACGGTGAATTGCCCGCCGAAGGAAGTCAGGAAGCTACAGACCTGGAATTGCTTGCCGAAAAAGATGAACATTACCCCGGTGCATGTGCAAGGAACCTGCTGATCGTTGCCGGACTGATGGACTATGATGAGCCTGTTGTTCTTCCCGAAGAAGAACTGAAATCTGCCGAAATTTTTAATCATGACCTTTTTAATGATCCCGGTAAATCGGAGGCGCTTACTATTTTTCCGAATCCTGCCGGTAATTATTTTATCATCAATTATAATGCGGAAGATTATACCGGAGAGATTTCGATAAAAGTGAGTAATATGAACGGAAAATTGTTGGTCACTAAACAGTATACATTAAGACGGAACCAGGAAGTTATAAATGTAGCGGATTGGAAGGCCGGCATATACAACATCAGTTTAATGATAAATGGAAAAATCATAAATACTAAAAAAATTACTGTTGCACATTAATTAAATGGATTGTACGTGGGAGATTATTTTCTAATTTTCCACGTACAGTTTTAATAAACCGTATATGAAAAAATATATAATTTTTGCTTTGTTGGCCTTGTTTTTCATTGCTGCCGGTGCCCAGAATGATACCACCTGGCCTAAAGTTTTCTGGAAATATAAAATTACAATAAATTTCGATCTATTAGAAACGTATGACAAAGGTTACATTGTTTTGAACACCATCAGGCCTGACGGGATTACAGAGATATGGACCTGGTTGGTTAAGACGGATATTAACGGGGAAGTTTTGTGGGAGAAAACCATCGGAAATGGGACACACACTACCGGATTTCATTTTATTACAGCAACTGATGACGGGGGTTGTGTCCTGGGAGGGGCTACTTATTTATTGGATTATTTGGCCGACCCCTTTTTCATGAAACTGAATGCCTGTGGTGAAAAAGAGTGGTGCAGGATTTTTTACCAGGCAGGGCCAAATACGGCCTATAGCGGGGGAAAAAATATATACCCAGTGCCTGGCGAGGACGGTTACATAGCGCTCGTTTCACTATGGGGAAAGGAATTTATTCCGGGAACAGGAATTTTCAAAGGTATCTGGTTATTCCGGCTTGATAATTCAGGTGATATTGTCTGGATAAAAAACATATTCGATCAGGTGGATCCCAATGCCTGGAATGAATTGCCCTATCAAATGTTAATATCAGGGGATACCAATTGTATAATTACGGGTTCGACTATTTATAACGATTATGGAGGCCCAGCCGGAAAAGATAAACCTTTTATCATGGCTGCCGGAATGGATGGGAGTGAAAAATGGTGGATTATTTATGGGGCTAATGATAATTGGTGGGGAGATGTTAAACGATCCATTGAAGACAGTTATGGAAATATACTTACCGTTGGATGGGGAGGGAACAAAAATGTAGACGTTTGTCCAACACTCTCAAAAACAGATAAATACGGTAATTCAATTTTCCGGAAATATATAATTGATTCTACGGGGTATGGAAATGCTTTTTGCATAAATGTTATCAACGATACAATTTATTCTATAGGGGGTGGGTGGAAATATCCCGGACAACCTAATCATACTGTAATAGCAAGAACCGATCAGAATGGGAACTTAATTCTTGAAAAAAATATTAATGAATCAGAGGTTTTATTAAGGAGTTCATTAAAAACCTTTGATAATAAAGAACTTTTCAGTGAACCATTCTGGGATGGAAATTTTATTAAGACTTATATTCACAAATTTAATTACGATCTTGAGTATGATTCGGCATATACCGAGCCTTTTGATTATGATTACAAGTGCGATAACCTCCCCATTGTATCGGATACCATCGGTATTAATGATTGCGATGTATGGACAGCCCTACCCGGCGAGATCGAATACCGCATGGCGAAGTACCTCGTCATTTATCCTAATCCTGCAGAACATGAAATTACGATCAAACTTCCGGACGCAACTGCCGACGAAAATCCCTGGGGACCAATGACCAGCCGGCATTACAACTTTCACTATCATAAAAATTCGGTTTTGAAAATATTCGACATTTATGGAAAGTTGCTTAACGAAATCTCTCTGAAGGACATACAGGACAATGAAGTGAAATTGGATGTTGCCGAATATAAAACTGGAATTTATCTCATAAACCTTTTCGAAAACCAGAAACTAATGGCAAGCGGAAAGTTTGTAAAAAAGTAATATGATTGAGAGACTGCTCGAGAGATTTCTATGTTCCCTATATTTCGACGGGCTCACTACAGGTGTGTCTATGTGGTTCAAAGAAAAACCAACCACAAAGGCACAGTAGGACACAATAGGGAAACACATAGTACTTTCTATATTCCCTATATTTCGACAAGTTCAATACAGAGTGTGACTGTGTGGTTCAAAATTACATTAACCTCATAGGAAGGGTAAAATTTAACAGGCAGAAAATTTAGAAATAACCAGTCAATTGTCAAAACCGGTGATTCATAAAATAAGACGCTTTCTGCGCGGTCAAATGGTCATAATATCCTTATCCTTTTTCTCGAAGAGTTTATCAATCTTCTGGATGTATTCGTCGGTGAGTTTTTGAATGTCGTCCTGCAGTTTCTTCACATCATCTTCAGGAATGCCTTCCTTTTCGAGTTTTTTAGCTTCATCGTTGCCGGTCCTGCGGCTGTTGCGAACAGCAACTTTGGCATCTTCGGCTTCCGACTTGGCTTGCTTCACAAGTTCGCGCCTACGTTCTTCCGTTACGGCAGGTACAGTGATCCGCAAAACCTCTCCCTCATTTTTAGGGGTGAAACCCAGATTGGCAGCCAGGATTGCTTTTTCAATATTACTGATCTGGCTTTTGTCCCACGGCTGAACGATGATCTGGCGTGCATCGGGTGAGGTGACGTTGGCAGTCTGATGAATTGGCGTCATGGTGCCATAAAAATCAACCATAACGCCACCCAGCATGTCAGGACTTGCCTTTCCTGCCCTGATCTTTTGAAAGCTTTTTTCAAGGTGCTCGATGGATTTATCCATCTTCTCCTGCACATCATCGTAAACTAACTGACAATCATCTAACATAGGTACTCTTGCTTTAAGTTCAATTGCAAAGATAACGCAATAAAATATTTTTTTGTTTAGATCAATTGTGGATGAAGGTTCCGGTTTTTTCACCCGACACCACCCTGAGCAGGTTCCCTGGCTTGTTCATATCAAAGACAATGATCGGGAGGTTATTTTCCCTGCACATGGTAAAAGCTGTAAGATCCATGATCCTGAGCTGTTTTTGATAGGCCTCTTCAAAAGTAAGGGAATCAAACTTTACGGCAGTTGGATCTTTTTCGGGATCAGCAGTATAAACGCCATCCACCCGGGTTCCCTTGAGGTAAACATCAGCTTCAATCTCTATTCCCCGCAAAGCAGATGCAGTATCGGTCGTAAAATAGGGATTTCCGGTTCCTCCGCCGATGATGACCACCTTTCCTTCATCCAGATATTGAAACGCTCTTTTCCTGCTCATCAGTTCTGAAATTGGACCCATCTGAAAGCCGGTGAGCAACACCGAATCAACTCCTTCGGTTTTCAGCGCCGACTGTATCGCGAGGCTGTTGATTACTGTGGCGAGCATTCCCATATAGTCGCCCTGGACGCGGTCCGTTCCTTCGGCTGAGCCTTGCAGACCCCTGAAAATATTGCCACCGCCGATAACAATACCCACCTGAACACCTTTTGCGACTATCTGGCTGATTTCTCCGGCATATTGGGCCAGGCGGATGTGATCAAGCCCGTATTCTTTACCTCCCATCAGCGCTTCGCCACTCAGTTTTAATAATATCCTTTTGTATTTCATAATATTGTGTTACTGATTCTCTTTTCTGAAAACCTATGAATATCATGATTGATCCTCAGGAAATGAGGATTCAAAAATAAGCAATTTGATCCATGTAGCAGTAGCTAACATAAAGCTATCCGAAAGTAAATCAAAGTTCCATTCCCTCCGTACAATTCCTGCAAATGTCAATGGATTTGCGTGCTGTGAACACTTTGGTACGGAACTCCTGGTACACCGGGTTTTTCCAAATCCTGGCAAATGAGTCTGTTTTCAGGTCTCCCACCCGGTAAACAGCATCCTTATCGAAACAGCAGGGAACAACCAGCCCGTCCCAGGTGATCACACAAGAGACTGACATGCGGTAGCATTTGTTCCTGAAATCATTTTTCATCTCCCATTTGCCATCGGGCAATTGACGATAACGGGCATATTTATCAATGGTGGGTATGAGTGGATGACCATTCTCGTAATCGTACACCTGGGCGGTCTTCAGCTGGAGTTCATCAACCCCCAAACGTTTGCAGAGTGCCTTTACATCTTCGATCTGGTGCTGGTTCGAACGAAAAACAATGAACTGTACGATAATATGTGGTGTACCTGACCTAAGCTCTTTTTTTATCCTGACCATGTTTTCAATGCCTTCAATGACTCTTTGGTAACGCCCCCCGACACGGTAGGCGGAGTAAGCTTCCTGGCCGATTCCGTCAAGGGATATGATGAGCCGGTCAAGTCCTGATTCAACAGTTTTACGTGCGTTCTCAGCAGTCAGGTAGTGACCGTTTGTGGATGTGGCAGTATATATTCTCTTTTGTCCGGCATATTGAACCATTTTAAAAAAAGCCGGATTCAGATAGGGTTCGCCTTGAAAATACAGGATTATATACATAAGGGAATCCTTCAACTGGTCGGTGATACTTTTAAACAAATCGAAGGTGAGCATTCCCGTATTCCTTGAAAACTGCCGGATACCTGAAGGACATTCAGGGCACCGGAGGTTGCAGGAGGTTGTGGGTTCTATGGAGACACTGAAAGGTTTTCCCCAGACAACAGGTTTTTTAAACCACACGGTGAGATAGTAACTGATCTGTACCAGGATCAGGTTCCAAGCCCGCTTCAGGGTTAATTTCGAGATGATGTTCAGTGCGTCAGCCAATTTTCCCATAGTGCTTTTTCGAAGAAAGCTGTTTCATTCAAAAGAAAAACTGATCATTAAACAAGAATTGTTTCATGTAGTTCCAATGAAGAAGCCTTTTTTTAGAATGTTTCTGATCAGGTTCCTGTTCAGTTCAGATATGCTCCGTTATTTTTTGAACGAGTTTTGATTCAGTAAAAAACTGTTTTGCAATGATCCTGAGCACCGTATAGCCCGGGATGGCAAGGATCATACCCGGAATGCCGGCCAGACTCCCGGCCATCAGAATCACCAGAAATACTTCAATGGGATGGGCTTTAACGCTTGTGGAATGGATCACTGGAATAAGCACCAGGTTATCAATCAGGTTTGCCACAACAAAGGTTCCAGCGATAATAAGGGTGATGGGCAAAATACTGTCGTACAGACCCAGGCTGAGTGTACTGGTTGCACCAATCAGCACACCCATGGAAGCACCAATAATAGGTCCCAGGTATGGAATAATATTCATCAATCCACCGAGGAATCCAATCAGCAAGGCGCTCTCCACATTGAAGAGGGAGAGGCTGATGGTAATAATCGACATCATGATCAGAAGTTCAATACTCAGTCCAACAAAATACCTGGACAGCAACTTGCGGATATCGGCCAGTATTTTCGCTCCCTTCTCCTCAAACTGACGCGGAACGAAAAGCATAATGCCGTCGAAAAACAGATGTTCGTCCCGTAAAAAGAAGAACGTCAGGAATATCACGGCAAAAAATCCGATGAACAGTGATCCGGCGAGTCCAACAACATTGCCCAGGATGTTTTTGGCAGAGGTCATACTGACAATGGATTCCAGTTCATCCACAATGAGGGTTTCAAGGGTTTTATGATCCTCAAGCATACCCCATGAAAAAAGAAGTTTTTCGAGATTATGGAGTGGTTTATCCAACTGTTCGCCGAGATACTGAAAATCAATATTGGAGATAACAAGGGCCTGTTTGTTTATGATTGGGACGGTCACTACAAAAAGTGAACCCAGAATGATGATCATGACGAGGAGTGTGAGCACTGAACTCATCGTATGGGGCATTTTGAACTCCCTGACTTTTATTTTATTGAACAGTCTGACAATGGGTTGGCCAATAAATGACAATACGCCGGCAATCAATACATATACAAGGATATCTGAAAAATACCAGGCCAGATACAGTGTCAGAATGGTTGCTGCAATCCCTGAGACGAGTTTATAATTGATTTTCATTTTGATTTCTTTGAAGCAAATATAATACGAATTGTTGACATACATGGTGAACCAAAAGGTCCGGGTTTTATGTATCAGTGATTTCACTTTTGACTCATAAGTCCGGCAATTGCATGAGTTCTTTTTCAGGGTTTTCTTCCTGCGGGAAATGGCCGCATGTTTCAATTACAATGGTCTTGTGATTTGGGAACCCTGACATAAAATTTTTCAGATAAGCTTGTTTGATCATAGGACCTTTCATTCCCCAAATAAACAGAATTTCTTTGCTGGAAATAGTCCTGCGCTTGTTCCAGAGTTTCTCAAACCAATCCTGATCAGCGAGCAGCGACTTGGCAAATGCCATGGCGCCTTACCTCTGCGATTTATTGCCAAAGTAACCCGAAATTTTATTATCAATTCGTTACCCGCTTCTAATTGATGGTGCAGCTCCTGTGGATGTTCCAGTCGGAGTTTATCTTGTTTTATGCGGGTAAAGGCAACATTGTGTGGAGAAATTCTACAAATTAATTGCAAGCCTCGGCCGATGCCTGTAGCATAAGTAATTGAAAAACATAACAATATAAAATTGCATGCCATGCAGGGCACGTTTATTGAAAAGAAGAAAACCGTCTAATAATTGTCAAACAAATAATAATATTATTATGAAAAGAGTAATTTTTTTAGCACTGAGCATCATGGTGATGAGCTTTGCATTTGGTTCAGCAAACAGCTGGGAAAAAATTGAGTTAATAACTGTAGTAAGTCCTGATGGTGGTGAGCAGACTGAAATGAATGCAACAGACCTGCCGAAAGCTGTCCGTGACGTATTAGCCAGCAGTGATTATCGCGGTTGGAGAGCAGAAGAAAAAGTGCATCTTGTGAAGAAGGCTGATGGCAATGAATTCTACAAGATTACTTTAAAGAATTCTGCCGGCGAAACAAAGACCATCAAGATGGATAAAGACGGCAACGAGATCAAAAAATAAAATGGGAATGCAATCAGGAAGGCAGGGGTTGAATTTTTTTCAACTCCTGTTTTTTTTTACCTTTGCTACATCAAAAGTAGCTGTTTTGGCAAATATCCTGATTGTTGAAGATGATATCACTTTTTGCAAAATCCTCAAGGGTTTTCTGGGTAAGCATGGGCATAGCATTGATACAGCCCATCATATAAAAGATAGCCTGAAATTAATCCGGAAAAATATATATCATCTTTTATTGGTTGATTTTCGATTGCCTGATGGTACCGGGGATGAATTGTTAAATGATATCAGGTCTAAAAGTATAACAATTCC
>JBLRXC010000154.1:0-7744 GCA_047920975.1 Bacteroidales bacterium | reverse complement strand
AGGACGCTCTGGTTCTGCCCTGGGCCTTCATCTGCGCCAAAGAGCGGGTCACAGAGCAGGAGTTCCGTCAGCAGTGTTTGCGCAGTTTTACCCAGCACAAGGCGCTGGATTTTATGTTTGAGCAGGTGAAATCCATCGCTCTGAAACAGAACTGGGAAGAGGTTTCACCATGATGGTGACATTTGTCTCCCAATGCGAAAAGAGGGCGCTGACGCGCACCCGCCGGGTGCTTGATGCCTTTGCCGACCGCATCGGTGACAACACCTGGCAGACGGTTATCACCCAGGAAGGGCTGCAGGCCGTCAAAAAGCTACTGCGCAAAACTGCCAGTAAAAATACGGCGGTCAGTTGTCATTGGATTCGCTCACGCAGTCGGAGTGAGTTGGTATGGGTGGTGGGGAACCGGAGGAAGTTTGACGAGAAAGGCATTGTGCCGGTGAACAACACGGAACATGAAGTAAGCCAATATTCGGATAAACACCAATGGAAAACTTTGGATATTATCAAGTACGCTGCTGCTATAGCCGGGTTGTTTCATGATTTTGGCAAAGCCACGATCTTGTTTCAGAAAAAGCTGAACCCTGCCGAGAGAACTGAGAATTTTGAACCTTACCGGCACGAATGGATCTCTTTTCGACTTTTTGAGGCATTTGTTGGGCAGAAAACCGATATTAAGTGGCTGGAAACAATGACAGACATTCAGAAAGAAATGTTCACCATGTGCCACTTCAGGGATGGTTTGGATGAAAATGAACAGCCTAAATTATCCAGTTTGCCTCCGTTTGCTCAGCTCGTCGCGTGGCTGATTGTGACACATCACAAGTTACCTCTTTATCCTGGATGGAAAAAAACGTCTTCGCCAAACTTAAGTGACATTGATGAGTGGATGGATGGTGGTTTCGATGCCTTATGGAATTCATTCAACTGCAACGACGAAAACCAGAAAGAACGTATAGATGCAAACTGGAGACTGTCTGCGCTTCCCGTTGAAAGTATGCAATGGCGGTCAAGGGCCTGTATCCTTGCTTCTGAAGCGGGAGTTCAATTACGTGCCTGCCTCAATACAGAAACCAATTGGCTACAAGAACACATTTTCACTACGCATCTTTCTCGTCTCGCCCTAATGTTGGCAGATCATTTTTACTCGTCACAAAAAACAGTTACTCAAGCGTGGCGCAATCCACATTATAAGGTGTTTGCCAATTCACAGTGGGTTGATGGCAAAAAACAATATAAACAACAACTTGATGAACACTTGATTGGCGTTGCCTGTCATGCAGAAAATATTGTCAAGTCCTTGCCTCGGTTGAATGCCACTCTTCTATCATTGGAACCTAACCAAGAATTGACTGGTAACGTTTCTAAAGAACTTAAAGAAGCTTATGGCTGGCAGGACGGTGCCCGGACGCTGGCCGAGAAAATTGGCAAAGAGACGATTGAAAAGGGTTTTTTCGGAATCAATATGGCTTCAACCGGCAAGGGAAAAACACGAGCCAATGCCAAGATCATGGCAGCATTGGGGCTGCAAGGAGGCCGCGTGCGTTTTAATGTGGCCTTGGGGCTACGTGTGTTAACACTGCAAACTGGCAGGGAATTTCAGGATGAGCTCAAGCTGTCAGATGAAGAGTTGGCCATTGCCGTTGGCGGTACTGCGGTAAAGCAACTTTTCGAAAATCAGCAAGCCCGAAGGAATCCGGAAAAATCTTCTGATGAAACAGAGTCACCAGAAGAGATGGGCAGTGAATCACGAGAAGAGTTGCTTGATCCGGATTTGTATGTTCACTACAAGAGTGCGGCCGAAAAACACAGCCTGAGTGAGTGGACAAAACAAGAAAAAGGTCTGGATGCATTGCTTCAGGCACCCGTGCTGGTCAGTACGATAGATCATTTGATGCCTGCCACAGAAGGAACAAAAAGCGGCAAACAGATTCCTGCCACCTTACGTTTGTTAACCTCCGATCTGGTACTGGATGAACCGGACGATTTTGGCTTGGAAGATCTACCCGCATTGTGTCGTCTGGTGCATTGGGCGGGAATGTTGGGAAGCCGGGTATTACTTTCAACTGCAACGATTCCACCCGCATTGGCCTACTCGCTGTTTCAGGCTTACCAGGCAGGATGGTCTCAATATGCGAAAACGAATATTGAAGGATGGTCAGGTGGAATTGTCTGTGCATGGTTCGATGAATGGAGGTGCGATTACAGCCAAAACAAAGGACTTGATGATTTTAAAAAAGCGCACGAAGAATTTGTTGAGAAGCGCATCAAGCACTTGCAGGATATTCCGGTAAAGCGATGGGCTGGAATGTTCACGGTAGAGCAAAAAGAAGATAGAATCATCGCAGAAAGCATGGCTGATGCCATTCATGCCGGGGCAATGCGTTTGCATCAGGATCATTGCCTTAACCGACAAGGAAAAACACTCTCTATTGGATTGGTGCGTATGGCCAATATCAATCCACTGGTTGCAGTCGCCAAATCCTTATTAAAAAAAGACGCTCCAGCAAATAGCAGCATCCATTATTGTGTCTATCATAGCCGTTACCCTTTGGCGATACGTTCATCCATCGAAAGTAAGCTGGACAGACTGTTAAACAGAAAAACACCAGATGCCATTTGGCAGGAACCAGAAATTCAGCAAGCTTTGCAAAAATTCCCTGATGCGCAACATCATATTTTTATCGTGTTGGCATCCCCTGTAGCCGAAGTCGGTCGAGATCATGATTATGACTGGGCGATTGTTGAACCCAGTTCCATGCGCTCCATTATTCAGCTTGCTGGCAGGGTATTAAGACACCGGGAGCAGGTGCCAGCCACTCCCAATATCTTGTTGTTGAACAAAAATTACAAAGCCCTTGCGAGTAAAACGGTATGTTTTGAGCGGCCTGGCTTTGAATCGAAAAAGCTGATCATGGGTTCACATGATTTGTTTAAAGTTCTGGACGAAGAGCAATATCGGGAAATTACAGCAATCCAGCGAATTACACTTCCAGCGTCAGAATTATATAATCCCAATGCGGACGGAAAATATCAAAATTTGATAGGCCTTGAGCATAAAGCTTTGCATGGACGTTTATTCAGCAAAGAAACGGGGGCAAGGCTATGGTGGGAGAAGCATCCACACTGGTGTGGTGAAGTTCAGCGGCAGCAGCGTTTTCGTGATTCTAAAAAAGATGAAGCCTATTTCCTTTGGTTGGATGATGAATATTCCAAACCGATCTGGAAATGGAAAAACGAGGAAGTATCACCGCCAGAATTTGGAAAGCCTTTAGTCAGTATCAAAAAGGTTGAATTGGATAATTTCGGAGCAGGCATTGATTTCTGGTTTAAACAAGATGCCTTAACCGTTTATCAGCAGCTTGCCGGGGATTTTGATTTTGAATTGGGAGAAGTTAGTCGCCGGTTTGGTGAGGTTCGACTCACGGAATATGGCAATACTGTGCAGGAATATAATTACCATTCGAGTTTGGGTATTTATCAAGATATTGGGAGTGAAACATGAAGAAGTCAGAGAAAAAAAATATAACTTGGGATGATGTGATTTATGAATTTTTCAGGAAAAAGCGTGAATCAGAGGAAGAAAAATATCTTAAAGATGAGTTAAAGGCAGTTGGTGAGCTTTATAAAAAAGTGAACTATCTCAATGATGCGGGCATCGAATTTCTCTTTGACACGAAAAGAAATAAAAAGTCCGATAAAGAATCTGCATTATCTTTCCAACGAAGGAGGGCAATTAAAGTCTTAAAAATCCGAAACAAGGTGGAAGGGTTGGATGTTGACCAGAAAAAGGAGGGATACAGGAAGAAAGTTGATGGCCTCAGAGAAAAGTTCTCCCCAAGCAAATGGTTGTCAGAAAATGCAGGCAATGCTGGAAGCGTCAACTTTGCCACCCACGTCATTAAGTTGACTCATTCCAAGATTGATACTCCTTCATTTTTGGACTGTATTGATGAAAAGGATGATGTCTACCTGACAACATCAACCCTAAGAATTAAGCAGATAGATGGGGCTGTTACAGGCAACCAATTTGCGCCGATTTTCCAGTTTCTTGAACTTCAGTTAGAAGGGGTGAAGTTGGCTGAACATCTTTTAAAAGATAATCGAATTTTTGAAAAATTCTTGCCCTTCGGGGAAAGCGATGAAACAACAGAAGAGATGCTAAAAGAATGGACGAAAGGGTTTAGAAAAGCTCTTGGAAGTGGCTCACCAGCAACACATTCATTGGCTAAACAAGTATACTTCCCTGTCGTTTGTATCCAAAATCATAACAATAAATACAATCATCACCTTTTGTGCAACGTGGTTTCATCTTCTCTAGCTCATGCAGTTTATGAAAAGGTATTCGATGAAAATCAAAAGCCTGTAAAGAACGCCAGAGAGAAAGGCAAGTTTTCGCCTGAAAAATTAATTTCATTTATACAGCGATCTGCTCTGAGTGTGACAGCGAGCAATCATAGTAATGCTTCACAGTTAAATGCCAAAAGAGGCGGCAAGCTACACCTCTTTTCCACTCAACCGCCAACATGGCAAACCCAACTGAAGCCGCCCATTTACCGAAAATCACTGTTTGATGATTTCTACAATTCAGCCATCAATACAGAGCTTGATTACCTGCGTGACTTTCTTTTGCGATTCAAACAGTTGGATTTAAGTATCAAAGATCCCAGGCGCATGCGGCATTTGGAGCGTTGGGTGAATAATCTGATTGATGAGTTTCTGTTTTATGTTTCAACGATGCAAAATCTCCAATCTGGCTGGTCAATTCAGGAAGGGATCAGGCTTAAAAAAGAGCACCAATATCTGCTTGATCCGTACCGTATGGATGAGGCATTTCAATTGGCAAGGCAAGGTGGCGATTGGCAGGCTGTGATACGCGCAGACTTTGCCCTTTGGTTGAACCGGCAGGTGCGGGGCAAAGATAATCAGTTTACGCCACAAAAAGAACACACACAGCTTTGGAAGAAGTTGCTGGAAACACCGCTGCGGGAACTGATGGAGCCAATTGAGATCGAGTTGAAACAACAAGCGAGGGGATCCCTATGAGCCAGTATCTATTGATCAACCGTATAAAGGTTCAAGGGGCTAATGCCGTTTCAGGTTTTACCTGGGGCTTTCCAGCTATTACTCACTTTTTGGGATTTACTCATAACTTGACACTCAAACTTGAAAAGCATGCCGACCTTTCAGACATCAGGTTGTCCGGTTGCGCGGTAATCGCTCATCAGCATCAAGTTCATACTTATGGCTACAATCAATTCATTCAGAGTAAAAATCCGGCTTACCAATATGGCGAAGATTCAAAAAACAAGGTGGGATCACCTCCGATCATCGAAGAGGGGAAAATGAACATGACAGTTTCTCTGCTGATTGGTTGTGATGGGAATATCGGTAATCGCGAAGAGGCAATGAAGAAATGGTTGTTTTTTAGCTGTAACCGGCAACGGCTGGCCGGAGGCACTGTTATGGAGATCGGAGGGATAGAACTATTCACCATTGATGATGGACAGAACAACAACCTGAGAATGCTCACCAGAAAGCTGTTGCCGGGTTTTGTTTTGCAGGATCGCTCTGTATATCTTGAAAAGCATGTTAAGCACTTGCAGGAGAAAAATGAGCAGGCAGAGTTGTTTGATGCATGGCTGGATTTTATTGCTCTCAAGCAAAAAGCCAGACCAATTTCAGAGCGCATAAACCGTCATTTAGTTCAACAGGCAGAATTATCTTCGATAAATGAAGCTCCCCGGAAATTATTAAAGACATGGCTGGATCATCTGGAAAAGCCTTATGACCAGAATTTGGTTCCAGACGAATTAAAAAGTTATTTCGGACTCATGTCTGAAAATAACGCGAACAGACAGCTGCTTGCTCAATGGAAAGAATATTGTGAACCAAATGAAAAAACTGATGCGGATTGGCAATCTATCCCAAAACCGGAGCAGGGGTTTCTGGTGCCCATCATGGTCGGCTACAAGGCTATTTCCCAAGTCTATAACAATGATGAAGTCGCCAATACTCGCGATCATGAAACCGATGTCTGTTTTGTCGAAGCTGTGCACAGTATTGGTGAGTGGCAAGGCGTTCATCGCATTAGAGATGAAGAGGCATTAAAGCAGTCATTATGGCAATACGATTATCAAAAGCATTGGTATTTATGCAAACAAACCTCTGCTGAGAGTAGCCCTAATGGTGCTGAAATTTATCACGAAAGTCCGGACGATTTTTCCTGATTTAATAACAACTGACTTAAAGGAGAGAAGAAATGATTAATTTACCAAGCATGTTGTCTTTTGAGCGCAAACTGGAAACCTCGGATGGGCTTATGTTTGCCGGTAACTGGGGCGAGAAGGATCAACAAGATAGATGGAGTTCAATTTCGATTGTTAAGCGCCAAAATCGATCGACACAAAGCGCTTATGGCATTGATGACATTAAAAAGACAGCGCCTAACCCTGTATCCTCTGACAGTGATGATGCCAACCTGCCAATAGGCAAAGATACGCTTCGCGTCAGCTTCACATTGCGAATCGTTGGTAATCTTGGCGAACCTTATGCCTGCAATAAGCCGGACTTTGCCCGCGCCATAGAGGAAAGGGTTAAAGTGTTCAAGGAGTCGGAAGGTATCCATGATCTGGCTTTCCGCTATGCCTATAATATTGCCAGCGGGCGATTTCTCTGGCGCAATCGAGTAAGCGCTGAAGAAGTAGTAATACAAGTCCGTCTGCATGGAAATGAAATTCCGCTTACCTTTAACGCCTATGATTTTTCTTTGAAAAATTTTGAAAAAGGAAGTGATAGCGAAGATCTCAAAAAATTAACTAATGTTATTCATGAGGGACTGGCCAGCGATAGAGAGAACGGCCTTGCTTTTGTAAAAGTGGATGCATTTGTCAAGCTGGGAGATGGTCAACATGTGTTTCCATCCCAGGAAATGAATATGGGTGAGAAGAAGAAAAAACTCTTTCAACTTGAAGGCACAGCCGCAATGCATAATGTCAAAATAGGAAATGCCATACGAACAATTGATACCTGGTATGGCGATACAATGTTGATCAAAGCAGAGGGTAAAGGAAAAACAGAAACTGTCGATGTTGATGTCAGGGTTCCCATTGCTGTAGAGCCGTATGGCTCGGTTACCCAGCACGGACGTGCTTATCGACCATCAAAAAATGACCTCTACACACTTATGAAAAGTTGGGTGAATGGGGGAACGGTTGAGGCGGATCAACAAAAATATGTGGTCGCAAACCTGATTAGAGGTGGTGTCTTTGGTGGAGACTCTGAAGGATGAAATATTACATTGATATCTCGCTGTTGCCTGACGCTGAAGCAACTTCAGGATTTATCTGGGAAAAAATGTTTCAACAAATTCATCTGGCATTAGCAGCGCAAAGTGAGAATGGAGCATCTGCGGTTGCGATAGCTTTTCCCGGATACGGAAAGGGGCAATTCCCCCTTGGTGGCAAATTACGGTTGCTGTCTCGCGATGAAGCAACCCTGCAACAACTGAACATATCGCATTGGTTAAGTCGATTGACCGATTATGTCCATATCACCAGCATTCGACCCATACCGGAAAAAGTAAAAGGTCATAGTATCTACAAACGACTGCAACCAAAGTCCAGCTCAGAACGTTTGGCCAGGCGCAAGGCAAAGCGTGAGGGGATAACATTTGAGCAGGCAATGGCAGCGCTGAGCGGTCGCAAGGATGTTCACGTCAAAACACCCTTCATCAACATGATAAGCC
>JBLRXC010000153.1:0-7772 GCA_047920975.1 Bacteroidales bacterium | reverse complement strand
ATACTTTTTAAAGATAATTGCCGATGATGAAATCTATGTTGAAAAGGTAATCATTTTTTAATACTCTAACGCATATATTGATAGCTGAAAAACTCCAAAAATAAAATTTCAGCTTAATTAATTACCCCCCTTTCATTCTCCCGTTCGCTCAGTCCTCTTCCCCCACATCTTACGGACAATCCCCCCCTGTCCGGTCGTATCTCTGCATAAAAGCAACACATCACATCCCAATTTCAAATTTTATATGACCCGCAAAACTTCAAACACACGGCCATCAGGCCGCACAACCGGCATTTACGGCATCAATGCCTCAAAAAACAAAATGCCTTCAAGGGTTGCGTCCACATCCGATGTAACCTCTAAAATTAAAGCCATCATCATCGAAAAAAAGTAACTCAATGCAAAAGTATTTCAACACACAAGTTGTTTACTATTCAATGGTACACTGATTTTTTATGATGTAACTGATTTTCACTGATCTTTCCGGGATTAAATCATAATAGATCATAAAAGATCAGTTAAATCAGTATTCTATTTACTCAGTGCCTGGAGCCCCTGGTGGTTGATCCTGCCAGGCCAGAGCTTGCCGAAGGGTCGAAGTCACCGGCCCTGTAAATTATTTGAAGGTTTTTTCAGGCAATCCGTCCCCTTCCAGTGTTAGGCGGTCAAAATAAGACGGAACTGGATTTCCCATGAGCTTATCCACATAGAGCCGGGCGAGGTATTGTCCGAGCATGAAGCCTTGTCCGCGAAGGCCAATGAACAACCCCAGCCCGGTATCAATAATCATACGTGGTTCGACATAATATCCGGCCCACACTGCCTGGAAACCAACGGATGACAACTGAGGGATCCAATTGACAAACACCTCTGAAGCTATTTCGAGGAACTCCTTAGAGTTGATCTTCAGGTTTTTATCTGTCTCACCGGGTTCAACCGCAGGCGATGCACAGCCGATGACCTGGCCGGTTTCAGCCAACTGTTGCCCGTAGACAGCCGTGAAGCCCTTATAATTTCTCCGGTCGATGATCATCGGTAAAGGATTTCCATCAATTCCCAGCATTGGGAGCCTTCTGGTGATGAAGGCCTGGTGTTTAACAGCATAAGTACCCGTTTCAATGCCCAGCATCCGGGCAAATTTTTCACCTTCCGGACCCAGGGCATTGATAAAATGTTCCGTTTCAAATTCAATGTACTGTTTGGTATGATCCTGAACCAGTACAAAATATTTATCACCCTCTTTGCGGATGTTGATCATCCTGCAATCCTCCAGGATCTCTCCGTCGTTTTTGATCCCGATTCTGCGGATGAGGTCAATGACCTTTCCGGGGGTGGCCTGCCAGCAGTTTTTCGTGATCAATGCTGAAATATAAGTATCCAGTTTAGGATTGATATAGGGTGAAATCTCTTTTTGAAAATCCTTTGGATCAACCATGAAGGCTTCCGACCATGCCCTGGATGCTTCGAGCGCGCGGCAGGTGTTTTCGTCGTGGGCAAAGGTTACATAATTGATCTGCCGGAAATCAATGTTTTTAATATCCTGCAACTCTTTGAATATCCGGAGGTTGTTTCCGGCAATATCAGAAAGCTCCGGGAGACTGAAGTTGGGACGTCCCCCGGCAATGTTGCGCCAGGAGGCACCACGGCCAAAATTGAACATCACGGGTTTCATTCCGGCCTCTGCGAGGTAACGAAAAAGAGCCGACCCCCCAATGCCACCGCCGGCAACAAGTGATCTGACTTTTATTTTGGTGATCTTATGGCCATTGATCGATACGATGATATTTTCAGGTTTGTTTCTAGGGTATAACTCACCCAGATTGATCTGGTTTGACAGGGGTCCGCGTGGAGTGGCTTCACCCACGACGGAAATGCCATGGCCTCTGATCGTCTGCTTCAACCTGGGTATGCATCGCTTGCCGCGGCAGGCACCCATTCCAAGACGTGTTGTATGTTTGATCTCATCCACAGAGATAAAATTACGGTCACCAATCACATCCAGCACTTCGTCAAGCTTCACATCATCACAATGGCAGATGTAGGTTTCAGAAGCCACCTCATCGGCAGGTTTGAACACCACCGGTTCGGGATAATCCGATTTTGAAATAAATCCCCTCACCCTCAGCAGGTCAATACCGGCCACATCGATGGCCTGTATCCGGGCAATGTTGGTTTTGTTCTCCCTGCTTAAAACTTTCACAAGAACGCCTTCACCGAGAATAACCCCTTTGTTGTTGACCAGATATACCTCATCTCCTTCCATTACATCGTATTCGACCGGGAGATAGAGCCAGTCCTTCTTGAGGTTATAGCCAAAAATGGCCAGGCCGGGACACTGGTAAACGCAATCCATGCAGCCAATACACTTTTCGAAGTCGATCTGCGGCACTGTACTGGTGGAATTCTTGGTAATGGCACCATGCGGACAGGCAAACTCACAGGGATTGCATGCAAATCCGTAAAGACAGTCGATCAGAACAAAGGGTCTTTCAAATATACGCTTTCCGACCGGCAGATAAGGCTTTTCGATGACCTTCACCGGGTGTTGCTGCGAATCAATATACTCTTTCGAAACAGCAAGATACTGGTCATAATCATACGGTTGTCCCAACTCCTGGAGTATTTCGAAGGCAACCTGCCTGCCACGCAAAACGGCACTGGTTCCCTCTCCTATCCTGATAGAGTCGCCGGCTCCATAACACTTCCTGCCAAAAATCACCTGACCCTTGATCAGCAATTGATCATCCTGCACGAGTCCTGTGCAGATATTGATGGCGTCAATTCCGTCAATTACTTTTTCTGTTCCCGGGATGGGTATGAAATTTTCGCATTCGGCTACCACAGCACCTGTGATCCCGGTTTTATCTTCATTTGGAATGGCTTTCAGGAGGAGATGGGATAGAATGACAGGAATGCCAAGCCGCCTCACCCGGTTTGCCTGAACCGGAAACCCGCCTTCGAAGGGTTGCGCTTCAATAACAGCTTTCACCCGGGCACCTGCCTGCATCAGTTGGTAAGAGGTGAGGTATCCAATGTTTCCTGCTCCAACTGTCAGTACATTTTTGCCCAGGAGTGTGAACTCGTTGTTCATCATTTTCTGAACCACTGCCGCCGTGTAAACACCGGGCAGGTCATCGTTCTCAATAGTGGGCATAAAAGGAACGGCTCCCGTTGCAACGACAAGATACTCAGCATCTACATAATATATCTCTCCGGAAGAGAGATTTTTACCCGCAATTCTGTTGCCCTCCAGAATATCCCATACAGTTGAGTTTAAAAAAATGCCCGTATGGTCATCCCCGGCCAGTGTTCTGGCAATATCAAAACCCCGTATCCCACCAAATTTCTGCTCTTTTTCAAAAAAGAAAAATTGGTGTGTCTGCATGGTAAACTGCCCGCCAATTTTATCATTGTTATCGATCACCAGGTTATCAATCCCGTGTCTGATCAGTTCTTCCCGTGCAGCAAGTCCTGCCGGACCGGCCCCGATGATGGCAACAGTGGTTTTATAAACGATCACCTCTTTTTCCTGATCTATTTTCGCCGGCTGAGGTTTGTAATCTCTTGAAATTTCGCTCACCTCCTTTACATCATCCACCTTTGTCATGCAGATCCTTTTGATTTCACCATCCACCAGCATTTCACAGGCACCGCACTTTCCGATACCGCATTCAAGGCTCCGGTTGCGATTCTTCAGGCTATGACTGTGAACCGGAAATCCGGATTGATGCATGGCTGCGGCTATGGTAAAACCCTTTTCTCCCCTGATGACCTGCCCGTTGAAATGAAAAGTCACCTCCTCCCTGGCGGGTACTTCGAGAATGGGATGTTTGTTAATCTTATACATTGTCAGCGTAAATATGTGAGTTCACGGGCAAAAATAATGATTGTTAATTAAGTAACAATAATATTTTCGGTTCATTTCACACCAGCATTGAAATCATTTTGTACGCAATTGTACAGCTATTGATCACTGATGAACATTGTTTAAAAATCAGATCAAAAAAGTGATAATTAATCTCCTGTTTATCATATCTTTGGCATCACTGGCACAATAATAGAAATCCATCCCGGAAGTTTCGGATATAGCGGAAGGGTGAATTTTCTGTAATCCCGGTAGAAATAAAAATTAGGAATGTCTGTAAATACATAAGTTTTACAGGATATTTTTTGAAACGAAATCTATTATTATGGGAATGGACAGGATCATTGAAAAGAAAAAGTGGACCACTTCACTGATTTTAAAAATTGCCGGGGTTTCCCTCTTGTTATTGTTTATCATCTATCTTCTGTTCATCAGGGATAAGCAATCCAGGCTCTATATTGACAGGTCACAGATAACGGTTGCCACTGTTATGGAAGATAAATTTCAGGAGTTCATACCGGTTGACGGGGTTGTCATCCCCAAAACCACCATCTTTATTGATGCCGTTCAGGGGGGATTTGTAGAGAAAGTATATGTGGAAGATGGCGCCATGCTGAACGAGGGAGATACCATTATGAAACTCTCCAATGCCAATCTCGAACTGAGCCTGATGGAACAGGAAACCCGCATATTCGAGGCCATCAACAATCTGGAAAACACCAAAATAGGCCTTGAGCAGAACAAATTCGTCAGACAGAAAGAGATTGTCAATATTCAATATGAGATTGATCAGGCAGAACGTGATTTTGCCAGGAAGAAAAGTCTCTATCAGGATGAAGTGATCAGTGAGAAAGAATATGAGGATGCTGAACGGGAGCATGTTTTCTCATTAAAACAGCTGGAGATCTCACTTGCGTTGAAGAAACTCGATTCCGTCAGCGCCGTGAACCGGTTTAAACAGATTGAAAACACCATTTCAAGAATGCAGGAGAACCTGGACATGTTGCGCGCCAATCTTGAAAACCTTTATGTCAGAGCCCCGGCAGCGGGTAAACTCTCATCATTTAACAATGAGATCGGACAAACCAAGCTGGCAGGAGAACAGCTCGGCCAGATAGATATGATGGATGGCTTTAAGTTGAAAGCCAACATTGATGAACGGTATATTTCGAGGGTTTATATCGGTCAGCAGGCTTCATTCGATTTTGCAGGCCAAACCTATGACCTCAGTATTGGAAAAATCTATACCGATGTCACAGGTGGTTCTTTCCAGGTTGATTTGTTTTTTGAGGGTGAAGAACCTGAACAAATCAAAAGGGGTCAGACCTTGCAACTCAGGCTTGCCTTCAGCAGTGCAGCCGATGCAGTTATTGTCAGAAGAGGAGGCTTTTTCCAGACCACCGGTGGCAACTGGATCTATGTTGTTGACCCGTCGAATGACTTTGCCACCAAGAGAACAATCAGGATCGGAAGGCAGAATACCCAATATTATGAAGTACTGGAAGGGGTTGAACCAGGAGAGCAGGTTATCATTTCAACTTATGACTCATTTGGATCAAAAGAAAAACTGGTGTTCAAATAAGCATTGAAACATAAAAAAACAACGATGATCAGAACAGAAAAGTTAACAAAAGTCTTCCGCACAGATGAGGTCGAGACCACGGCGCTGAATGAAGTTTCGTTTCAGATCAGTCCGGGAGAATTTGTCGCCATTATGGGACCCTCGGGATGCGGTAAATCAACCCTGCTGAACATATTGGGATTGCTTGACAATCCTACATCAGGCGAATATTACTTTCTTGACAAAGAGGTCTCCAGCTACTCTGAAAAGCAACGGGCGAAACTACGTAAAGAAAACATCGGGTTTGTTTTTCAGAATTTTAACCTGATCGACGAATTAACCGTTTTTGAAAACATTGAACTGCCTTTGATCTACCTGGGATTGAAATCTTCTGAAAGAAAGCAGAAGGTGGAAGAGGTGCTTGAATATATGAAGATAAGCCACAGAAAAAAACACTTTCCCCTGCAGTTATCCGGAGGACAACAGCAACGGGTAGCTGTTGCACGCGCTGTTGTGGCAAAACCCAGGTTGATTCTGGCCGATGAGCCTACCGGAAATCTCGACTCAGTGCATGGTGAAGAGGTGATGAATCTGCTGGAAGAGTTGAATCAGAATGGGACCACACTCATTATTGTTACCCACTCGCAGCGCGATGCCGACTATGCCCAGCGCATCATGCGTCTTTTTGACGGACAGATCATCAATGAAAACATCAAAGAAAAAATCGGGTCAATTAAAATATGAAAAATATTTACAGATTACCTCAGCCTCTATAAATTTGAAGAAGGCTGGAAGATTGTGAGCAAGATCTTTTTCCGCCATAGTCAATAGCGGCCATCTCAAAGCACCGCGCTACCGATTTTTGCAATACTGTGTCAGGAACTGTTCATTGCGCTCGCCACCCCAGGTTGGTGAGAGTACATGGGATGGCTGTTCCTTCCCGAATTTTTCCGTGGCCGTGATGAACATAGGGCATGCAACAACTGCTCCGCCTCCTGCTGCTTCAGGTAAAAATAATAAATTCAGACCCATCAGGTAATAGATCCTTGGATTATCAGGATTGAACGACTTTGCCTTGTCAAGAGCCGTTCCTGCCCTGATCAGAAATTCCCTTCCCTGCCCGGTTTGATCCGCCCTGATTCTTCCCTGGTATAACAATGCCTGCAGCACAAAAAGCTCAGATTCGTCAGGGTATATCTTTAATGCCCTGTCGATCAGTACCTGAGCCTGGTCTAAATAGTCTTGTGATGATTCGGGTTTTTCGTTCACAATGCTCATGTTGATGTAACACAAAGCAGCATAATAGAGCGGATGCCACTGGTGGGTCTCTGCCCTGGCAATTCTCTCAAAACTATCTGCAAGGTTTTGAAAATCGGAAAGATTCCGGGCCAGGTTCAGCGATTTTTTATGCTGCACCATCACCATCACATAATTATTCTCCTGCTGTGCCTGTGCAGCCAGCCAAAAAATCATAAGAAAAATAAGAGTTTTCATTTTCATCAGCCTCATGGATCAGGTAAGAAAACCTTTGAGAAGACAAAATTATTTTAAATTCGTTGATTGAACAATCTTTCAAATACCATTTTCACTATTTTTGATGATTGATTCGGTTCCTCTTTTTTACAAAGCATTTTGCAGGAGTGTGAAAATCCTTTCAAAATAAAGAGTGAATCAAAACAAGAAGTGTATCACTAAATTTAATGAATTATGCTTACCAAAAAATCATTTCCTTTTCAGGTTTCATTGCAATCAATCATTTATCTGATCTCAGCAGTCATTGTACTAAGCGGTTGCCAACCCCAGGGGTTTAAAACCAAAACAGCAACAGATAAAAATGGGTACCAATATGAATATGTAACCAATGACCCATTGGGGGTTCGGATGTATACCCTTGACAACGGGCTCAGGGTGCTTCTCAGTTACAACGACGATGAACCGCGGATTGCCACCATGATTGGTGTAAGGGCCGGCTCTACTTCCGATCCCGGTGAAACAACCGGATTAGCCCACTATTTTGAACACATGATGTTCAAGGGTACTGATAAGATCGGAACCCTTGACTGGGAAAAAGAAAAAGTGTTGCTTGATGAGATTTCGGATCTTTTCGAAGCCCATCGTTCAACGGATGACCCTGAGTTAAAAAGAGTGATCTATAACAAAATTGACAGTGTATCGCAACTTGCTGCAGCCTATGTGGTTCCCAACGAATATGATAAACTGGTTTCGGGCATGGGTGCAAAACAGACCAATGCAGGCACCTCTTACGACTATACCGTTTACATGAATGATATTCCTTCCAATGAATTTGAAAAATGGCTCATGCTTGAAAGCGAGCGGTTTCAGCAT
>JBLRXC010000152.1:0-7831 GCA_047920975.1 Bacteroidales bacterium | reverse complement strand
GTAAGCCTTAAAATGCCCTGCAATGCCTAATTCTTTATCTTGGTAATAGAAGGTCGAACCGCGTTCGAAATCAATCCATATCTCAAGCTTGCCAGCCTGTTGGTCAAATTTTATCTCATGAATATACCATGGCTTTTCTACCATTAATGCTTTCGAAAACAAATCCTTTTGAGTCATCATATATTTTACTTGACTTTTTAAATATTTTGCGTAAATTTACCCACTCACTTTTATAAAGAACCCCATTTATATCCCGTAATTCGAGTTCTACATCCTTTTGGTCAGGGATTTTGAAATTAATTATTCCCCGAACAGGATTTGGCCATATTAACAGTTCTTTCTTAACTCTATCTGAAAGATGATTTTGTATTTCGAGTAGATCAGAATAATTATCATTTTTAAAAATGTTTCCATAATTGCCAGTGGCATAGGCAACTGAATCAACATATTGAAAAGAATTTAACCGGCTATCGCTTAATTTGATTGTTTCCCAAGTGTACCCTTTATTAGTAGTTCTGAGAACTATCCCGGTTGTGTCATTAAAATAGTTAAAGCCTCCTCCAACAATAAACCCGACACTATCTGAAATAAAAACAATATCTCTTAAATCCTGATTACTGATAGAATCGGTGTACCAACTTTCTCCTCCATCAACCGTATGAAACAGGACTCCTTTATTTCCAACCGCAAATCCTTCAAATTCATTGATCATACATAATGCTCTGTAATACTTCTTTGAATCAACATTCTTTTTATGCCAACTTGATCCCTGGTCAACGGTCTTATAAATTTTACCTATTCCAACAACAAAGCCTATCGAGTCCGTAAAAAAATGAATTGAATTGTTTTTCCGATCATCAAAATGAGAGCCAATTTTATCAGAAACAACTGACCATGTTAACCCACCATCAATTGTTTTGTAAATGGCTGAACTATAATTTTTAACAAATCCCACACTATCGTTAACAAATTTCAAGTCTTCAAAATCAGAGAATGCCTGCACATTAGAGAAATAATTCCAGGTTTCTCCCCGGTCATTTGTTTTATAAATACCTCCATCTTGCCCACCGGTAAACCCAACACTGTCATTTACGAAATCTATAGCAGAGCAAACTAAATTAGTGTAAGTAATTTGCCAATTAACACCACCATCACTGGTTTTCATAACAAAACCAACGCCGTGGCTTATCGTCCCGCAAACAAATCCTGTATCCTTATTAAGAAAATATAAATCTGATACTTCAATTAAGGTACTGTCCTGATATACATTAATCCATTGAGCATAATTGGTTGAAACAGTATGGAATAATAACACGGTGATCAGTGTTCTTTTTAGAATTTTTGTCAATTTCATGGGGTATAATTTTATGCTTTGTTCATCCCGGTTGTGTTTTGAGGAAGTAAAAATAGTAAATTTCTTAAAACGATTAGACTAAACCACACTGCTTCGAGCGTCCCGCTTGAAGAACCCACACTCCAACACAATAATCGGAAATTAATGACCGGTCAACAACCTGCTATAAATCCGGAGGATAGAAGCCGCATTCTGTCAATAGAACACTGATCAGACTGATCTATTATGATCGGTTATGATTGAAATCTTGGAAAAATCAGTACAATTATTTTTTCAATGATCCGGATTCAATAAATGATTAATTTTAGGCATGCAAATCTGGCATCCAATACCATTTGTTCGCCTCCTGTTGCCCTTTGCTTTCGGAATTGTTGCGGCCATCGCGTGGGGTACGCCTTTAAAGGAGCTTATCTTTATTCTGACCGGGTTGCTGGCGGCCTACCTGCTGTATCTTTTCATCCCCCGGCACTATAAATCATATAAGTACAGATGGGTATCCGGCGTGTTGATCAACCTGATCCTCTTTTTATCGGGGTACCAGCTCACCCTGATACAAACCGCGCGCTTCCGGCCCGATGACATTTCTCACCATGCAACCGCTGATAAAGCGATCATCAGGATCACCGAGCCGGTTGAGATCAAGGAAAGATCCATCAAAGTGATTGCCCGTCCTCTCCTGGTCTGCGATTCGGTGACGTGGAAAAAAGTCACCGGAAAAGTAATGCTGTATTTCGAAAAGGATTCGTTGGCTGCCGGACTGGAATACGGAGATTGTATGTTGATACAGACTACGCTGCAACCCATTCAACCGCCGCTTAACCCGGCTGAATTTGACTATCGCCGGCATTTGTCGTTTAAAGGCATTTATTGCCAGGCATTTGTAAAAAAGGAGAATTGGGAAGTGCTAAGGAAAGAGGGCGGTCATCCGGTCAAAGCGCTGGGTATCGGGTTAAGGAAAAAGTTTCTTGTTATTCTTGAAGAAAACGGTTTGGGTGGCAAAGAATATGCCGTGGCATCGGCCATCCTGCTCGGTTATGATGAAAACCTCGATGCGGAACAGAGAAGGCAGTTTGCAGGCGCCGGCGCCATGCATATCCTGTGTGTCTCAGGATTGCATGTAGGCATTATCTACCTGGTCCTGAGCGGGATGCTGGGTTTTATGCAAAAAAAAAGATGGCTGAGGGTAGCCAGGACTTTGATGCTCTTGATGTCGATCTGGTTCTATGCGCTGGTCACCGGTTTTTCACCTTCAGTTTTGAGAGCGTCCACCATGTTCTCATTTATCATCATCGGGAGTTCCCTGAGCCGGAAACCCAACATTTATAATTCACTTGCCGGTTCGGCTTTTTTACTGCTGGCGATCAACCCCTATATGATCACCTCTGTCGGTTTTCAGTTGTCATACCTGGCCGTACTGGGCATCGTAACCATTTACAGGCCGGTGTACACGCTGTTCATTCCCGATAACTGGCTGGCCGATAAAATCTGGTCACTCTCGGTAGTAAGTCTGAGTGCGACACTGGCTACCTTTGCATTGACCACTTTCTATTTCAACCAGTTCCCAAACCTTTTCGCGGTTACGAACCTCATTGCCATTCCCGCTTCAACATTGATTTTGTATACCGGTATCCTGGTGTTGATAACCTCCCCTTTGAGTTTTCTCTCAAATCTGCTCGCACAGGTTCTCACCTGGGTCATCCGCGTGCTGAATTTTTCGGTGGGATGGATTGAAGGGTTGTCTTTTTCCACCCTGAAAGGACTCTATTTAAACAGTCTTGAGCTTTTCCTCGTCTTTTTGGTCTGCTTCGGAGTGGTTATGATACTTCTGCAGCAGAAAAGGAGTCATGTTCTGATCACCCTGGCCGGATTCTGTATACTCATGGTCTCTTTCTCTTTCAGAAAAGCCGGACAGTTGACCCAGCAGAAGCTGATTGTATATCATGTTCCCAGGAGTTCGGCCATTGAGTTCATCAACGGGAGAAAGGAGTTGCTGCTCGCCGATTCAGCAATGCTGGTTGACGACAGTAAAACAGAGTACCACATCCGGGGTTACCGGACGCGATCGGGGATCAGAAAAGCTGAAACCGTTTTCAGGGATCAGCCCCAGATCCAAAAAGAGTGGATCATGAAATCGGGTCATTTCATCTGGTGTGGCAATAAGATCATTGCGCTGATTGACCCGGAATTTGAACTGTTGCCTACAGCCCCCAAAATGAGGGTTGACTATTTAATCCTTACCGGAAATCCGCGGTTAAAGATGGAGGATATCTGCAGGGTTTTCGAATTCAGTGAAGTCATTTTCGATTCATCCAATGCATTCTGGATGATTGACCAATGGAAAAAAGAGTGCGAAGAGCATCAGATAGTTTATCATGCCGTGTCTGAGGCAGGAGCCCGTGTGATTGAACTATAGCCTTGTTTTGCTGCGAAAAGAATTTAAGGTCGATCCCAAAAGCCGACAGCAGTCGCTATTAACATACAATTGTTTCAATGAACTTAAACCATGGGTGACCCATTGCACAATATAGGAGCGCCGTGTGATTGAGCTATAGCCCTCTTTTTTTCCAGCCATACTGGATTACCTGATACAATTGCAGGAAGTACTGCACATGTTGCCTAATTCGATATGATCAGCTTTCTGACGGTATTGAATTGATTGTGACCTACCACCAGGTAATAAATTCCCTGCGGCAGGCTGCCCCTGACCAGTGAAAATGCATGCGTTCCCGGTTCAACCTGTGTGTCGGCAATGGTTTTTACCTGTTCTCCCCGGGCACTGTAAAGCGAAATAACCAGGTTGCCGGATTCTCCGGTCTCTATTTCAATCCTTGCTGTTTTAGTCACCGGGTTCGGCAAAACACTGATGGCAGGCGTTTTGGCTGGAAGACTGGCTTGTCCGGTTGTACTGAAATATTCGACATCAATTTCAAAATCATCAATGTACATGCCGTCCATCACCACCCATGCATCGCTTTTGAAACGAAACCTGATTAAAACCTGCGGCTCTTCAAGATAATCTTCCAGTGAATAGATTTTCTCTGTCCAGTTACTGACGGTACCGTTGAACTGATCAAGCTGGGTCCATGTTGTGCCGTTGGTTGAGATCTCCAGGTAAGTGTAATCGTAGTTGGTCTCCAGGCTGTACCTGGTTCTGAAGGAGACCTGGGCACTGATGGCGTTTTCAAGACTGAACTTGTAAAGGGTAGCACTGATCTCCTGGTTGTTGCCATAATTTCCGGCCGGACTTTCGGTGATGGAATGAGATGGAGAATAATACTGAACAGTAGCTAAATCCCATGAACCTTCTAAACTCCAGTAGAGAGCTCCCGTTTCAAAATCATCAAAAAACGGGAAGGCCATGGGCGGAAGAAATGTAAGGGTCACTGAGTTGGAAGCACTCGACTCATTGCCGGATCCTGTATAGACAGCAGTCACGTAATAGGTATAGGTCTCGAAATAGGTCACATCTTCATCTGCATACCAGGTTTGGTTAGTTGTGGCAACCGGTGTGGGATTGTTGTCCTTGTATATGTTGTAGTGATCAGCATCAGGCAGGATGTCCCAGAAAAGTTCAATGGCTTCTTCGGCCGGGATAGCGACCAGGTTTTCAGGTGGGGCGAGCCAGTTGGCCATCGTTGAAACATTGGCTACCATGGCCTGGGTGAATACCATGGCCTGCTCCAGACTGTTCACACTCAACCCGATGATGTCGTTGGATGTATGGATGTAGGGGCTGTAATTCTGGCTGTGTTCGAACGGAAAAATTCCCATAAATCCATTGTTGTTGAAAGAGGTATGGTCACTGTCGCCGCCTGTCAGGTTACCGGGTTGAACCAGAAAAGTGGGAAGATACATTGCACAGACATCCGTATAAAACTGGGCAAGCGGTTGTGCAAATGCTGGCGCAATCATATGTGTAAGGATCGGATTTCCAGGATGTCTGTACCCACACATGTCAATGTTGAAATAGCCCAGGATGTTCATTCCCTGGCTGGCTGCCCAGGAGGCGTAGGCGCCGCTGCCGTAAAGTCCATATTCTTCACCTGAAAAGGCACAAAAGATAATTGTGCGGTCGAAATCACGGGTTGACATCACGCGGGCAACCTCCATCACACCGCAAACACCCGAAGCATCATCGTCTGCCCCCGGAGCATTGCCAGAATAGCTGTAACTATCGTAATGACCGCCAATCACCACATACTCATCCGGATAGGTTGTTCCGGGCTTGGTGGCGATCACGTTGTCGCTGGCCGGACCTCCCGGCATGGTGAAATCAAACAGGGTGGTTGTATAGCCATAGCTCTCAAACTGAGCCTTCAGCCAGTTTTGCGCCAGGATTGACTGCGGCGTATAAGCATTGCGGGTTCCATAGTCCTGCAGGTGTTGCAGGTTTTGTAAGTAAATCACTGTATCAATCTCGCTCATCATCTGCACGATTTCCGGATCATAAACCATAGATCCTGCATTGTATGTGAATTTCTGCTCAGGAAGTTTGACGGGTTCGTTTTTGATGTGTGTGATCCTGCCGTTGACAGGGGGATGGATGGGCTGTCCGCTTGTGTTTTTCAGAACCAGGTAATCATTGGTCTGTATCACAATCTCAGCAATTTTACTCACCTGCTCGGGATATCCGGCCTCAAGCCCCTTGTGGAACCAGGCAATATAATATGCAGCCCCCTTCAGGTCATAATTGTTGTCGATCACCTGGTATGCACCTTTATGATTTTCATCAACCACCGCTACAATCAGCCTGTCGGAGGTGTAGAGCACTGAATAATTCTTATCCGCGTAATAAACTTTCAGATCAGTTTCATTCTCCAAATGGATCAACACCAGTTTGCCGGCAAATGAAATAGCGGTCAACGCCATCACAAAAAACAGAACAAGAAATTTCTTCATTATTTCGATATTTAGATTTTTACTGTTTATCAGACACGGGTCGAACAAGATCCGTTGCAATGGGGCGCAATTTAGAACATTTTTTAATTGGAAAGGATTTTACCGGAAGATATTTAAGAACAGAATCAAAATATATAATCCTATCCACTATAAAATCAGGGTGTTTATAAGGCCAGACTTCTTTTTCATCAATTTCGGGATAAGCTGCTGTATTTTACACCCCAACTGATGCAATGCAGCACCCCGCCCTGTCTCATGATCTCATTTGAAGGAACCGGGATTACATTTTCCTTTTTGAAAATTTCAGAAAAGAGAGCAATGGCATTTTCATCCCGCTTCTTATCCGCGAATGTAGGCAAAAATATCAGCTTGCCAACCTCCAGGAAGTTGATGTAGAAATTAGTTTCGTAATGCCGGAGAGGAACCACGGCCACGACATTTAACCCGTGTGCTTTTAGCGTATCCCTGAACTCCCGGAGTTTGCACCTGAAGCTCTCTGAGTAATGGGCATCAGGGTTATCATCATTGATCAGCACATCGGTTCCGTTAAGAAATCTCACCATACCATCCGCATGCCCGTAAGGATCGCCGGGCAGCCGTGGGATGATGATGACCTCCTGCACACCGAAATCACGTTTGATGCGGGAAATGACCGCTTCACGCTGCTCCTGTCTTACCAGCCCTGACTCAGACACTTTCAGTCCCAGGTTCTCCGTGAATACCTTGCCGGTCAGGATCACTTTGTCCTTTGCAGCGATCACATTGCCGCCATCCAGGATCAGGTCGTTCTTTCTGATCTCAAATCCCATATCCGGTAAGCCGTTCTCTCTGATCACCCGGTTCACATCACTCCGGGTATGACGGTACTTCTTTGGATATGAATGCCCTACGGGCAAATTAATTGAAAAAATGGCTAGCATATCATCTTGTAAAAAACCCTTAGATCACAAAAACCGGATGTGTTTTATTTTGAGGATTTGCAATGACATTTATTATGATCTCAGTTAAATCGACAATTTCATCCTGACAGAAATCCTTATTTTTGTGAAATAGAAGAATGTTCGTTAGCTATAGCCCGTAGGGCTTCAAAATCAATAGAATTATTTGACCAAAGAATTTATATTGTCCGTAGGACATGAACAAAAAAGATATTTTATGATATGATTGCTGTATGCTTCATGCTCGTTGAGTTCATATTTTTTATGCCGAAACAAAGGGATCAACGGACGACCCAACATGTTTTTGGAGGCAGGGATGGGAATTTCGGTTTGGATTTTGTAGATACCGGAAGCCGGATAAAGTTTTTCACCTTCTTTCATCACCGCCATATACACGTCGTACGAAGTGAGGAATACCGGCAGGTTATTACTGCCTTTCACCCGTGAAAAACGTTTCTGCAACTCAGCAATTCCCATCCTGGCATTTTTTACAAAATTCTTGTTGTCGCCGGTCTCCATTTCCTGGTAACCGGGCAACAGGTTATCAATAAACAGGTCTTCGAGGTGCAATCCGAGCAAGGTCAGGTTTTCGAGTATACCATTAAAATATCTTGTATCCTGACCGATCCCGAAAGCATAG
>JBLRXC010000151.1:0-7844 GCA_047920975.1 Bacteroidales bacterium | reverse complement strand
ATCCTGTTTATGTTCTCGGTAGTCCGCTTTTTGAAGAAGTATCCATAGAACTTGAAAACGGAAACCAATTTATTGTCAGGACTACTGACAATTCGACCCAAAACCGGTATGTGCAATCGGTCAGTCTGAATGGTACCGATCATCCTGGATCGTATATCCGCCATGAAGATATCATGCGGGGAGGAACACTTGAATTTACAATGGGACCCAGGCCTTCTGAAACATGGGGTTCCGGCGAAAGGAACCGTCCAGTCTCAACCATCGGTGACCACCTGATCGTGCCGGTACCGTTTGTTGCTGCCGGTGACAGAACGTTTATTGCATCCACTGAAATTTCGCTTGCCTGTACCGATCAGGATGCGATCATCTATTTTACCCTCGATGGCAGTGATCCCAATCCTGATTCTGAAATTTTTTCAGTTCCTATTGTCATTGATCAGACTAAAACCCTGAAAGCATTTGCATGGAAGGATGGTTCAGCGCCCAGTGCAGCGCTTAAAGCGACTTTTTATAAAATACCGGCCAACAGAAGCATCACCCTGAATACTGCGTATGCCAGTCAATATTCAGCCGGAGGTAATCGTGCACTGATTGATTTCATCAGGGGCCCACTCAACTTCAGAACCGGCTCATGGCAGGGTTATCAGGAAGTTAACCTGGATGCAGTGGTTGACCTGGGCAGTATTCAATTGATCAACGGGATTGAAACAGGATTTTTACAGGATGTGGACTCATGGATTTTCATGCCGCTGGAAGTTCAGTATTTTGTCTCTGTGGATGGAATTACATACCAACCTGTTGGCAACGTTTTGAATGATGTAGGGGAAAGAGAAGCAGGAACTATCATTAAAAATTTCACCCTCAGTTTCTCAACCAAAGCAAGATTTATCAAGGTCATTGCTAAAAACAGGCGTGTATGTCCCGGATGGCATATTGGAGCAGGAGAGCCTGCCTGGATTTTTGCGGATGAAATTGTTATTGCGGATCAATAAACATCCTTTTAATCCGGAAGCATTACCATCCTGATTTTGAACAACCAGCCAGATGGATTGTTTTGCTCATACAAAAACAATAACATTTTTAGCATGAAAACAATAACACTGACCCTGGCAATGGTCTTTTCATCTTTACTGCTGTCTGCCCAACAAGTAGATGCCATTCGGCCTGTTGCCGAAAGTGGTAACCCGTCCTTTTCCTTCATGGAGCTTCCCTATGCCTATGATGCCCTGGAACCATTCATTGACAAAATGACTATGGATATACATTACAACAGACATCACAAAGGGTATTTCAATAATTTTCTAAAGGCGATTTCCGGAACGGAATGGGAAAAGATGTCAATCGATGAAATTTTCAGGCATATGAGCAAGGCACCAACAAATGTGCGAAACAATGGAGGGGGTTATTACAATCATAATCTCTTTTGGGAAAATATGGCTCCAGCAGGAAAAGGTGGCGAACCTTCAGATGAATTGATGCAAGCCATCATCAGTGCATTCGGAGATTTTGATGCTTTCATGCAGCAATTTGGTCTGGCTGCATCAACCCGCTTTGGTTCCGGCTGGGCATGGCTCAATCTTGACCAAAAGGGAACACTTTTTATCAGCTCTACACCAAATCAGGACAATCCACTGATGGATGTAGTTGAAAAACAGGGCATTCCGATCCTTGGGCTGGATGTTTGGGAGCATGCTTACTATCTCAAATATCAGAACAGGCGCAGTGACTACATTGAGGGTTTCTGGAATATTGTCAACTGGAATGTCGTGAATGATCGTTACAATAAAGCACTGAAACAATAGTGCATTATTCGTTTGACATCCGGAAGGGGTGAAAGTTTATTCGTTCCTTATACCAAATAAGGGTTACTGATGAAGAAATCATAACCAAAGTTATAAAACAGTTACAAAACATGTAACCTGTTTCTTTGATATACTTTGTATTTTTAAATTTCAGTGCCCGGAATGGTGATCAGGAAGAAATGTATTTACAAATCTTTTTGTGCTTTCCTTGCTGTTGAATAATTTATCTTAAATGCGCCAACCTGCCTCAACTCCTGTTTGACATCAGTGACTATTCCCATTTTGGTATCTTTGTCCACTTTCAGGGAAATCGTAATCAGCTGTCTGTCAGCCTCATTACGTTTAGCTCTGCCCAACTCAACAAACTCCCGGATGTCACGGATGTCGGTTGCAAACTGGTCATTCAGCTGAATTCTGGAATCAGTTCCGAGTTCTCTTCTGAATGGAGGTCCGATGTAGATGTAATCAACCAGTGATTTTTGCTCCAGTTTTTGGACTTCTGAGGCAAGGGGAGGGGCTACTTTTACAAGCAGGGTAGCTTCACGCATAGTGGTCGTTACCATGAAAAAGAATAGTAGCATAAAAATAATATCCGGTAACGATGAGGTTGAAATTTTGGGGGTACCTTTTCCTCCTTTTTTCTTAAATCGTGCCATATTACTTTCCTCCTATATCTTCTGGTTCTGCTTCCGAAATGGCTACGGGAATAGCCCTTTGGATAGCCCGTATTTTCTCTTCGTCACCCAGTTGTGAGAATCGCATTCCAAAAAAATCATTTGACATTTCATCTCTCAACTCCCGGATGGCTGCAGCTAACTCATTTTGTACCTGGATATACATGTCGTAGGATGTTCCCCGGTCGTTTTTGAGCGAAATGATACCCCTTGATATGTATACTGTACCACCAAGTGCTGGTATGAATACCTCTCTTTTCTCAGGTTTGGTTACATCGGTTTCCGGGCTTCTGAGATCTATGTTTCTGAGGAATTCTTTGGCCTGTTCTCTCAGTAAAGAGATGTCACTCGGCTGTCCCTCTACCAATAGCCTGTCATTCCGGTTTACCAACACCATGAAAATATTCCGCTCCCTGACCTGTATGTCCATGTCAGGTTCAGGCGGAGGGGGCAGGATTCTTGTTATTCCGGTGTCAATGTCCATTGTTGTTGTCACAAGGAAAAAGATCAAAAGCAGAAAAGCGATATCTGCCATTGACCCTGCATTGATTTCATTGACTGGTCTAGCCATAGTGACCTCCTTTATTATTTAAAAAATCCCGAAACACCGGAGTAAATGATGGATAATACTGCCAGGCCTCCAACAATATAGGTAAAATAGAGGGCTGCTCCAACAGTTTTTGATACTTCTGCAGTAGTCTTCAATTCTATCAGCCGGATTTCATCAAACGTATTGACTGAAATGGAGTAACAAATAATCCCGACAATAACCAGACCCACAATTGAAATGAGCATTTTGATTGAACTTTTCGGATTCCGGATCATATGAATTAAAGGGAATGCAATAGCCAGCAATGCTGCAAGGATAAGGGCTACGTAAGCAATTGCAGAATAGGTGTCAATAACGGAACCTGTTATGAGGGCCTCTTCTTTTCTTGATAGCACAATAACCTGGAATACAACAGCCAGCGCAATCAATACAATAGAAACGATTCTGAATATCAGATGAATAGTTTTATCCATGTTTTCTTATTTTTTTGTATGTTTCGCCAGAATATCAACGAAAGTAATGGAACTGTCTTCCATATCGTTCACAAGGCTGTCGATTTTGGCAACCAGATAGTTGTAAAAAATCTGCAGGATAATGGCTACAATCAACCCGAATACAGTTGTCAAAAGAGCCACTTTAATACCTCCGGCCACGATGGTAGGGGAAATATCTCCGGCAGCTTCAATCATATCAAAGGCCATGATCATACCGATGACTGTTCCCATAAATCCAAGCATGGGAGCAAGGGCTATGAACAAAGCGATCCAGCTAAGGCCTTTTTCCAGCCGGCCCATCAATACACCACCATAGGAAATGATAGATTTTTCAACGATGTCGAGCCCTTCGTTGATCCTGTCAAGCCCTTGAAGGAAAATACCTGCCACTGGTCCACGGGTGTTCTTACAAACCTCTTTGGCTGCTTCAACGCCGCCATTTTCCAGTGAAGTTTCTACTTTGTTGAGCAACATTTGGGTGTTCGTGGTCGAAAGATTGAGATAGATGATCCTTTCAATGGACAAAGCCAAACCAAGAATAAGGGTTAACAGAACAATTCCCATAAATCCGGGGCTGCCTTCAATGAATTTCTCTTTTAAAACCTGGTGGAAAGATTTTGGCTCATCAGGTTCGGTTGGCATCATGACGGTAGTAGTTTCTTCCTCATAGTACTCTTCAACCTGGCTTGTATCTTCAACCATCTCTTCCACTGCTCCAACCTCATCCTGTGCAGTTACAATGGGATTAATCCCAAAGGTTAACAGTCCTGCTAACGTAAAAAAAGCAACTAATTTTTTCATTGTTTTTTATTGATTTAAAATTTCTAAACTCAAGTTGTTTCTCTTTTATTGTCATCTGGCGGAGAGAGAGGGATTCGAACCCTCGGTTCCGTTTCACACAGAACACACACTTTCCAGGCGTGCACCTTAAACCTCTCGGTCACCTCTCCTGTTAAGTCATTTGCGCCCTTTAAGTATTTGATTTATTATTCGGGGCGAAAGTACAAAAAAAATCATATGTATCAAGGTTAAACTTTTTTTTCTATGTGGTCATTTCCCCGACCAGAGAAACCATAAGCAGGTTATTAATTTGATCACGGTCAGAAAAATTTCCCAACAAAAACATCAGTTTGGCCACGGCAGCTTCAGTCGTAATATCACCTCCGCTGATCACACCAATATCCTTTAACCGGATGCTGGTTTCATATTTGCCCATCTCCACCTTACCAACCTGACATTGTGTTACATTGTAAATGATCTTTCCACCTGAAATAGCATCCCGCAAGAGGGTCAGGAACCAATCATCATCAGGTGCATTACCCGAACCATAGGTTTCAAGAATGATGGCTTTTAAATCCTTTGTGGTCAGAATGGCTTCCACAAAGCTTTGTGAAATACCGGGTAAAAGTTTTAGAATGCCTATGTTCGGGTCAAATTTTTGATAGACCTTCAGTTTTTTAAAATTGGGTTTTTGGATGGCAGCCCTGTTGTATTCCAATACAACACCCGCATTGGCCAGGGGTGGATAATTGAATGACCGGAAGGCCTGGAAATTCTGAGCGTTGAATTTATGTGTCCGGTTCCCCCGAAAAAGCTGGTTTTCAAAGCAAATACAGACTTCAGGTACAATGGGAGTATCATCTTCTTTAGCAGCTGCAATTTCTACTGCGGTGATCAGATTTACCCTGCCATCGGTCCGGATCATTCCCAGTGGTAACTGCGAACCGGTTAAAATCACCGGTTTATTGAGGTTCTGAAGCATAAAACTGAGTCCTGATGCGGTATATGCCATGGTGTCAGAGCCATGCATCACAACGAAACCATCGTACAATTCGTATTTCTTCTCGATGATGGCAGCCAGGTCTGCCCAGAAACCGGGATTCATGTTGGAAGAATCCATCAACGGATCAAAACAGTAATTGTCAATCTGGTAATTGAAAAGCCTGAGTGTTGGAACCAGGTCAAAAAGATTATCGAAATCAACAGGCTTCAATGCACCAGTCTTCTGATCCAGCATCATGCCGATGGTACCGCCGGTATTGATGATTAAAACAGATGGACGTTCATTCATCTTTGATAAATTTAAACAAATCTAAGGCATTCTGAGTGGTAATCCGTGCAACTTCTTCCCTGTCAATATTTTTGATCTGACTGATCTTTGAGGCGATGAGATGAATGTAGGAGCTTTCGTTACGCTTTCCGCGAAAAGGCACGGGTGCCAGAAAGGGTGAATCGGTTTCCAGTAAAAGATGTTGTAGTCCTAATTCTGTCAGAACATATTCCAATCCGGAATTTTTGAATGTGACAACACCTCCGATACCCAAATAAAAACCAAGATCAATGGCAAGTCTTGCCTGCTCAAAGGTTCCTGTAAAACAATGAAAAACACCCCTCAATGTTGTGCCCTTGTAATCATGGAGAATTTCAACAATCTTATCAAAGGAATCCCGGGAGTGGATCACAATGGGAAGATCTTTTCGGATCGCAAGTTCGATCTGATAACAAAAAGCCTCTTCCTGTTCTTTCACAAACGTTTTATCCCGGTATAAATCAATACCGATTTCTCCAACTGCAATAAATGCTTTGCGCTCATGCCACTCAGTGATAACATCGAGTTCTTCCCTGAAATTTTCTTTCACTGAGGTGGGATGCAGTCCCATCATAGGGAAGCAGTGAGCCGGAAAATCTTCACAAAGTGCCAGCATCCCTGCCACAGACTTACTGTCGATGTTTGGCAGCAGCATATAATAAACGCCCTGACGAATGGCTTTTTGCACAATCTTCTGTCGGTCATCATCAAAAGCGTTGAGGTAGAGATGCGTATGGGTATCAGTAAAAACCATATGGCAAAAATAGGGAATTGTTTTAATCACAGCGCCATATATGGATTTTGAAAGATTTGGATTCAACTAAAAAAAATCCCGACTTTTGCACTTTAAGCGCAGTTGATATTGAAGAAATTCCTTTTCATCCGTTTCAGTTCCATTGGCGACATTGTTCTTACAACGCCTTTGATTCGTTGCCTGAAAACCCAGGTTCGGGATGCCGAAATTCATTACCTGACAAAAAAGCAGTATGCAACAATACTTGAAGCCAATCCTTACCTTGAAAAGATTTTTTCAATACAGAAACAGATCAGCGAGGTTCTGGATGATCTGAAAAAAGAGAATTATGACCATATCGTTGACCTGCACAAGAACCTCAGATCGCGCTCTGTGATCCTGAATCTCAGAAAACCCTCAACCTCATTCAACAAAATCAATTTTGAAAAGTGGTTGATCGTGAACCTTAAAATTAATCGTTTACCAATGGTTCATATTGTTGACCGTTATTTTAGCGCATTGGCAGCATTTGGAGTGAAAAATGATTCCCAGGGGCTGGATTATTTTATTCCTGACAAAGATGAAGTTGACCTGAATTCTTTACCTGTTATCCACCGGGCTGGTTATATCGGTTGGATGATCGGTGCCAAACATCAGACAAAGATTTTCCCGGAAGAGCAGATCATTGATATCTGCCTCAAAACAAACAAAACCTTCATCCTCCTTGGAGGGCCCGAAGATACAGGAAAGGGTGACAGGATATCGAACGCAGTCGGGGAAAGGGTTTACAATGCATGCGGTAAATTTAACATCAACCAGTCGGCCTCAATTGTAAATCAGGCAGATAAGATCATCACAAATGACACCGGGCTGATGCACATGGCCGCAGCGTTCAAAAAAGAGATCATCAGCCTGTGGGGAAACACCATCCCTGAGTTTGGCATGAGCCCTTATATGCCTGGTGAGGAGCATAAATCAAATATCCTTGAAGTGCCTGGCCTCAAATGCCGGCCCTGTTCAAAACTTGGCTATTGGAGTTGTCCAAAAGGACATTTTGATTGCATGAAAAAGCAGAATTTTGAGCGGTTGACCGAATTGATCGAAAAGTCAACTTTGTAGCAAAATTATCTGCACCGGGTTTTAGGGTAACTCAAATCTGATAAATCAATTTTTTGTGTAAGGCTTCTGATAAATTTCCGTATAAGCTAGTTATTGGTAGCCGAGAACATGATCATACATTGAAAATCTTTAAGACAGAGAATCGGTTCTCTTTTTTTATTTTTGGCGAATCATCCGGTTCAGAATGATAAACTGTAATTATGCTTTTTAATTCGATCGATTTTGCAATATTCCTTCCCATAGTTTTCATATTTTATTGGTTTGTTGTGAACCGGAATCTGAAATGGCAAAACTTTCTCATTATTGCCTCAAGTTATATTTTCTATGGATGGTGGGACTGGCGGTTTCTTTCACTGATCTTTTTTAGTACAATGGTTGATTAT
>JBLRXC010000150.1:0-7898 GCA_047920975.1 Bacteroidales bacterium | reverse complement strand
ACCTGGCAGCGGAACTGGGAAACAATGGCCACCAGGCAGTGTTCCTGATCAAATCAGATCCGGTGATCAAACGGCTGGCAGATTTCTATGGGCTGAAATATGTCAGCATGGGGCCGAAACGAAAGGGACTGATCGCGAAGTTTCTTTACCAGCCGGTATTCCTGCTTAAAACCATCAGATATGTCAGAAAGCACAAACCGGCGCTTGGACTGGGTGTCTCGATGAACCTCCCGATCGTCTCGAAATTCACGAAGATGAAATCCATCGGTTTTGATGATGACGACATGGCGGTGACACCGGTCTTTGCACGGTATGCCAACAAAGCTTCTGTTATCCTCACACCCTCATCTCTCGCGCATGAAAACAGGGGAGAAAATCATCTCACCTACCCGGGGTTTCATGAACTGGCTTATCTGCACCCCAACCGGTTCAAACCCGATGACAGGGTATTTGAATGGTTGGGTTTGCCCGGCAAAAGCGACTATTTCATTGTAAGGTTTAATTCATTCAAAGCCCATCATGATATCGGCGAAGGCGGGATGTCGTTTGAGCAGAAAAAGATCCTGGTGAAAAAACTGGAAGGGAAAGGAAGGGTTTTTATCTCCTCCGAATCCGGTATTGATCCGGAATTTGCATCATACAGTCTCACGACAAGTCCCTGGCAGATGCACTCTGTCCTCGCTTTTGCAAAAATGTATGTGGGTGAAAGCCAGACGATGACCTCTGAAGCTGCCGTGCTGGGAACACCGGCCCTGAAATGCAACACCTTTGCCGGCAGGTTATCTGTGCCCAACGATCTGGAGCGGAAATATGGATTGTGCTACGCTTTTTTACCGGAAGATTTTGAACAGATGCTCCTGAAAACAGATGAACTGCTTGCTATGGAAAACCTGCAGGGGGAATGGGAGCGTCGAAGGCAGAAAATGCTGGAGGAGAATATCGATGTCAGTGCTTTCCTGGTGTGGTTTACCGAAAATTATCCCGGCAGTGTGGATGCCATGAAAGACCAGTACGATTTTTTTAATACCTGGAAAAAACAAGCATGAAAATAACTCCAAAACACTACCGCATATTATTCTATACATACACGATTATAGTATTACTCCTGGCTGTTTTGCCTTTAAGCAATAGTGTTGTTGTCATCAACAATATCTATGTCATTTCAATCCGCATGGATTACATTTTGCACTTTGTCATCTTCATGCCCTGGGTCTTTTTATTACGGATGGTCAGCAACTGGAGCTTTAAAACCGTACCGGTCAAAACCCTTGCCCTTATCTTGGCGGGCTTGCTGTTTGCCTCTTCAACGGAGTTGGTTCAATATTTCCTGGCCTACAGGGCATTCAATATCAACGATCTGATCGCCAATAATCTGGGGGTACTGCTGGGCGCAGTGGTGTTTTTGAGGTGAGCGGAGAGCCATGAAAAGAAGGCAGTTGGCACTTCGGACTCATTTCGACTCCGCTCAATGCAAGACGCTCAGTGCAGGCAGTGGGCAGTTTGCAGTATGCAATAGGCAATGGTTTAATGGCTGAATTGCTGAGCAGAGCGAAGTCCCACCATTGCGGGATTGCAGGAACTTGCTAAAGGCCAAAGGCTAAAAGCTAAAGGCAGAAGAAGTAGGCGGAGAGCGGAGAGTTTAGAGAGAGGACGGGGTGATTGGGAGACGGGGAGATTGAAATATAAAGGTCGCTTGAAGAAGGTCATCCGAACATGACTCGAATGCACTATGGTGACCTAATCTATGTGTCCTATCTGCCTATGTGGTTCAAAAACTTTGCAACGATGTGCCTTTGCGGGGCATTGAAGGAAGGCTCTCGCTGATTTCGCTGATTTACGCAGAAAAGAATGAAAATATATGGACTTCACTGTTTACAAATATCAACAACTTCTTGAAGCCCTGAAGAATCAGGGGTATAGCTTTCAGACGTTTGCTGAATTTCTTGACAAACCGGAAGAAAAGGTCATCATACTGCGCCATGATGTGGATGCAAAAAAGCTGAATTCACTGAGGTTCGCGAAAATACAGCACGAAGCCGGTGTCAAAGGAACCTACTACTTCAGGATGGTGCCGCAAAGCTTTGATGAAAAGGTGATCCTGGATATTGCAGCCATGGGGCATGAAATCGGTTACCATTATGAGGAAATGGACCTGGCCGCATCGAAGTTGAGCGTTCGGGGTTCGGCATTGACAGAGGAAGAGCTGATGGACGAAGCCATTAAAATCTTTGACAGCAACCTGGATCATTTCAGGAAACTATATCCTGTAAAGACGATTTGTATGCACGGCAGTCCAAGATCACCCCATGACAACAAAGCGATCTGGAAAAAATACAAATACCGCGACCGGGGAATCATTGGAGAACCCTATTTTGATATTGATTTCAGCGATGTGTGCTATCTGACCGATACCGGCAGGCGCTGGGACGGGGAGAGCATGAGCATACGGGATAAGGTGAATATTGGCACATCTGACAAGATGAATCCGAACAGGCAGGATATTAGCCAACAACCGAAAGCAGCCGGTCAATCAAGATTTCCGGTTTTTCATACTACTTCCCAGATCATCCGGGCGGCAGAAAATGGTCATCTGCCCGACCGGATCATGTTCACCTTCCATCCGCAGCGATGGACAAACAATCCCGTTCACTGGTTGTGGGAACTGGTGTTTCAGAACTTAAAAAACCAGGTGAAGCGGTATATTGTTCAAAAGAAAAACAGATAAACCAGGCATAATTACAGAACCATGGACATTCAAATCACCACCGGAATGCCGGAAGGGGGCATCAGCAAGTGGCAGGAATTTGTAGCAACCCATCCCGGAAGCAATGTGTTTCAGTCACCGGAGATGTACACCCTTTTTGAAGCTGCAGAAAATTTCACCCCTGTTTTGATTATAGCCGGGGCTGAAAAGGAAATAGCCGGCGTTTTGCTTGCCGTGATCATCCGCGAATTTTCAGGCCCTTTCGGCTTTCTCTCATCGCGGACAGTGGTTTACGGAGGGCCCCTCCTGCATCCTGATTTTCCTGACCCTGACCGACTGCTGGGGTCAATGCTGGATGAACTGATCAAACGCGTGAAAAACAGATCGGTATTTATCCAGTTCAGAAATTTCACCGATCAATCCAAAGTCAGGAATGTTTTTGCAGATTATGGCTTTAAATACCTTGAAAGACTGAATTATCTGGTAGATACGACCTCCGAAACAGATGCCCGAAAAAGGATCAGCACCAGTAAATTGCGGCAGGTGAAAAAAGGACTTGACTCCGGAGCAAGGATTGAAGCTCCGGCCAATGAAACGGAGATGAAAGCATTTTATGCCATATTATATGATCTTTATAAGCGCAAGGTAAAGAAGCCGCTGCCTTCGTACTCCTTTTTCTACAATTTTTACCTGCAATCGTGCGAAGGTAAACTGGGAGTTGTGAAACTGGTGAAATACGGGGATAAAGTCATTGGCGGTATCTTATCGCCGGTGTTCGAAGATCAGGTGATTTACGAATGGTATGTCTGCGGATTGGACCAGGAATATAAAAATCAATATCCCAGTGTCCTGGCAACCTGGGCTGCCATTGAATACGCTTTTCGGAACATCATCAAAACATTCGATTTTATGGGTGTAGGTATCCCCGGTAAAGATTACGGGGTCAGGGAGTTCAAATCAAAATTTGGCGGCGAGCTGGTGAATTTCGGGCGGTTCGGACGGATCAACAACCCTTTTCTCTATGCCATCACTGAGATCGGATTCAACCTGCTTGCATTGATGAAGAAGATCTGACCTTCATTGAAGTCATGGGCATTAAACGGTCTGGGTTTAAGAACTCAGGCCGTTTTTTCTGTTTTGGGCGAACGTACGAAATTTTTATCAGGCCGTTTTTTCTGGATGGTGAGGTCTCTCAAGATATAAAACCACCCCGACAAAAGAGAAAAACAACACGGCAGCCAGCAGAAATCTGGACGCCTGACCGGACGGAAATGCCATGTGAAAGATGAAAAACAGCAGCATCGCCAGGAAAAAGTAAACTGAAATCCTCCGGAGATCATACGGTACAGGATAAAATTTTCGCCCAAGGTAATACGAAAAGATCATCATGAACAGATAACACACCAGGTGGCCAAGGGCAGAGCCGAGGTAACTGAAAGCCGGCACCAGTAGAATATTCATGACAATTGTAATCACCGACCCACCCAGTGCAATCATGGCCCCGTAACGGGTCAGGTCGTTGAGCTTATACCAGACTGAAAGGTTGAAAAAAACCCCCAGAAACAGGTTGGCAAGCAGCACGATGGGTACAATGTGAAGTCCTTCCCAGTATTCAGGTCCGATGAAATATTTGAAAACATCCAGAAAAAGGGTCACACCCAAAAAGATCAGCAGGCCAAAAATGACAAAATACTTCATCACATCGGCATAAACCTGTCTGGCATTCAGCTCTCTGGCCTGTGCAAAGAAGAAGGGTTCGGCAGCATATCTGAACATCTGTATGAAAATGGTCATGAGCACTGCTATCTTAAAATTAGCGCCATAAACACCCAGTTGCGACAGGATATAATTGACAGGATCCGGAGTCCCTTCGGGGACCCTTACCAGGAACTTAAAAATGATCTTATCCGAAACCTCGTTGATCATTCCGGTAATGCCCACAATCAGCAGCGGAAATGCATAAATCAGCATTCTTTTCCACAAACCGAAGTCAAAAGTGATCCGGGTCTTAAAAAGTGTGGGCAACAGGATCAGAATGCCGGACAGGCTTGCCACCAGGTTGGAAATGAGCACATACTCCACCCGGTAACCCGGAAAGAACAGGACCAGCCAGGGTGATTCGGGATTCTGCTGATAAACCATCTCACAGAACCAGATAAAATAAAGATTCAGCAGGATGTTGATGGCAACAACAGTGACTTTGATGACCGAAAACCGGATAGCCCTGTTTTGCTGACGCAGGTATGCAAACTGGATGGCTGTGAAAGCATCAATGGCAACGATGAGGGCAGCCAGGATGATATAGACCGATCTGTCGCCGTAACGCAATGCAGTGGCAAACGGACCCGAGAATATCAGCACCAGCAGGATAAAAACCATGGATGTGCTGAAAATACTCAGGAGTGATGTGGCATAAACTTTTTCAGGCTGTTGCTCCTTCTCGGCATACCTGAAAAAGGTAGTCTCCATCCCGTAGAGCAGCAGCACCAGGAAAAATGCCATGTAGGCATAGAGTTCTGTAACGATCCCATATTCGCTCTGCAGCATGATACGGGTATAGAAAGGTACCAGCAGGTAGTTCAGCAGCCTGGGGACGATGGTACCCAGTCCGTAAATGGCTGTTTGTCCGGCAAGTTGTTTTAAGGGATTCACAATCATGAAACCTTGAATGATCGGCAAATGTAGGAAATTGTTGTTTATTGAGCTGAATAGAACACTGATTGGACTGATTTGTTATGATCGGCTATGATTTGATCCTGAAAAAAAATCAGTGAAAATCAGTTTCATCATAATAGATCAGTGTACTATTGAATTGAATAGACTTACTTCAATCCAGGATCAGGGCATTTTATTTATATTCATTATAAATTACGCGGGAATTTGTGTAATTTGACAATTGCCTATAAATTTACCCCTTCAAACTATTTAAAAAAGGTCGATTTATTCAAATCTTTAAAATTCCTGTTATGAAAGAGAGCATTCAAAAATTGATGGTGTCAGCATTGTTTGTTGTCATTGCTCAAACCGGGTTTTCACAATCGCTTCAATATCATGATGGCTGGGGAGATCATGGGATTACGTTGCATGATCAAAGTCCGGCGGGAGTGAAAATAACCTATTCGCTTACTGAGGTGTACTTTCCTGAAGTAGATATGGATGGCGCGGCTTATTCATCCGTTAAGATTCCCGGTGTCTTTCTTCCCAATGAAACCGGTGCACCCGACCTGCCCTGTCACAGCCGGTTCATAGCCATACCCCGGGGTTCAACCGCTTCGGTTCATATCAAATCCATGCGCGTGGAGACCCTCACAAACCAGGAAATAGCCCCGGCTCCGGTGATTCCCCTGGATACAGATAACGGACCATTGAAATATCAGAAAAACAGTGACATTTATTCAAAAAATGCCTTTTACCCGGCTGAACCGGTGATTCTGTCAGAACCTTCGCAGCTCAGGGGAATTGATGTGGTGGTTCTGGCCATAACACCCTTTCAGTACAATCCGGTTACTAAGGAACTGCATATTTACAGGGATATTGACCTGGAAATTACCTTTGCCGGAGGCAGCGAAACCGTTGGTGATGACAGGTTGCGCAGCCGCTGGTGGGATCCGTTGGTAAAAGATGCTGTGCTGAATCCTGAAATCATTCCGGATATAGATTACATTAAAAAACCGGGGTCCGGTAAATCGCCGGATTATGAATACCTGATCATCTGCCCCAACGACCCTCAATTTCTTGCCTGGGCCGATTCAATCAAAAACTTCAGGACATTGCAGGGGATAAAAACAGGGGTAGTGACGACGGCAGCCATTGGCGGAAATACCACCACAGCCATTGAGAATTATGTGAACACTGCCTATAACACCTGGGATATTCCACCCGCAGCTGTTTTACTGATAGGCGACCACGGAACCACAGGCAACACCGTTGTTTCTCCGATCTATAACAGTTATTGCGTTTCCGACAACATCTATGCTGATGTTACCGGAAATAACCTCCCGGATATTGTCTTTGCAAGGATGACTGCCCAGAATGCAACCCAGTTGCAAACCATGGTGACAAAATTCCTGAAGCATGAACGTACACCGCCGACCAACCCGGCATACTATAACAATCCTATTACTGCATGTGGCTGGCAGACTGAAAGATGGTTCCAGATATGTGCGGAGACTGTTGGTGGTTTCTGGAAAAATGAGCAGGGGAAAAATCCGGTGAGGATCAATGAAATATACAGCGGTACACCCGGGACCTCCTGGTCAACGGCAGCCAATACTTCCACAGTCGTAAACTATTTCGGCCCGTCCGGACTTGGATACATTCCATCCTCCCCCTCAACGCTGGGAGGCTGGACCGGAGGCAATGCAACCATGATCAACAATACGATCAACAACGGCTCATTCATGCTGATGCACCGTGATCACGGATATGAATATGGATGGGGTGAGCCCTCCTATTCTTCTTCCAATATCGATGGCCTCACGAATACCGATCTTCCGTGGATATTTTCGATCAACTGCCTGACAGGAAAATATAATATTTCGGGTGAATGTTTTACCGAAAAATTTCACCGGTACACCTATAACGGCCAGAATTCCGGTGCACTTGGCGTTACTGCTGCTTCCGAAGTCTCCTATTCATTTGTCAATGATACGTATGTATGGGGGCTGATGGACAACATGTGGCCTGCTTTTATGCCGGATTATGGCACAACACCCCCTTCGCGTGATGTGTTGCCGGCCTTTGGCAATGCTGCCGGTAAGATTTTCCTCGCAGCCTCCTCGTGGCCTTACAATACCAGCAACAAGCAGGTAACCTACCATCTGTTCCACCATCACGGGGATGCTTTTACGACAGTTTATTCAGAAATGCCTCAGAACCTGTTAGTGAACCACGCTGCCGTGATACTGAGCGGGACAAACAGTTTTCCGGTGACTGCAAATACCGGAGCACTGATCGCTTTGACGGTTAACGGAGAGATCATTGGGACTGCCACCGGCACAGGTTCTCCGGTTGCCGTTCCCATCATACCGCAAAATGCAGGAAGTACAATGATTGTAACAGTCACCAAACAAAATTATTACCGTTATTCGGCCAATGTGCTTGTAACAGCACCAAGCGGACCTTATGTGACTTACCATTCCCACACAATCAACGATGCCGCCGGTAACAACAACGGGTTGGCCGATTATGGAGA
>JBLRXC010000149.1:0-7977 GCA_047920975.1 Bacteroidales bacterium | reverse complement strand
ATGGAAAACTGGCGTGAAAATCCTTGTCGTGGGTCTGGTTATACTCGGCGATGATGGTGTTGAGCTTGATGATAAAAACCGTTATACCGATGATATCCGCAGTTTTATGCCCATTGTTGGAGAGGCCTTTTTTAACAAGGGTGCAGAATTGTTTAATGATGGATTATTGGCTTTGGAAGAGGGTGAAAAGGATGCAGCTACGGGTAGATTTGACGCTGCAGCAAACTCTTTTGAGAAGGCATTCAATATTTATGCTGAAGCAGGAATCTCGGACACAACCAGTATTTATTTTGTCAGTTTGGCTGCTGAACTCGGTGAAGATTGGGAGAAGGCCCGGAAAAATCTTGAAAAACTTGTCGAAATGGAATATAATCAGAGTGGAATTTATTCATCGCTTGCCAATATCTATTACACACAGGATAAAGATTTAAAAAAGGCCATCGGGATTTATGCAATAGGGCGGCAACGATTTCCCGAAGACTTTAACCTTCTACTCAATGAAACAAATCTTTTCCTCGGTGAAGATATGACGGAGGAAGCACTGGATAATCTGACGAAAGCTGCTGAAATTGATACTTTAAACGCCAGCATATTCTTCGCAATAGGGGCCAAGTATAACGAACTGGCTGATGATACCACCAGGTCAGAAGAGACGAGAAAAGACTATTTCGATAAATCTGTTGTAGCGTATAATAAGTCAATAGAAATTGATCCTGATTACTTTGATCCGAATTACAATATGGGAGCACTGTATGTTAACAAAGCGGCTGCAATCATTACTGTTGCCAATGAATTGCCGCTGAATGAAGTGAAACAATATGATGGAATGAAAACAGAATCGGATAATTATTTGCATTTATCGTTGCCTTATCTTGAAAGAGCGCATGAGATCGATCCGGAGGATATGGCAACACTTGTTTCATTGAAAGAAATCTATACACGGTTGAACATGATAGATAAACTTAAAGAAGTTGATCAAAAAATTCATGAACACGATGAATAAAAAATAAAGAGAAAGAGAAAGAAGAATAGGGGACGCTGATAAAATTGTGTCCCTTTACTATCAAAATAGATATTTAACATAATATTAATTATAAGACATTCTGGTAAGTCTTAGATTGTCTCGAAATATCAAGTTTAACCCAGAAGAAAGATCAATTACCCTTTTTCAGAAATTTAAACAATTCGCTGTCAGTGGATAAAATGACGCTCGTTTGTTCGTCCAGGGATCTTTCAAGGGTCTCCATAGACTTCAGGAAGGTATACAAGTCCCTCGTCTGGGCGTTCCTGTTATAAGCCGAAGCATATATGGCTGTGGCTTCAGCATCAGCTTTGCCCCTGATAATTTCTGATTCACGGATGGCTTCGGATTGAATCTGGGCCAGATCGCGCTCCTTATTGCCCTCAATTTTTCTGGCCTCTCCCTGTCCCTCTGATCTGAATTGATCGGCTATCCTGTTTCGTTCGCTGATCATACGGTCGTAAACCCTGTTACGCACTTCGTCGACATAGTTAACCCTTTTAAACCGCACATCCAGAATCCGAATACCCAGGTCAGACGTTCTTTCGTTGGCTTTCTGAAGAATCATGGCTTCAATTCTATCTTTTCCAACGGAAATATCCTCAAGTATTTCAAGATCTTCATAATAATCCTCATAAACTTCCGGGGTGCGGTTTGTTGAACGCACAATATCCAGAAGATCATGACTCGCTACCGCATTCCTGGTCTCTCCATCCAGGATATCGTCGAGTCGTGATTGGGCAGATCTTTCATCTCTCAGGCGAATGAAGAACTGCAAAGGATTGGTAATTTCCCACCGGGCATATGTGTCAACAAATATGAATTTCTTATCGCGGGTTGGAACCTGGTTTGCATCTCCATCCCATTCGAGGTAACGTTTATCAAAATACTGCACTTTTTGTATCAGCGGCACCCTGAAGTTCATGCCAGGTTCGGTTCTTGGATCGCCTATAGGTTTTCCAAACTGTGTAACGATGGCTTGCTGGGTTTCATCCAAAATGAAAATACTTCCTGCGACAAGGAAAACAAAGAGGATTCCTGCAATGATAATGATTATATTTCTTGTGCCCATTGTTATTTAATTTTTTGGTTATCAATATTTAATAGAGGAAGTACATTATTTCCCTTTTCATCTACAATGATCTTGTTCCCTAATTTGGGTAAAATTCTCTCAAGCGTTTCAAGATACATCCGCTTTTTAGTCACCTCAGGGGCTTTTGAATACTCCTGATAAAGTATACTGAATCGTTCAGCCTCGCCTGTAGCAATATTAACCCGGTTAAGTGCATAAGCCATAGCCAACTGAATAGTTTCCTCAGCCTCTCCCCTTGCCCGTGGGATTACACGGTTATATTCTGATTCTGCCTGATTTATAAGCGTTTCCCTCTCCTGTTGTGCCTGGTTTACGGCATTGAAGGAGGGTTTAACCAGTTCAGGAGGATTTACATCCTGCAATACCACCTGGTCAATCCGGATACCATTTTCATATTCATCACACATCTTTTGTAACAGCGTTTCAACACTAGATGCAACTTCCTGTCTGCCTACTGTAAGTACTTCATTTACTGTGCGATCACCAACAGTTTTCCGCATGGCTGATTCCGACATATCCCGAAGGGTTTTCTCCGCATTTCTTACCCTGAAAAGATATTGGTATGAATCAACAATCCTGTACTGCACAACCCATTCTACATCTGCCATGTTAAGGTCTCCGCTCAGCATGGACGATTCGTCGGTGAAACTGCGCCTTGCATAATCTGTCCTTACGCCTGGTGAAGTTGTTCTGAAACCAAATTCATGTTTCAATTGTCGTTGAACCGGAATTTTGTACATCTTTTCAACTCCAAACGGAACAATAAAATTAAGTCCCGGATCAACTGTGCGGTTGTATTTTCCAAGAAAGAGCACAACACCTTCCTCTTCCGGGCCAACTGTCTTAAGAGCCGTAACAAGTACCAAAAATGAAATGAACCCAATGATGATGGTCTTCTGATGTTTTTTTAACAGGATGATTAAATTCCTGATTTGTTGTTCCTGATCTGTCATAAATGATAAGAATTTAATTAAAAATTTCCAAAGCGCATACAGCAAAAGATTCAACTGCAAGCCATCAAAGATAGATTTTTTTTTTGAATTGAACCGGTGAAATCAATAATAGATTCTCACTGTTGCACTGCTAGCTCGGGTTATGATTCAACGGATGTAGGTTGCAGATGATCAAATTGGTTATATGAGGTAATATTCACCCTGATGACGGGCAGATTTCTTTTACGGGGGCAATAAAAAAGACAAGGATCCACGTTATAGACCTCTCAGATTAGCTTATTGATACTTCCTGAGAGATCTCTTCTTAATAAATTAAAAGGATTGAATTTAGTGGTAAGTTGAACAAAGGTTGTTACCTTTGAGATTAAAAGGCGGAAAGTCCTGTAGTAAAACTTCTTCTCCGTTGCTGAGTTTTTGAGTTCTGTTTCCTTATTTTTTATATCAATCGGATGTAGTTGAAAATCATCCAATTCCAAACCGATAAGGATTTTCGCTAAAAACCTGTCGACCCAGCTACTGCTCAAAGGATATTTTTTAAGATTATTTTTGGATTCAGTTACCGATGCTGCTACCCTTCGGTTATTATCAGACCTGTTCTGGCTAACCTTGTACTCTGCCTCAGTTTCTTCGTCTTCAAAAAATTCAATCAGGCTTTTGTAAATAAACATTTGGAATTGCTCAGCATATTTTCCAAGCACACCACTTGTTTTGTGGTACCCTTTATTGAACTCCCTGCCCAGGATGGATGCTGATCTTTCCGTTAACTTCTTTGCTTGATGACCATATTGTTTCAAAATTTTATAAACCCTGTTGAAAAGCACGGCTGTTTTATCACAGCTTGCCTGGAATGGAAATTCAGGTATTACAATACGGATTTTCGGCAGAGAAATGGCAGTGCTCGTGCTAAAGGACTTTTCCACTTCTAAACATCCTGGGAATGATTTCTGGGCAACATCCGCCCCTTGGTTTAATTGTTGGTAGAACCTTTGACGGTTTTCTCTGACTTGATTAAAAAATTCACTTCTCATCGTATCTTAAATATTATCTTAATAATTATTTTCAATTATCTGACTTTCTCTTAAGATTATTAAACTTTCGCTTGCAATATTACTTTTTAAATGACCTGCAAATCAAGATATTTAAGTCGTATTTTTGTTATTAAGTGAATAATTAAGTTGCTTATTAAAAAATTTAAGTAACTTAAAAAAGTTAATAAATATCTTAAAAACTTTCTTAAAAATATATCAGAGTGACTTAAATTATCTTAATTTTGCTTAAAAATCTGGAAATGGGTATCTTCACATTCATACAGCATCCAATGATCAGTCTGCATGACTGGATATCCTCGTTGCTACCGGGAATAGAAAAGGTAATCACCGTGTACAGTAAATCTGAAGACCATAGTGTCGAGGGACTTCTCTCTGAAAAGAAGAACAGAAACTACACCACAAAAAGACTAAATCTTGAAGGTATTTTGCCTTTGCTCAGGAAATATATGAATGATAAGACTCCTTACGACTGGTACAGCCGTAAAAACCTTCCCTTTGACATAGACTCAGGTGGGCGATCACCCGCGCTCGACATTTTCTCCGAATTACAAAATGTGGTTTTGCTAATCAGGCTACCACAAAAAAAACTGACTTCTGCTGCCCTCGTTTTTCTTTATCTGAATGAAAATCCGGGTAATTTTGGTGTTACAAATTCTATAAACCATTTAACAACAGACAATAAAACGATCATTGCGTTTTTGATGAGAAATATGCTGGAAGCATTTATTGAACAGCATGAAAAAAATGTGGAGGTTTTGCTGGAAAACAACCAGGCAACTTTTGGTATGATCAGCAAAGCGGAGGCTCAAAAGAGGGAAATGACGAGTATGAAAGAGAATTATGGCCTGAGCCTTATCAAGCTTTGCAGGCAACACCTTGCTGCTGAGTCTTCAAAAACAGGGAGGCATTATTCTTTGAGTACCGGGGCAATGGAGGTGATCAAAACATATTCCGGCGATATTAAAGCTTTAGAGGAGATGCTCATAAGAACCCTGCACTATGTAAACAACCTTTATTTTGGCCGGGAAGAGGATATAGAAATTCTGGAATGGCACCTTCAATTTGAGTATGAGGGTAAGACAATTCACCAGCCTGTCACTGGTGAACCGGAGCAGTATGAAGATAAATATTTCAGGACGGTTTCTTTGCTTGATAAGTTAGAGGATGCCGCATTGAAAGTGAAATCGTATAACCTGAAAATGACAGGCACCAATGTTGGACAGCATTGCCCTGATCCCATCACTGCTCCTGCTATTTCTGATGCACTGTTTAACCACAAATCAAAGATCACCAATCTGATGACCATGTATCCGGGCAGGTGGGAAACCATTCGCAGGGAGTTCAGGCCACTGAAAAATATCGTCAGCAAACAGAAAAAATAAAATCAGTTTAATTTGTATTGTATGAATTGAAGGATGAATGCTTCAATCGCTGTAAACCCAATTGACATTGGTTATGATTTTATCAAAATAGGATTTTGCTTCCTCCCAACCGAATCCTTTTACCACCATGATGAACTGCTTATATGGTTTGAATGAAAGAGGATTACCTGTCCTGTCTTTTACCGTAAATCCGTTCTCCACAAATTCAAAATCCGAAAAAAACCGACTCATCTGCATTTTACCATTGGCACTGGCAAACCATTCACGGCGGTTCCATTCATCTTTATAGGCAAAAATAAAGAGCGCATTGCCATTAAACCGGCCTGTAACTCCCTCATCGAAAGCCGCAATACTTCCATGACCGAAATTAAAAATATTGCTTAGGGCAATCTGACCACGGATGTACCTGACCTGATGGAGGTCGATCTCATCAAATTCAATTAAATGAACCATTTGGGGAACTTTCGACGAGCTCTCGATTTTTTGATCAACTGTACGGGCAAAAAACAACAATGTATCTGCTATTCCAGGATCTTTTCTGGAGACCTGACACCGGATAAAGTAATTCCCTTTCCAGGTATCTACGTAATGGTCATATAAAAACGAAAGATCGCCAATGTCTTGTTTTTTTCCCGTTGAAAGGGAGTTCAGACTGAATATTCCATAAGCGCCTTCTGCGTCTTCCATTTCATAAATCTCGACATGAATCTTGTTGGCCTCCGGATTTTTATAGCGGGCGACAGCAACCTGGCGGAATCCATACTCCAGGTAAACATCTGCCCCGCCATTGAGCAAATAAAACAGGTCATCTCCTGTGAAGACTTCCGAAGAATCAATGACCAACCAGTTTCCAATGGGATTTTCTCCTGGCAGTAAAATCGTCATATCATGCTGTGCATGAGATTGTATGAATAAGTGTATAAGAAATAATACAAGAACAGTTTTGAACATATCTTTTAAGTTTTTCAGCTACTCCTCTGTTATATTGAGTTTTTTATAATACATATCCCCCATTTCGGACTCATGGGCCTTCACTACAGTCAGAATTTCATCTGAAGTATAGCCCAGAAGTTTGGCAGCAAGGGCATCCATTGCAACAATATCAGTTCCGGCAATAATTTTATGGAGCGATTTTACAGTACCAGGTCCGTTGGGGCCATTGTCAGTGATGAACTCGGTTGCATCCATGACACAAAGGTCTGTTTTTCGCAAAAGGTTCTGATCAGCGATACATTGCGCAAGATATTCAGGATCATTCCTGACACCCGAACCGAGATGGAATGAAACATTGGCTTTACGGGTTGAAACTCCCATTATGTTTTTGAGTGCACCTGTAAGATGGGTTGTTGCATGGTGTTTAGCAATCGGGATGTTAATAAATACATCACAGGCGAGCCATTTTTTTACGACTTCCGTTTCGGGCAAAGATTTAGCTCCCGGGATATCTTTGATCACCACAAAATCTTCCTCATTGAATTCGGAAGGAAAGTGATTACTGGCTACATGGCCGAGCAGTTCAATGATCCCTTTGTGTTGATTATAATGATGACTTCTTTGCCAATACTCCTCTTTGACAAGTTGCAGACATGTCACTTCTGCAGCACCTGCTTTCATGACCATATTGAGAACTGCTATGGCTATATCCGGGTGAACAAAAGCGCCGTGATGTTCAAAATCTGAATTGATGAGTAACCCTACCGATGAGCCTTGGGGTACAAACTTATTCATGCCACCAATTAATTCAATAGCCCTGATTGTGTTATTGTAATAGTCAAGACCATTGATGACAGATATATCCGTTGCGGATGAACCCATGGAAAATCCCGGTAAAAAAGCAGAGCTGGCAATGGCCGCTCCTGCAATTCCTGATTGGTGGATAAATTTTCTACGGCTGATTTTTTTTTTGAACATGTATCCCCCTATTTTTAATGCGTCAAATATAGCGCATTTATCAAAATTCAAATAGCCGAAAATAAAAATAAAAAACCACTGCCCTTTGATTGGGAGTGGTTTCCTTCTATTGAACCAATGCATTATCCAATTTTGATCATTTTTGGTGGTTTGGGTTTCACCTCTTCTCTTTTGGGAACCACCACAGTCAGAATGCCGTCATTGTACCTGGCTGAGATATTCTCACCATCCACTATATTGTTGGGCAGATGGAATGACCTTTGGAATGACTGATAGCTGAACTCACGGCGCGAGTATTCGCCTTCATTCTCCGTTTTTTCATCTTTACGTTCCGATGAGATTACCAACTGTTCATTCTCCAGGTTGATTTTGAAGTCTTTTTTGCTCATTCCCGGTGCAGCCACCTCAATGGTGAAATCATCTTTATTTTCTCTGATATTCACCGCAGGTAAAGTCGTGTTTGTATCCGAGAAATTCAAATTTGACCAATCCATCAAATCCCTTGACCAAAGATTATCGAATAATGATGGAATAGCAGGCCAAAACCGATCTGATCTTTTTACGAGTG
>JBLRXC010000148.1:0-8013 GCA_047920975.1 Bacteroidales bacterium | reverse complement strand
GGCAGATTTCCAACAAGGATAAAACAGAACACTGGACGCCAAACCTGGGGAAAACATGCCAGGTGCCGGAGTAGAAATGTTAAAAAATTGTTAAACTGTCTCATTTGTGATGGTGAGTCAGGTGGATGAATTAGTTTTGCATCTGAATGAAATATTTCAGTGCCATGATGAGATATTGTTTAACTTTCATAATCGCTCTTTTCACCCTCACTGTTATTGCCCAACAGGCAAACCACATCGTGCTTGAACAAAGTGTCTGGAGCACACTTGACATCCACTGCCTGCCAAACGGGACAACTTACTCAACCTACCATATAAAGTTTGAAGGCGACACCATCATTGAAGATCAGGCGTATAAAATCATCTGGAGATGTGATGACGAACTGCTGCTTACCTGGAACTTTTATGGAGCCATCCGTGAAGATGGACAACAACAGGTTTTTTTACGTCCTCCCTATAACCTGGAAGGAAAAATATATGATTTCGGCTGTTCCGTTGGTGATACCATTCAAACAACAAATCATTTTCTGAGCCCGGATCCTTTGAATTTTGTCGTAACAAATATTGATTCTGTTCTTTTGTTCGACCGCTTTCGCAAAAGGATTACCGTTTTTGAACATGAACTATCAGCAGAAGAGATCTGGATTGAAGGACTTGGATGCCCTTACGGCATATTGAGCAGCAGCAACTTTGGTTATGGTGCATCCTGCGGAATTAGTGAAGCACTCTGTTTTGAAGAGGCGGGGTTATTGGTATACCAGCATCCCGACTATAACGTCTGTCATTATGATGCACTGGTCAATACAACCGGGCTGAAAGATGTTGGGATCCAGATCTATCCGAACCCGGCGTCACGGAAGCTGGTGGTTGATGTCGGTTCCTACAAGGGAAAAAACCATAGCAATACTTTACATATTTACTCTATGGATGGAAAACTGATATACGAAGATACATTCTCAAATCCCCGCCAGGAAATCGACCTGCATGATTTTCAACGGGGGATTTATATTGCACGGCTGATAAGTGGCCAAACCGTTTATCCTCCGGTAAAACTTATCATTGAATGATTTTTCATAATTCGATTCTTTTGGGTTTGGCGGGGCCTGCGGAAGCAGGCTCCGTTTTTTTTGCGGATTAGTTTTCATGACCTGATACAGATCCGGCCAGGCCCGTGTCATAGTCGGGTAGCGCAATAAAAAAGCTTGTTCCTTTGCCCTCAACGGATTCAAATGAAATGGTACCGCCTGCATTTTGAATGATATTTTTAACCAGCGCCAGACCAAGTCCCATACCACCAGATTTTGTGGTGAAATTGGGTGAGAAGACCTTCTCCTGCTGATCAGCCGGTATCCCTTCACCGTTATCACTAAAAATGATATGATGCATACTGTCCTCTGTATAAATCCTTATGGAGACCTCTCCTTCCCGGGCATGCCTGATGGCTTGCAAAGCATTTTTTATCAGGTTGTTGAATACCCTGAGCAACTGCTCCTTGTCGCCAAGAACATAGTACTTTTCATCGGCCATTAACTCAAAACGCACGGGGGTAGAGTCCCGGAAAAGACCGATGGCATTCTGGACAATGTCCTTAAGCTCTGTCTTTTTAAATTTTGACTTTGGCATATTGGCAAAATCCGAAAAGGCAGTGGCTATGATAGAAAGGGAATCAATCTGCTCAACAATGGTCCTTGAGAACCGGCTGAGGCGCTCCTCCCACCCGGGCAACTTTTCATTCCAGGCCTTTTGAAGGTATTGCACACTAAGCTTCATGGGTGTCAATGGGTTCTTGATTTCATGGGCGATCTGCCTTGCCATTTCACGCCATGCACTTTCGCGTTCCGACCTGGCCAGCAACTCAGCACTTTTTGCGATCTCATCCACCATTCTGTTGTATTCGGCAACCAAATCACCAATTTCGTCATTCTTCTTCCATTCAATTTTCTGCTCAGTGTGACCAATCTTTAAGGTACTTAGTTTTTCCTTTAACAACTGAATGGGTTTTGAAATATAGTTCGAAATGATCAGTGCCAGATAAATGGCAATGGCAATAAGGATAACATAAATATTGACAAAAGCCACAAGAAATGCAGATATCTCATTGGTAAGTTCATCCTGCCTGGCAAAATAGGGCAGGTTCAGATAAGCAATTAAATCATTGTGCACGTTCCTGAGAGGAACATACGCCGAAAGATAGTCGTACTCGCCAATACACTCTTTGTGTATGTAAAGCGACCGGTTGTTGAGATGTAGCTGGTGATAGGCCTTTGCATTTATTTTATTGGAAATGAAACCGCGGGTAAAGATCTCAGGCCTTGAAGTAGCAAGTAATTTTCCATCAGGATAATAGAGATTGATATCGGTGAAAAAGACAAGTGAAAATTTAAAGAGCAGGTCTGAAATGTACATCTCCATTTCTGGAACTATCTGATCCTCGCCGGCAATCTTATGCTCAAGCTCAATCAGCACCGAATGGGCCTTTTCGCTGAGACTGGCATAATTCTTATTGTTGTTGAGTGAGATGATAAAAGCTGTGGAACCAATTCCAACCAGGAAGAAGGAGGAAACAATCAGTATGGTAACAGACAACTGAAGTCTTTGCCTGAAACCTTTGTTAAAATAAGCAAAGCCAGCAAAGCCCCGGAATAAAATGAACAGCAACAGGACAAGCAAACCATAAAAAATGGAGATGTAGGAAAAGGGTGCGACAATATCAAAAATTCCCTGTTTTTTCAAGCTGGCGATAAGAACCGACTGATCATTTACCGGATAGATATAATGACTGAAACCATCCTTTTCAATAAAGCCATGCGCTGCAGGACCGGCCATATAGTGATCCAGATTCATGGCGTAGTAATATTTCCCGAACCGGAAGAAGAGTTCACCCTCAAAGTACCGGGCGTATGAATATACTGACCAATTGATCTTGTTCTCTTTTCTGTAGTCGATCAGTAATTCAGGGTATCCAAGGCCTTTGGGCATGTTCTTGGGGTAAAACTCTATGTAAATACTGAGGTCAGCGGAAGCCCCTGAGTATTGGACAATGCCCAGATAATACTTCTCAAGAAGCTGATCATCAATGAAATAAAAATTCTGACTCCGGGTTGGCTGTCCAAATGTTTCGATGATCTCTGTAAAATAGTACTGGCAATTAACCGTTATCTCGCTGGGACGAATGGTTAGGGTGCGTGACGGGTCACAAATGGTGATCAAAAGATCGTATTTCAACCAGTAGTGAGCAAAAAAGTTACGGGTGATGTAATCAGCCGCTGCATCCAGTTCAGCGGCATCATAAAAAGGAAACTTTTCAAGGTAAGAGGCCAGCATTGGATCATTCAGCAGGCTGTCGGCAACGCCTGAAAACTTATGCTCGGCAATAGGGTCTCTGTATTCAGCAAGATTCCGTGCAAGGATTTTCCGGTTTTCCTCCTCTTTTAACTCATTCTGGTGATATAAAATAAATGTTGAGAAAAGTGTGAAGATTACAATATAAAGCAGAGTATTTGCAAAACGGAAATCTGCCTCCTCCGGTTTGAGGATGCGCTTAAAAGTGAGAAAATATAAAAAAAGAAAGATGAGGACAAACCCCTGATAACCGCTGTAGTCCATCAAAAGATATGCGATGAGGAGTATCGCTGCAGAAAACAGAACAAATAACCTGTACTTATGGATCAGATTCCTGGCCAGCACTAAGGTTTTCCTTGAAATAAACACATAGGAAATCAGAAATAAACCCAGGCACAAAAATCCGATGATGCTGTATACATCAATATTCGCTATATCATTCAGGTTGAATGATATACCGGAATTAACAATGATAGACCTGAGATGCTCTGTTAACCCCAGAAAAAGAAAAACATTGAAGACAATAAGTCCTGAATATATGAATAACCGCTTTGCTGTGAAACTGTCTCCTGTTGTGTGTGCGATCATCAACCGTTGATGAATGGCAATGGCCGCATATAAAAGTGTTATTGCATGAAGCAGCAGATCGCCCAGTGAAGGGGCAAGCCAGGAACTGGCAAAAAAAGCAGGTGAAAAGAGGGCAGAGCTGTAAAGCTGTTGCGGATATTGAAAAATAAATATGATCCCACGAATGAGAAGCAGATCGATCAGATAAAAAAGTGTCAGCAAATTCCTGCTTTGGAATATACTTCCCAACCTGTTGTAAACATGATAAATGAACGACAGAAAGAAAACATAGGCTATAAAATATAACAAAGCCAGGATGACCATATTTTTTCCGGAAAAGACAGGCAGATCAGGAAACTGTAAACCAAAGAGAAAATCCCCGCTGATGTTATTAACCGTGTGCTGACTTTTCTCCAGCTGGATCACCGCATGATCGGGAATACCAAAGGCAGGCGAAAATCGGCTTTTCAGATAATGGTTCTCAAAAGCATACTCCTGCTTTACCCTGACGAGGGCCAGAAATGTATAACCGGCACCCTCTGTCTGCCTGATGAGATACCAGCCATTGCCAATGTATCCAAAAACAGTTGCCTGGCTTTTCATTGCCGTATGATCAGGGATGCTTACCGTGTTGTCAGACCAGTATATCAGGCTGTCGTTCCTCAGAATAAACAGCGACAATTCCTGCCTGCTTTCCAGAGCCTGTTCAATCATCATCCGGGCAGAATCGTTTAACCCTGACCTGATTACCGTGTTTTGCAGGTTTTGTAATATTTGCTCCGTGATCTTCTCAGCATGAATGACATTCTTCTGCATTTTGCGGGTTATACGCAAAGGATCATTGCGCCAGTGATTGAATGAAATGAGCATGAGCATACCAACAACAAGAGCTGCCGTTGCAATGAAAAAAAATATTGCTTTCTTATTGATTACCTGATGAAAAGTCATTGTAATCCGGATATTTATTTATATTTGAACGCATTAACAAAGCCTCAAAAATTTCCCTTCAGATATATTAAAAATTCCCTTCCGGATCCTGAGCTCACTTTATGCCTGCTATTCAATAAAACGCTTAAAATTACTTTATTTTCGTTTGAGTATGTAAATCAGGCTCGAAAAATTGTTTCCGGAGAATGTTGCGGTGAGATTAGACCATAAGCCGTTGAATATACCACGGGGATAATGAAGGGTACCAGACCTGTATTTTTCACTGAGCAGGCTGACATAGAATGCATCAAAATACATGGGAAACCGGCCAACTATTTTCAGACCGTATCCGGAAAATAATTGATCAACCGCCGCGGGAGTAAAATGATAAATGTGTCTTGGTAAATCAAAACCAGCCCAAAACTTTCCATAGATGCGGGCATCCGGTGATTCTGGATTTGGCAGGGCCACGATCAGCACACCCCGGTTGTCCAGTACCCTATGAATACCTGCCAGCGTTTCATGCAGCGGATAGATGTGTTCGAGGACATGCCAAAGGGTGATCACATTGAATGATTTTGGAGAGAAAGTATCGGGATTGAAAGTATCAAAAACATCAAGCCGGTACGTTTCCGATGCATATCGCCTGGCTGATTCATTGGGCTCAACTCCGGCGGATATAAATCCCTTCTTCTGGATGGCGTTCAAAAACTCTCCGGTACCGCAACCCACATCTAAAATCCTGCCTTCGCTTACGAATCGCTTCACAAGACTAATTTTTTTCCTGATGGCGATCTTTCTGACCAGTTGATATAATTTTTCAAAAGCTCCTCCGGAGGCATTCGTATGAGAGATATATTGGAGGGATTCGTAATATTTTTTTGATTCCTTTTCGGTTGGACGGGGATTGGTTACCAAAAGATCACAGGATGTGCAGCGTTCAATGGAAAATTCTTCTCCCGTCAGAAAAAAATCATTCGACACCAGCCAGGGTACAAGCCCCTCAGCTCCGCATGCCGGGCATTTTTTTAAAATTTCTCTTTCCATGTGTTCCACGTGAAACCCCTTTTACCGTCCAAGGAAAACTGTCAATACCGAGATATCGGAAGGAGACACCCCTGAAATCCTGGAAGCCTGACCAATGGTGGCAGGCCTTATCTTCGACAACTTCTCTCTGGCTTCATAAGAGAGGGATTGTAACCGGAAATAATCAAAATCATCATGCAGCTTCAGGTTTTCAAGCCGCTCCAATTTCCCGGCAATTTCCTGTTCTTTTTCAATATAACCACCGTACTTAATCCTGATCTCAGTCTCTTCAAGACATTCATTCAGGACAAGCGGATCAAGTTCCTGGCAAAAATTTCTAAACTTTTCAACGTGTTGCAGCAGGTCATCAACTGATATTTGTGGCCGGGCAATCAAACTACCCAGTTTAACCCTTTGACTCAGCACACTTGTTTCTTTTTCCTGAAGCAGTTGATCAACCTCATGGGGATCAATGTTCTCACTGACCAGGTATGCAGTGATCCGCTCAATGATACGCTCCTTTTTCCTGACCCTTTCCAATCGATCCTGAGAAGCCAAACCAATGGCAGCACTCCCGGGGGTTAACCTCAGATCGGCATTGTTCTGCCGCAGAAGAATTCGGTATTCTGCCCGGGATGTGAACATGCGGTAAGGTTCATCAACTCCTTTCGTAATCAGATCATCAATCAGCACGCCGATATAAGCCTCCGAACGGGTTAATGTAAATGGCTCCAGGTTATGGATACAAAGGTGAGCATTGATCCCGGCCATAATACCCTGGGCCGCTGCCTCTTCATAGCCGGTAGTTCCATTGATCTGACCTGCAAGAAAGAGACGGCTTACAATTTTGGTCTCCAGCGTATTCCGGAGCTGCACCGGAGGAAAGTAATCATATTCAATGGCATATCCGGGTCTGAATATTTTTGCCTGCTCAAAACCCTGGATCATTCTTAATGCCTTCACCTGGACATCAACAGGCAATGACGAAGAAAATCCGTTGATATAATACTCGATCGTATCCCAGCCTTCCGGTTCAACAAAAAGCTGGTGATGACTTTTTCCGGAAAACCTGTCAATCTTATCCTCAATGGATGGGCAATACCGCGGTCCGACCCCTTCTATCCGGCCGGTAAACATAGGTGATTCATCAAATCCTGTACGCAGCATGTCGTGCACCCGGGGGTTTGTATAAGCGACATAACAACTTCTTTGCCGGGCGAGGGGCAGCGTATCCGTGAAGCTAAACTTTCCGGGTGTTTGATCGCCAGGCTGCTCCTCAAGTTTTGTGAAATCAATGGTTCTGCCATCTACCCTCACCGGTGTACCTGTTTTCATCCGGTCAGCAACAAAGCCCAGCTTTACCAGATCTTCTGTTATTCCAACCGATGCCTTCTCCCCGATCCTTCCTCCGCCAAAATGTTTGGATCCTATATGGATAACGCCGTTCAGAAATGTTCCGTTGGTCAGAATAACTGCTTTTGAGTATATTTCATGTCCCATGGCTGTCCTGACACCCTTAACCACGCCATCGTTCACTATAATTCCGGTGACCATATCCTGCCAGAAATCAAGGTTTGGAATATTCTCGAGTATTTTTCTCCATTCCGAAGAAAAGAGCGTCCTGTCACTCTGGGCGCGCGGACTCCACATGGCTGGTCCCTTTGATTTATTGAGCATCCTGAATTGAATCATGGTCATGTCCGTCACAATGCCGGAGTATCCGCCCAGGGCATCAATTTCACGTACAATCTGCCCTTTTGCAATGCCACCCATGGCAGGGTTACATGACATCTGTGCAATGTTGGCCATATTCATGGTAACAAGTAAAACGGATGACCCAAGTTGTGCCGCAGCCGCAGCCGCTTCACTCCCTGAATGTCCTGCACCTACAACTATGACATCGTATTCTTTGAACATCAAGATGGACTGTTTCACGTGAAACGAATCAAAATACCTATAAAAAATTGGGGAGCAAAGATAGGTAATAATCTTCTTTAAGCCGCATGACGGTCTTTTCAGATTTCATAGAATCCTTATAACCACACAGGTGCAGAATGCCATGGATCATCACCCTGCACAGCTCATTATTGAATCCGCTTTGAAATTGAATACTGTTCTCCTGAACCCTTTCAACACTGATAAAGATATCCC
>JBLRXC010000147.1:0-8038 GCA_047920975.1 Bacteroidales bacterium | reverse complement strand
TATTAAAATATCAAACCTGTCTAAGGAGTACTTAATATTGGCGTTGGTACCTTCAATATGTTGTTCAAGGTTTTTTATATATCTCTTGTTTATTTTATTTTCACTATTTTCCATTTTTTTCTGATATTATCGGTGATATCACTCTTATATATATGGTAAATGCATACAATTCTGCCTCAGTTGGTTGGATATGTATGATAAATCCAATATTTAACTAAAAAAATTCATACTCGAAAAAAAGTCATATTCAATCACTGACCGGGCTGTTTGATTTTTTTGTTGGGTGTTCTCCGCGTATGGTTTTTAAATTTCAGCAAATATAAAAATTTCACCATAAAATCTTCATTTATTTTTCCGGCAGCTCTGTCTGGGTTAGGTCAGAAATGATTGTTCCGAACGTAAAAAAACAGATGGCGGCGCAATGCTTCTGCATGGAAGGGATTTTCCGGAAAATCCACCCACAGGTCATTATTTCAGACAGTGAAGCCCATAATCAATCAATAGCATAACCCATTTATTTGTAATTTTATCCCATCCAAAAAAACAGAGCGTATGAAACAGAAAAAAGTTACCCTGAGCCGCAGGCAGTTCATAGGTACTACTGCCACGGCTGCCGCCGGCTTCACCATTTTACCCTCTTATGTGATCAGCGGGCTTGGGCACCGCGTTCCAAGTGATAAACTCAACATTGCCGGCGTGGGTGTCGGCGGGGTGGGAGGTACCAATGTGCACAATTGCCTGAGCGAAAACATCGTTGCACTGTGTGATGTGGACTGGAAATATGCCTCCAAAACCTTTGAAAAGTACCCGGATGCAAAAAAATACAAGGATTACCGGAAGATGTTCGACGAGATGGGCGACCGGATCGATGCGGTGATCGTCGCCACACCCGATCACACCCATGCCATCATCAGCATCAATGCCATGAAAATGGGCAAGCATGTGTATTGCGAAAAACCACTTACCCATTCGGTTTGGGAATCGCGCGAGATGACCCGGGTTGCCAAAGAGTATAAAGTTGCGACCCAAATGGGCAACCAGGGCAACTCAGGCGAAGGAATCCGCCAGGTTTGCGAATGGGTTTGGGATGGCGCTATCGGCGAGATTCGCGAAGCCCATGCCTGGACCAACCGCCCGATTTGGCCGCAGGGATTGGAACGACCGGAAGAAACGCCCCCAACACCCGAAACGCTTGACTGGGACCTCTTTCTTGGCCCGGCTCCCATGAGGCCATACCATCCCTCTTATACCCCCTGGAACTGGCGGGCATGGTGGGACTTCGGCACAGGTGCACTGGGCGACATGGCCTGCCATATCCTTGATCCCGCTTTCTGGGCGCTCAAACTGGGGCACCCGGTCAGCATGCAGGCCAGCTCATCGCAGGTGAACACCGAAAGTGCTCCCATCTCGGAGATCGTGCATTACGAATTTCCGGAAAGAGGTTCGGTGGGCAGGATCAATTTACCGGCAGTCAAACTCACCTGGTACGACGGCGGACTGATGCCCCCACGTCCGGAAGAGCTGAAGGACGGACAGATCATGGGTGACCAGAGCGGCGGCGTGCTTTTCATCGGAATGAAAGGCAAGCTCATGACGGGTTGTTATGGCAGGAACCCGATCCTGTTGCCCGAAGAGCTGGATAAAAGCTACATGAGGCCGGAGCCCTCCATCCGGAGGATCGAGAACGCTATGTCGGGTGGTCATGAGCAGGACTGGATCAGGGCCTGCAAGGAGAGTCCTGATAGCCGGGTGGAAACGAGTTCCAACTTCAATTATGCAGGGCCGCTGAATGAGATGGTGGTGATGGGCAACCTTGCCGTCAGACTGCAGGATCTGAAGAGAAAACTCCTCTGGGACGGAGAAAACATGCGGATCACCAACATCGACGGCGGGGATGAGATCAGGGTGGTGACCACCGACAAATTCAACGTCATTGACGGGCATCCCCATTTTGACACGCAGTATGCCACCATCAAAGCCAAACCGGCCGCAGAGGAATACATCCGCCACAATTACCGGGAGGGTTGGAAATTATAAACAGGCAATCAAATGAAGTCTCACAATTAAACAATAAAAACAATGAAGAAAATTCAATTGGTATTTGTCATCATGGGTGCCCTGGCGTTTGCATTTTCATGCGCACCCCGGACCGAACAGGCCGAAAATACGGAAGAGGAAGCCGTTACAGAAGAACTGGCTCCCAATACCCTCACGGAGATGGAAATGCTGGAAGGCTGGCAACTCCTTTTCGACGGCGAGACCACTGCCGGATGGCGGGGTTACAACCTTGAGGCGTTTCCTGAAAAGGGCTGGAAGATTGAAGACGGAACGCTACAGGTGGTTGGTGCCGGAACCGGTGAGGCCGGTGGTGGCGGCGACATCATCACCGAAAGGACCTTTTCCAACTTCGAGCTTTCTATGGAATGGAAAGTCTCGGAAGGGGGTAACAGTGGTATCTTTTACCTGGCACAGGAGAAACCCGATCAACCCATCTGGAAATCGGCTCCGGAGATGCAGATTCTTGACAATGAACGGCATCCGGATGCAACCCTTGGTGTTGATGGTAACCGTGCTGCCGGGGCGCTCTATGATCTGATCCCCGGACGGATGGATGTGGTGAATCCTGCCGGTGAATGGAACCATGTGAAGATTTTGGTTTACAAGGGTACTGTCGTCCATTGGGTAAACGGACACCAGGTTCTTGAATATCATTTGTGGACCGATGACTGGAAAAACATGGTGATGAACAGCAAGTTCAAAGATTATGAAGATTTTCTGAACACTGCGAAGGAGGGGCACATCGGACTTCAGGATCATGGCGATGATGTCTGGTTCAGGAACATCAAAATAAAGGAGCTTTAGACTTCTCTATTAGCGAGTGGTTTTTCGATGACTGATTTTATTAGCCACGGAGTCACCAAAGCACAAAGAATCACGAATTGGATATAGCAGGCAACGAACATAGTGCCCCTTTGTGTCTTCGGGTTTTTGTGGCAAGAGAAGATGTTGATTTTTTTATCCGCCACCAAGGCACTAAGACACCAAGAATCACAAAGTAGAGCCAGCAGGCAACGAACTTAGTGTCCCTTCGTGCCTTCGAGTCTTCGTGGCAAGAAAGGTATTGCCGTTTTTATCAGCCACGAAGTCACCAAGGCACAAAGAATCACGAAGAGGATATGGCAGGTAACGAAATTAGTGCCCCTTTGTGGCAAACCAGATGCAGATTATTTCAGTAATTTATTTTTCATATCCCTGAATAAAAAGAAACATCTATTTTTGTGCATTATTTCAGCATGTGGAAAAGAAATCAAAAAGGAAACTAAAAGGTTTTATTATGGATAAGATTACAGTAGTGGGCGCCGGCAATGTTGGTGCTACCTGTGCAAACGTTATTGCACACAAGGACCTGGCCAGGGAAGTCGTACTTGTGGATATCAAGGAGGGTGTTGCAGAAGGCAAGGCGCTTGATATCTGGCAGACCTCCTCCATCAACAACTTCAATACCCGTGTTATAGGTGTTACGAACGATTACCTAAGAACCAAAGGTTCAGGAGTGGTGGTGATCACCTCTGGAGTACCCAGGAAACCAGGTATGTCGCGCGATGACCTGATCAAGACCAACGCACACATTGTGAAGGAAGTCACGGAAAAGGTCGTGAAGTACTCACCGGAGGCGGTGATCATTGTGGTTTCCAACCCGCTCGACGTGATGACCTACTGTGCTTACAAAGCATCGAATAAACCCGCGCATAAGGTGTTCGGCATGGCAGGTATTCTGGATACCGGGCGTTACCGCGCCTTTATTGCCGATGCCCTGCATGTGTCGCCAAAAGACATTCTGTCCCTCTCACTGGGTGGGCATGGTGACACCATGGTTCCGCTGCCCCGCTACACTTCCGTGAATGGGATACCGATCAGCGAATTGCTTGGGAAAGATGAGATTGAAAAGATTGTGGAACGTACCCGTTTTGGAGGAGGTGAATTGGTGAACCTGATGGGAACCTCTGCCTGGTATGCCCCCGGCGCTGCGGCCGCACAAATGGTGGAGGCCATCGTGGACGACCAGAAACGGATCTTTCCATGTTGTGCCTACCTGAAAGGAGAATACGGTTTGAAAGACATCTATATGGGGGTCCCGGTGAAGCTTGGAAAGAATGGCATCGAAGAGATATTTGAACTGCAGCTCAACAAACAGGAGAAGAAAGAACTGCTTGACTCTGCCAGCTCTCTTAAAGAGGTGATGAAGGTGCTGGATGATATGAATCTTTTTTAATCGGAGAGCAGTAGGCAGTCGGCAGTTTGCATTGGGCAGTTTGCAATAGGCTAATGTTAAATTGCTAAATTGTTAAATTGTTTTGAACGTGAACCCAACTTCGAACCTCGAATCTCGAACTGAAGTGCTAAAGGCCAAAGGCTAAAAGCTGATTTGAACCGAACCAATGAAAAGGATCGTCGTCCTTACCGGAGCGGGTGTGAGTGCTGAAAGCGGAATTCCTACCTTTCGCGACGGAGATGGTCTGTGGAAAAAATACCGGTTTGAAGAACTGGCCACTCCCGGTGCGTTTGCCCGGAATCCTGAACTGGTACTGGAGTTTTACAACTGGCGCAGGAAAATAGTCATCGAAGCCCGGCCCAATCCTGCCCACCTGGCGCTGGCCCGACTTGAATCAGGATTTGATGTGAGGATCATCACCCAAAACGTCGACGACCTGCATGAGCGCGCCGGATCGTCGAATGTGATGCACCTGCATGGCGAGATCTGTAAATCACGAAGCACCGCTGATGAAACCCTGGTTTATCCTGTTGAGGGAGCAGAACTGAACATGGGCGATGTATGTGAAAAGGGATCGCAGCTCAGACCGCATATCGTCTGGTTTGGTGAGGCTGTTCCAATGATTGGTGCGGCGATGGATGTTGTGAGGAGTGCAGATATTTTAATGGTGATAGGTACCTCCATGGTGGTTTACCCTGCTGCCAGCCTGATTGTGTATGCTTCACCCGATATGCCGAAATATTACATTGACCCCAAAGCATTTGCAGTGGAAGGCATCCGGAACCTGGAGATTATTCAGGAGTCTGCCGGTGTTGGCGTGCCCCGGCTGGTTGAGCAGTTGCTGGCAGGGAGGCGATGAACCCTGTACACCCCATGGATGCAAAATCCTTATGGATCATGATGGAACCAATGATCCGGGAGGCAATATCCTCACCTTGCGGATCCTGGTAATCATAGCCTGCATGCACCTGCCACATAAATGATCCTTGTGCAAAAATGGCCTCCTGAAACCCAACCACCATTTTGTCCTCTTTCCATCTCCCGGTAATCAATCGCCCGGGTATCCCGTTATAGGAGATACTGGCAATATCATAAGTGAAACCCGATACACCTTTGCGGCTCCGTATCTCCCTGATGCTTCCCTCAACAGCGCCATTCAGTGAGATGCTGATCCCGGGATTGTACTGAAATGAATTGGCCATCACCCTCAGTTTCCTGTTCCTGGTTTCATGGACCCATGATTCAATTTTTACAAGCAGCCGCCTGGCTTCCGGGGTTATCTCATTCTCCAGGTTGTGACTGGCCTGCAATGCTACCGGGCTTGACAGTCGCAGGCCAAGGGTTCCGCACGTCTGAACCGTCCATTCGGATGCTGAATATTTCTCAAGGGTCTGGAAAAAAATGGCTTTGAAAAGAAAAAACCCTGCAAATGAGAGCAGTAAGATCACAAGCAAACCAACCAGCAGCTTTTTTAAGAACTTTCCCGGGGCAGCAGTCTCCGCTGATTTTTTTAACTGGTTTGCTGTTACAACTGGTTTGGTGTGACAAACCTCATTTTTATAATCATCCAGGGTCTTCCCGGGGTTTTCTGAACTCCATGCGGGATAGTTATTGGCCATCTTCCTGTTGCAATTGCCACAAAATACAAGGTATTCCGATGTTACCTCATTCTCAGAACCGCAATGTCCGCAAGTCAGGTAGTGCATAGCAGCCGGTTTATTTGTTTCATTCCCCATACAGAAAGAACCTCTCTTATTGATTGGCAAAAATAACACTTATTGGGGTAGCGCTCACTGCTAAATAATATGATGATTAGCGGGTAAAATATGCCTGAATTTCAGATTCTTGTAAAGCCCGGTCTATATGCCCAAAAGGCATTCATTTCCATAGCAAATGATGCTGCCGGAAACCTGATTTCCCTTAGGGAATATACACAATAGTTTTTGTTGATGTCCTACGGACAATCATATGATTTTTATCGTTAATCTATTGATATTGAATCCCTACGGGATGATTTGTTCTTCTCTTGTGAAAATAATGATTAATCCGAATCCGATAAGAGCAATTGGAATTCTTTATCCATATTCAGAATTGTTGCCCCAAATGCAAATTAAAATGTAATGTAGCCGTGCTCACATGCCGAAATCAGCGAACACAGATAAATGACTTAACTTTGTCTGTCATTTTTTCCTATGGTTGAAATTAAAAACCCTGGTCTCATTGATGTTCACACCCACCATCCCGGGAACCCCCGGGCTGTGCGAAATATTTTCCCCGGCGAGGTTGACCGGATCAAATCAGGTTACATGTATAGTGTGGGACTTCACCCCTGGCATGTTAAGAATGAGAAGGATGATACCTGGTTCAAAGTACTCAAAACAGCAGCCGGGAAAGAAGAGGTTGTGGCCATTGGGGAAGCCGGGCTGGACAAACTGACGGATGTTTCGATGGATGAGCAAATGACAGTATTTGAACAACACGCCGAAATTGCTGAAAAAGCAGGAAAGCCATTGATCGTTCACTGTGTCAGGGCATGGCAGGAGTTGATCGCTCTGAAAAACCGGAGGAGGTCCGCTGTGAAGTGGATAGTGCATGGATACAATTCCAAACCAGCCGTGGTAAAAATGCTTCTCGACAACGGTTTTGTGCTGTCATTCGGGAAAGCAATCCTGGATGCAGATTCCAATGCATCCGCTGTACTGAAACAGATTGACTACCCGCACTTTTTCCTCGAAACCGACGATAGTAACCATGGAATTGAAGTGATATACAAAGCAGCGGCGCAGATCAGAAATTGCAGTGTGGAAGATCTGTCGGTTCAGATAAAGGATAATTTTTATAACACTTTCGGGAGATTGATATGAATGAGAAGGATTGGTTTGCCCGAACCGGGTTGTTGATTGGAAGGGAAGGGGTCGACAAATTAAAACAATCGCACGTCCTTGTTGCCGGCTTGGGTGGTGTTGGAAGTTATGCTGCCGAAGCCATTTGCAGGGCGGGCGTTGGCCAGATCACCATCGCAGATCACGACCGTGTGTCAATAACAAATCTAAACCGGCAATTACTGGCGCTGCATAGTACCATAGGCTTATCGAAAGTCCGCTTGATGGCAGACCGGTTAAAAGACATCAACCCTGCGCTGCAATTGAAGGCGCATGAAGTTTACCTGAAGGATGCAGTGATTCCTGACATACTCTCCGAAAAGTTTGATTTTGTTATAGACGCGATTGATACACTTTCTCCGAAGATATATTTTATCAAGCAATGCATTGAAAGGGGTTTTCCGTTGGTCAGTTCGATGGGATCGGGCGGAAGGATGGATCCCATGCAGATCAGAATAGCCGATATAGCCGATTCATTCGGTTGTCCTTTTGCGCAGGTTGTCCGCAAGAAATTACACGGCCTGAACATTCGCACCGGATTCAGGGTAGTCTTCTCATCCGAGCCGGTTCCTAAGCATGTGCGGGTGGTAACGGATCATGAGGCCAACAAAAAATCAACGGTAGGAACCATTTCTTACATGCCGGCTATTTTTGGGATGATGGCCGCTTCGGTGGTGATCAACGGGCTGCTTAAAAAGGGGTGAATAGTTCACTGATTTAACTGATCTTTTATGATCTGTTATGATTTGATCAAGGAAAAAATCAGTGAAAATCTTTACCTGTCGTAGCAAACGGTTGAGTTTGCGAAGGAAGGAGTTACATCATAAAAAATTAGTGTACCATTAAACGAATACTGATTGGACCCGCACTGCTTCAAGCGTCC
>JBLRXC010000146.1:0-8057 GCA_047920975.1 Bacteroidales bacterium | reverse complement strand
ATGAATGTACTGCGAATAAATACTTTTCATGTGTTCTGGCTTATTCAGCAGGTCGTCCTCTTGTTGTAACACCTTGATCCCTTCGAGTTCCGCATTGAACATTTCTAGCATCAATGATTTTTGCATTGCAGGCATCTCCTTCAGGTTCAGGCAAAAAGAATATTTGTCGGAGTTACACATGAAAAATGACAGTGAGAGACCTTCGAGAAAAGTATCGGTGTTCAGGAGATTCTTCTCTGTCTCCAGTTCTTTTCTAAGGTAAATATTCTCCTTGTAAAATGGTCTAAACCAGTTGATCAGTTCATTGAAATATTCAAAATGTTTGAGCATGGCAAATGTGCTCATAAATACATCAGCACCTTCCATCTGTAATTTTGAGATCTCCTGCAATTTATCGAGAAGATCGGGTGCATCTTCGAAAACCCTTTCCCAGTCAGGATTTTTATCTTCCATGAAATCCTTTGAGAGGATATTGTCAAGGTCAAGTTTATCTCTGAGAACCGGCTGGAATTTTACCATTTCAGGAATGATCTCTTCCTGAAGTTTTCTGGTGATCTTCTCGGTTTGCTTTGATTTCAGGAATTGGATCACAATCAGTTCCAAATGCTTTTCTATACCGGGAACTGATTTTAGCGATTTAATCTTTTCAAGCAGATCGGGATATAGAAAGAGTCGTTTGTCATAGATGTAAAGGGTCAGAAACAAACCGACCAATGCACGCTGGCGGACTTCCATGTTTGAATTGAATGAAAACTCAATCAGCAGACTGATTTTTTTCCGGTCGAAGCAACGAATAGCGCTCAGGGTCAGCCCGCTGATCATAATGGATTTTTCATGCCAGGGAAACCGTTTGCTTTTCCAGATGGATTGTAACAGGTTTTCATCGGAATCATTGAACTTATCAGTCAGCCAGATCAAATTGAAGATAGATTGCAATACCTCCTGATGCCGCAAATATGCGTTATATTCCTCCTTGTCCTGATCAAGGCTGCTCACCAGCATATCCGAGAGCTCTTCTTCAATCACCAGGTCTTCTATACTGTTAAGGACTTCTTCCTTGATCTGTTTGGACTCAAACTCAATTTTTTTCTTTAACCGGTAAATGTAATGCTCACTTTGGTTCATGGAGGCATACTGCAGTGAAACATCAGCCAGTTCAAGGACACTGATGAGCAAGTGGTTATAAACTTTATCTTTTTCGGGGTCCTGAACTCCTTGAATTGTATATTTGAGGAGTTTTTCGTACGTATCGTCCTGGTTTTCGAATTGTGAAATCAAGTCTCCCCGCCTTGAGCTGATCACCAGGTCTTTTAAAGCATCCAAAGCATCCTTGAGTTTCAGGTCAAACACAAAGTCTTCGATGCGTTTGTATGTTCGTTCCAGGGTTTTCTTATCCATTCACTATTATTTATTGTATATAACAAGCAGGGTTTCTCTTTGATTGCCTTCAAATGAACTACCTGTTTGTATTTTTCATTTTTTCCGGATCAAGCAAACAAAACAATCATTATTTTCGCATTATGTATCTTTAGAATAATACAAAGTTAAACAACAATTGAAAAAGAGAGGACTTTCCTTAACAATATCCATAATGATCTTTTGTTATTCTTTACAAAAACCCTGATATGTACAAGTTAACTACTTTGGTTCTGCCGCTTTTGGTTATCATTTTATTCAACGGTTGTACAGATGACAATGATCCTGTTGATTTGATTGACGACCGTGATGCTTTTATCGGAACCTGGAATGTAAATGAAACCTGTTCGAAGGATGCTTATACGGTGACAATTACGAAAGATCCGGGTAACAGCAGTCAGGTACTGATCGGTAATTTCTGGCATGTTCCCTTCTGCCAGGATCTGCCTTATGCAATTATTGCGGGCAAGAGTATGGTCATTCCTCAGCAGTCGTTCTGCAGCAACGCATTTGATGTCGGGGGATCAGGAACCCTCAGTAAAAACAAGCTCACACTAAGCTATACGGTGAGTGACGGGGCTGATGAATACAAATGCACTGCCTTCTACGAAAAACAATGATCACTCTTTTTCGGTTTCAGTCTTGAGAATGGTTAAGCGGGTGATTACATCGGCCATTATCTTATCAAATCCCGCCAGGTCGTGCTGGTAGTAAACAAAACTTCTTTCAAACCGGTCTCTTGTTATGTGGTACTTTTCCATGATGGAGTTGTGGATGAAATAGCTGATCTCATTTGTTTTGGTTGTTCCTTGTCTCTGTTCAAAAAAAACGATGGCATCCATGAGCGTCAGGTCGGCTATGATATTCACCATAGTGTCTCTGTGGATCAGATCTGCCGGGGCATCAGGTTTTTTGTCAATTTTAGTGGAACAGCCAGCCCAGAGAAGCCCGAATATCAGCATGCAAAATATATACGACCGTTTCATTTCTGGTCAGGATATTTCGCCTGATATTCCTGGTTAAGGCCGGTGAGCACCGATTCAGTAATATCAAAGGTGTCTTTGGCAAGCAGGATTGATCCCGCCATGGAGTAGTTCAGGATGTAATCAAACTGATAGGTCTGGTTGGCCCGTGCCAGGTAATTCTTCACGCTGTCGAGCAATACCTTTGTCATTTCAAGTTCCTTGCGTGCAAGTTCTGATGAATATTGTTCCTGCAATTCATACAAATCCTGCTGTTTCATCATCAATTGTTCATAGATCCTCTGGGCACTGCTTTCGGAGATTGTTTGTTTTTGAACTGATTCCTGAAAGTATGATGCCTCTTCTTCATATTCCCTTTGTTTTTTCCGGAAGTCCGCATCCTTTTTTCGCTGCTCCTGCTCCAATTGGGCTGACAGTACTTTCACAAGATCGTACCGGTCAAGCAGTTCATCCGTATTGACAAAAGCAATTGGAGTTGAAGCCGAACCTGTAACACTCGGCACGACCGGCTGAGAAGCAGAAGATGGCACTTTTCCGCTCTCTTTCTGTGTAAAAAACAGGATGTATAAAACAATAAGTCCGGCTGCAAGCAGCAGGGTTAATACCAGTTGGCCGCTAAGGGTATTGTGTTTTTTCGTTGACTCGTCCATTTCAATATTTTTATTGCATCATACAAAGACCGGGCATTGGGGGGCGGTCATATCTTCTTAAAAGGAGGTCAAAAGTATAATTAATTCCCCACTTCCGACAGAAATTTGATCCGCATCATCCTGATCTCTTCCTCATTGTACTCATCTTCACCAAGTTCACTGAGGGCTTCCTCTATCGAATCAGTCTCTGCTTCGTTGAAATAATCATAAATTTCCTGTTGGTGATACTCGTCAATGTACTCGTGAATGTAATAATTGATATCGACTTTTGTTCCTGACATGACTATTCTTTCAATTTCCGTCAGTAGCTCGTCTACGGTAAGATCTTTGGCAAAAGCGATATCTTCGAGGGCGATTTTCCGGTCAAGGTTTTTAATGATATAAACTTTCAATCCCGATTTGTTCACTACTGATTTCACCACCAGGTCGTTGGGGCGCATGATCTCATTTTCATCGACATATTGTTTGATGAGTTCCAGGAACGGCTTGCCGTATTTCTTGGCTTTTCCCGATCCGACTCCTGTAATTTGAAGCAATTCCTCTTCTTTGATGGGGTATTGAATGGACATATCTTCGAGTGAAGGGTCCTGAAAAATGACAAAAGGCGGCAGGTTCTCTTTCCTGGAGATCTCCTTCCTCAGATCTTTCAGCAACGAATAGAGCGTCATGTCGGCGCTGGCCGGTTTAGCAGCACCTCCGCCAAACAATTCATCCTCGTCATCCTGGTTTTCATAGTCATGATCTTTGGCCAGCATGATTGAGTAGGGTTCTTTCAGGAACTTTTCACCCTCCGGGGTTATCTTCAGCAACCCGTAGTTTTCAATATCTTTCACCAGCAGGTTCTGGATAAGTGCCTGTCGCAGAATGGCATTCCAGAACTTTTCATCCTTGTCCATTCCCCGGCAAAATGCTTTCAGCTGGTTATGTTTGAAAGATTTGATGGTTGCTGTATTTTTGCCGGTCAGGATATTGACAATATGGTTGATCTTGAACAATTGTTTAACTTCCAGCACAGCTTCCAGTGCAATCTTGATGTGATCCTGTCCTTCAAATTTTGTTTTGGGGTGGATACAATTATCACAGGCGCCGCAGTTATCATGCGGATAATCTTCTCCAAAGTAATGGAGTAACTGCTTGTGCCGGCAGACCGAAGATTCGGCATAAGCCACCGTTTCCTGAAGGAGTTGTTTGGCTATTTCCTGTTCGGCAACAGGTTTGCCCTTCATGAATTTCTCAAGCTTAATAATATCATCGTAACTGTAAAAAGCAATACAGTTTCCTTCGCCATCGTCACGGCCTGAGCGGCCGGTTTCCTGGTAATAGCCCTCGATGCTTTTGGGAATATCGTGGTGGATCACAAATCTGACGTCGGGTTTGTCAATGCCCATGCCGAATGCTATAGTCGCAACAATCACTTCCGCATGTTCCATGAGGAATTTATCCTGGTTTTCTCTGCGTGTATTCGAGTCGAGTCCGGCATGATAGGGTAGCGCCCTGATTCCATTGACCTTAAAAGTTTCGGCGAGTTCTTCCACTTTCTTCCGGCTCAGGCAATATACAATTCCTGATTTATTGGTGTGCTGCTTGATATACTTGATGATATCCTTGACCACGTCATTTGTTTTCGGCCGTACTTCATAATAAAGGTTGGGCCGGTCGAATGACGATTTATAGACGGTTGCATTCAGGATGTTGAGGTTCTTCTGAATATCCTGCTGAACTTTCAGGGTTGCAGTCGCAGTGAGTGCCATCACCGGTACTTTTTGGCCAATGGCTTCAATGATAGGACGGATCCTTCTGTATTCAGGCCGGAAATCATGGCCCCATTCCGAAATACAATGCGCTTCATCAACTGCATAGAAAGAGATCCTGATCTTACTCAGCAGTTCCACATTATCCTCTTTGGTAAGTGATTCAGGGGCTACATACAACAACTTGGTTTTTGCGCTGATCAGGTCTTCTTTCACCTGTGCAATCTCAATCTTTGAAAGGGAAGAGTTCAGCACATGGGCAATGCCGTCTTCTGCGCCAAAATTACGGATAGCATCCACCTGGTTTTTCATCAGAGCAATGAGCGGAGAAATGATGATGGCCGTTCCTTCGCTGATAATGGCAGGCAATTGATAGCACATGGATTTACCACCCCCGGTGGGCATAATAACAAAGGTGTTTTCACCCTTCAGCACACTTTTGATAATAGCTTCCTGATTCCCTTTGAAGCTGTCAAATCCAAAAATTTCCTTGAGCAATTTATGAAGTTGATGATCACCTTTTTTTACCATTAATTCCTGTTCCACTATCTGTTATTTATAAAAGTATGCAATTTTAGATGCACTGTTGAAAAACAAAATCCATGTTCATTACAAATTTATTCAAAAATAAATTGAAATAACAAAATTATTTTTTTTGCCTCGCTTTGCTTTTGCCTGAATTTTCCTTTCAAAACTAATCATTTAATTTCAAACCAATTTTTCAGACCAAATAAATGTAGCCAACGTGATTAAAGTATGGTCCGAACGCAACCAATAATTAGTTACAGTAAAACGGCCTTTAAACTGTTTCAGTCTTCCTCTTTTTCCCGCGTTCATACATTTTTCCCCGGCGTTCATACAAATTTCCCTGGCGTTCACACATCTCTTTCATATCCGCCTTCACCGGGTTGTACTTTTACCCCGGTACTTTTACCAAACAACCTAAGTCTAATTAAAAAATGGAGGTTATTATGAAAAAATCAAACAAACATTGCCTGCGGGCGATGATGTCAAAAATCCTGTCGGGAATGGCAGCAACCTGTTTGCTGTTTGCCATTCCTTTCAGTGGCTACGGTCAGTATACCGTAGTTGACGACCAGTTTTACAGCAATGCGCTGGGTGCAGACAACATGGTGAATGTGTGGCTTCCACCCGGGTACTTCGACAATCCGCGATTGAATTATCCTGTTGTTTATCTGCTTCACAGTGCGGTTGACCACACAGGTTCGGTCAATAACCAGAATGGCTATGCTGATTTTCTTCCGATCCTGAACCAGATGACTGCCCTTGGGGAGATTGATCCTTTTATTGTTGTAAAGCCCAACGGATGGGCGCCACCCTATGCCGGCAGTTGCTGGTACAACTCAGCGCTCTATGGTGACTTTGAAGAGATGGTGAGGATTGACCTGATCAATTACATTGAATCCAACTACCGCGTTCTGAAGGGTCAGGATTACAGGTATGTCATGGGTCACTCCATGGGCGGTCATGCCGGCTGGAGCATGTCCATCAGGTATCCCGGTCTTTTTGGTGCGGTGGCCGACATTGCCGGTTATAAACACATGGGTCTGACCGTGCAGTTAATTACGCCAATCTTTCTTGCCGAGAGTGGCGGAGCACCTCCATACAGCTACAGTCCGGCTAACGGACAGTTGTCCGCTCTGGTATTTACCCTCCTGGGAGCTTACAATGCCAATATGCTGAATCCGCCTTTTTTTGTAAATGTATTTTTGGATGCCAATGGGGATATCATCCCATCCTACTATGCCGATTTTCTGGCTGATGATATTTATCAGATGATCCCGACATCCACCAAACCGGTAAACACCGAATACTGGATTGCCCAAAGTCCTACCGATCCTATTGTTCCCTGGCCAACAATCACGCAGTTTACCGCTCTCCTTGATCAATCCAACTGGGATTACGAGTTTTTTACATTCGAAGGAGGACACTTTCTTATCAATACAGCTTTTGAGGAAGCATTCCGGTTTATTGACGGCGTATGGAAAACCAAAAACCCACCGATGGATTATAGCCTGCTGATCGAGGACCTGGAATTCCGGCCTGGTGTAAACATTGACATCAACATCAATGTGTATGTGAACGAAGACGCTGTCAACTGGTCCAATCATGGAAAAATATTTGCCATTGAAGGCATGGCGCACACTGCCAATTGCTGGAAACCACTGGCTGAGGAATTATTTATGAACGGCCCCCAGGGTGCCCAACTGAATGAATTTTATGCCATTGACATGCCCGGCAGGGGCGGAAGCGGATTCCCCCAGGGTTGGAACCCTTTATCGAATGATGTGTTCAAACTCTCTGACATGTATTTTGAAGATTATCTCGGAGTGATCATGGGTGCAATTGAATTTCTGAATGATGAACATGGTGTGAAACCCAATACCATCATGGGTCATAGCCTTGGAGGACTTGAAGTCATTCTTCTGCAGGATTATCTTTTGCAGCAAGGCTCCAGCCTGAAAAAAGAATATGATATCAAGAATGCAATTTTGCTGGCGCCGGGCATACCCGACCCGCTTCCCTGGGCATTCCTGGGTACAGGTGCTGGGCAATTGATCCCGATGGCAATTGACCATCCCGATCATGGCTGGATCCTGAACATCCCATACACAACCTGGCCGTGGATGTTCTTTACAAACACCTGTTGCTATTTTCCGCCGGGCAACCCTTACGGCTATCCCCCTTCCATGGTGCCGGGCGCACCTGATGCCGCAACCGTGCTTGCCAATGGATACAACAGTATTGAAGCAGGTCCGCTTCTGTTCCACATGGGAGGTTTACCGTTGTCAATCCTCGATCCTGCAACCTATCATCCAACTCGTCCCAGGATAAGCGCCAATCCAGACATCTTTACCCGGTCAAAGGGCACGCGCCTGGTTATTGTAGCGGATGAATTCGACAAAATGATGACCCCCGCAGAAGAGTGGGCGCTCTATTATTATCTGACCCAAGACCACAAAGGGCATTGGTTTCATGTGATACTGGGTGATGAAACATGTCATGATACCCACATTTCAGACCCTGGAGCACTGGTTGAGATGCTGGATAAACCTTACTATTTCAAATCATCAGCGGCTGAAACAGAGGAGGGCGTTTTACTACAGGAGAAACTTACCGTTTACCCAAATCCCTCATCAGGGTTGGTGTCAATAAGGTTTAACCTTGACACTGATGCGCAAATAGCGCTCAAACTATTCAATATAATGGGCGAAGAAGTTGCGACTATGTACAAT
>JBLRXC010000145.1:0-8066 GCA_047920975.1 Bacteroidales bacterium | reverse complement strand
AGATAGGACTGGGCATTGAGACAGGTTACCAGAGTCCATCCACTATTGAGCGGGTTTACCCCAACCCATCCACTGATGAATTTCATATTGAATTTTTCCTGGCCCGAAAATCCAATGTTGAGCTAAGGGTAATAGATAGCAAAGGTGTAGTGGCAAAAGTGCTTCATTCTCAAATCCTGCCGGAAGGCAATCATACCATGAAATGGGATACTTCAGACAGAAGCGCAAAAAAAGCCGGCAGAGGGATCTATTTTATTGAACTGATCACCGATGATAGCCGGAATATACATAAGATAAGCCTGTTATAGCCAATTTATTCTCATGAAGTTTTCAGAAATAATCGGGCAGGATCGTGTTAAAAAACACCTGATCAGGACAGTTAAAGGAAGCCGGGTCAGCCATGCTCAGCTGTTTCTTGGACCTGAAGGCGTGGGGAGCCTGGCTCTTGCCATAGCTTATGCACAATATATCAATTGCAGGAACCGGACGGAGGCAGATTCATGTGGTATTTGCCCTTCGTGCATCAAGTACAACAAACTGATCCACCCCGATTTGCATTTCATTTATCCGACCGCTTCGAAAGACAACATTTCGAAACCGGGCAGCAAGGATTTTATTGAATCCTGGCGGGCATTAGTGCTTGAACACAGGGGCTATTTCCGGTTCCCTGACTGGACGGAAAAAATAGGTATTGAGAGGAAGCAGGCCATTATCAATGTCAATGACTGTAATGACTTGTTGCAACAGTTAAGCTATAAATCCTATGAAGCCGAATACAAGGTGATGATCATCTGGATGGTGGAAAAAATATTTCATGCAGCAGCTCCAAGAATTCTTAAAATTCTTGAAGAACCTCCCGACAAGACATTGTTTTTGCTGGTCTCGCAGTCCCACGAAAAGATCATCAGCACTATTCTTTCAAGAACCCAACTGGTAAAAATTCCACCAGTTGATGAAAATGACCTGATAGATGCCCTTGATAAAGAGGGAATTGATATCAAGACTGTAAGGGATGCTGTCAGGGTGGCTTCAGGTAATTACATTGAAGCAAAACGACTTGCAACACAAACTGAAACAGATGAAGATCATCTCAACCGGTTTATCCAATGGATGAGACTGTGTTACCGGATTCCGTTCAAGGAGATCAATGCCTTTGCCAGTGAAATGGCTAAATTGAACAGGGATGCACAGAAGAATTTCCTGCTGTACAGCCTGAGAATCATAAGGGAAGCATTCCTGATGGGTCTCCCACTGCATCAACTTCTGCGTATCAAAAAAAGCGAAGAAGATTTCCTTATGAAATTTCATCCATTCGTCCATCAAAACAACATTGACCTGTTAACGGATGAACTCAACAAATCAGTTGCCCACATAGAAAGGAATGTAAATTCGAACATTCTTTTCTTTGACGCTACGGTCAGGTTATCGCAGTTATTAAAAATGAGATAGCCGGACAGACAAACAGCTTCGTTGGTTTGTTGAAAATTTGTTTAATTTAGCGCTGCCGGAATACCATATGGATGCTCGATAAATGACCGGCAAACCAGACAAATCAAATAAAAATGGAAATTACAGAATCTGACCTCATCTATAAAAACCCTTTTTTCTCAAGGGGGTTCCGCAGTTTGCCCCAGCAGGAAAACCCGGGAGCCAGTTATAAAAAATCCTGTGCTAAACTTGATGTAACTGACTGGCTGAGTGATATCGAATCTCCTCTGAGTGACCCCAAAAAAGAAGAATTCGTGGAGATCCGGTTTAAAAATAGCCGCAAAGAATTTTTTAAGGCCCTGGTCAGTCTTGACCTGGAAGCAGGGGATGTGGTGGCTGTAGAATCATCACCGGGTCATGATATAGGCATTGTAACCCTCACAGGGGAGTTGGTTTCGCTGCAGATGAAAAAGAAAAACAACAAGACCAGTGCAGAGGAGATCAAAAAAGTATACAGAAGAGCACGCTTTTCTGATGTTGAGAAATGGATATCATCAGTAGGTCAGGAAGATGACGTGATGTTTAAATCCAGGAAATTTTCTTCCGGGCTCAACCTGAGTATGAAAATAAATGATGTGGAATACCAGGGAGACGGAACCAAAGCCATTTTTTATTATACGGCCGAAGAGCGTGTAGACTTCCGGGAACTGATCAGGGTTTTAGCTGATAGCTTTGGGACCAGAATTGAAATGCGCCAGATTGGTGCCAGGCAGGAAGCAGCCCGCCTTGGAGGTATCGGATCCTGCGGAAGGGAACTCTGCTGCAGTTCATGGCTCACAAATTTTAAATCAGTCTCCACCAATTTTGCACGCAACCAGCAATTATCGCTCAATCCATCCAAACTGGCAGGACAGTGTGGGAAACTTAAATGCTGCCTGCGGTATGAAAATGATGCTTACCTTGAGGCCCTCGCTGAATTTCCAAGCGACCGTGTTGTACTGGTCTCTAAAAAAGGAAAAGCCGATTTTCAAAAAGCAGATGTATTCAAGCGATCGCTCTGGTACTCCTATATTGATGATTATTCAAGTATGATGGCCATTCCCCTTGAAAAAGTAAACAAGATCATTGCGATGAACAAGCAGGGCATCATTCCTCCCAACCTGGAAGATTTTGCTGTAACCACAGAACAAAAAACCGGATTGGAAAACCAGGAAGAGAAGGATGACTTCTATCGTTTTGATGAAGATTTAATTACCTGATAATCAAATATAAGCATCATGAAGCCATGCTACCGGATTTCCCTTTTTCTCATGCTGGGGACTATAGTTTTGTCAGCATGCAACAATACGATTGTTTTTGAAAAGAATATACCGGTTGTCAACAGCATCTGGGAAAGGTCTACCCTTGTTGAAATTGAATTTACCATTCAGGATACAATCAATCCGGTCAACCTTACATTTAACATCAGGCATTCTACAGATTATGCGTTCAGCAACCTGTTCCTTTTTATCGAAACCCGTTATCCTGACGGGAGAGGGATCCGTGATACGCTCGAAGTAATCCTGGCCGGTCATGACGGCAGATGGTTCGGTAAAGGCTTTGGAAAAATAAAAGAATTGAATATTCCGGTTCGCAAAAACCTTGTCTTTCCGATGAAGGGGGATTACATGTTTATATTTGAGCAGGCCATGCGTGTGGAGGCATTGAAGGGAATAGAGGATATTGGGATCACGATAGAAAAAAGCCAGAGTAACTGAACAGTCTCTGGCTTTTTCTGAAATATTTTGTTCAGATTTTATTTCACAGTAGCATAATCAAGACTAAGCGCTGCTTTGGCAGCATTGCGGCTGACATTCTCCAGTTCAATCACATCCCCGTTAGGTTTGATAACATTCACGGAGGTTAAGTCGGGATCAAACTCTGCAAATTTCACGGAAATTCCATTGGCTTCAATGAACCAGGCATTTTCACCGGTATTAAAAACCAAATCATACGACTGGCCTGCCTTTTCACCATCAAGCTGCAACACATGAAACATATTTTTCGATGCGGTGATTTCATAGGTGACGCCTTCATTCACCACAATCTGAACCTCCCTTTCTCCATCATTCATAGCCATTGGGTTACTTCCCGTCCAAAACTCAATGGTGTTCAATATCACAGCATCAATAATTAAAGTCGCGCTGTACACCGGAATGATAAGGAATGCAAGAAAAACAATTTCCTGAACAGCTTTGCCATCGAGGCTTGTATTCCAGCTATAAACATTGTTGGTTAATTTAAAGGATCCGATACAACCGGTTTGAAACAGGGTTGCAAACAAAAACACAAATCCAAGGGTAATTGATGTTAATTTTTTCATACGTTTATTTTTTATTGAGTGATTAAAATTTCATGCAAATTTAAATAATAAAAACTATTGATGGTTTAACCTTTCCATTTTATATTGCAACCGATACTCGGTCGTTGATCATTGCTCACCGGCTGTCCACCAAGAATTGCATCCAATGCCGCTCTCAAATCCTTCCCGGTGACAGGTTTGTTATTTCCGGGCCGGGATTCATCCAACTGCCCCCGGTAAAGACATTTCATTAAAGGATCAAAAATGTAAAAATCAGGCGTGCACGCGGCATCATAAGCTTTTGCGACCTCCTGTGACTCATCATAAAGGTAAGGGAAAGGATATTTCAGACGTGTGGCAACCTCTTCCATCTTTTCAGGAGAGTCTTCCGGATAGTTTACGGCATCATTTGAACTGATGGCAATGAATGAAACACCTTTTGGAATATAATCATTGGCCAGTGCAACTAGCTGAGCATTGACATGCTTCACAAAAGGGCAATGATTGCAAATAAACATTACAACGGTGGCTTTATCGGACTTAAGCTCTCCGAGTGAGCAGGTTTTTCCGGTGGTCACATCCGGCAGCTTGAAATCCGGAGCGGTAAAACCCAGGGGATTCATTTTACTGGGCGTCTCTGCCATAACTTTATTATTTTTTTTCTTTACACTTATATCAATAACATTTTATTTCATTCTTTGTTGGCGCACCAGATATTTTTTTCAATCTGCCATTTTATGTCAGGAATTTTTACCTTTGCACCCACAAAATTTTGGCGGGGTAGCTCAGCTGGTTAGAGCGTCGGATTCATAACCCGGAGGTCACGAGTTCAATTCTCGTCCCCGCTACAAGAAACCAATGCTTAATATGAGAGAGCATGCTGATTATGCTCAGGCAGATCATATATATCAACATCAAGCTTCGACAGGGTCATCAACATCCGTTACCAGCAATACTAAAAAAGCTGCAATGATCATGGAGGCACCCCCCAGAATAAGTACGTAAACTGCATGCCCCTGCGCAATGTGCTTCACAAAAAATCCCAAAATGCTGGCAGCAAGGATTTGCGGAATGACAATAAAAAAGTTAAAAATTCCCATATAAATCCCCATTTTGTGATGCGGGAGTGATCCGGTCAGGATAGCATAAGGCATAGCCAGAATGCTCGCCCAGGCAAGTCCGACACCAAGCATGGATAAAACAAGCCAGTTGGGGTCTGAAATAAAATAGACGGAAATTAAACCAAGTCCTCCTGCAAAAAGAGCGATCATATGTGTGATTTTCCTGTTGGTGAGCCGCGCGAGGACAGGCAGCAGGAATGCAACCACAGCTGCAAAACCATTATAGACTGCAAACATAATCCCAACCCAATTGGCACCCGTATTGTAAAGTTCCGATCTCGAATCGCTTGTACCGTAAATATGGCTGGTAACAGCGGCGGTCGAATAGATCCACATGGCAAAGAGGGCAAACCAGGAGAAAAACTGAACCAAAGCAAGTTGTTTCATGGTTTTAGGCATTTTGTAAAGGTCATTAATCACCTCCACAAAGCCATTTTTTTGAATACCCTTTTGAATGAGCATACCTGTTACTACCTGAACAAATCCAAAGATCAGCAACCCGAAGCCAAGGATGTACAATTCGGCTTCCAGTGCAAAATAGTACACCAGAAAGGCAAGGATAGCACCAACGATGATCCAGGCAAAACTTCCCTTCAGAAATACCGGTGCTGGCAGTATCTCATCCGAATAGGACTTCAGTTCAAAGGCTTGTTCCCTGGCCTCCTGAAATGCCTTCAACTCTTCGGGTGAGTATTCCCTGGTTTTGAAAACAGTGACCAATATGGCTCCAAAAAAGACGGCACCGCCTATATAAAAAGAATATTTCACAGATGGCGGAATGACACCTTCAGGAGCAGTATTTTCAATTCCAAGCCAGTTGGTAAGAACATATGGAAGCGCGGAAGCAATGACAGCCCCGGTGCCGATAAAAAAACTCTGCATGGCAAATCCCTTTGTTCTTTGTTCGGATGGAAGCATATCACCAACAAAAGCACGGAAAGGTTCCATGGAGATATTTATGGAGGCATCCATGATCCAGAGCATACCTGCTGCAACCCAGAGAACCGGAGAGTTGGGCATGATCAGAAGGGCTATTGATGCAAAAATGGCTCCTACAAGAAAATAAGGCCTCCTTCGCCCGAGACGGTTCCATGTGTTATCACTCATATGTCCGATGATGGGTTGAACAATCAAACCGGTAACCGGTGCTGCAATCCACAGAATTGGAATATTCTCAATGCTCGCGCCAAGGGTTTCAAAAATGCGCGATACATTTGCATTTTGCAATGCAAAACCAAACTGAATCCCGAGAAATCCAAAACTCATGTTCCAGATTTGCCAAAAACTTAATTGCGGTTTTCGTTTCATCCTGGTTGTATTAAAATGAAGCCCCGAAGGTAAACATAATATGAATAATTTAATTTTTTATTAACCTGCCTGATCTCAAATTGTCTACTTTTGCACCCATTTTTTATTGAAAAACAGCAATTAACAGATTTTCAGCAAATTAACAATTTTCACCCGAATGACATTAGCTAAACTTCGCAATATTGGGATCGCAGCACACATTGATGCAGGTAAAACAACAGTCACTGAGAGGATGCTCTTTTTTACAGGAGTCACCCGGAAAATGGGAGAAGTCCATGACGGACAGGCCACCATGGATTTTATGAAACAGGAACAGGAACGTGGAATTACCATTGCATCTGCAGCCATCTCAACCAAATGGAAAGATTCACAGATCAATATCATAGATACCCCAGGTCACGTTGACTTCACAGTGGAGGTTGAGCGTTCGCTCCGCGTCATTGATGGTATGGTGGCCGTTTTTTGTGCTGTGGGAGGTGTTGAACCCCAGAGTGAAACGGTATGGAACCAGGCCGACAGATACAGGGTTCCACGCATTGCATTCGTAAATAAAATGGACCGGACCGGCGCTGATTTCAACGATGTAATTTCTCAGTTGAACAAATACCTCGATGCCAATGCAGTTCCTTTTCAGATTCCAATCGGTTTGGAAGAAGATTTTAACGGAATCATTGATGTTGTGGAACAAAAAGCATATGTATTTGGGACAGAAGGAAGGGAGGAGGTCGCCATTCCTGAACCTGAAAAAGAGAGACTCAGGCAGGCCCGCGAAACCCTGATTGAAAAGATTTCAGACTTCGATGATGAGGTGATGGAAATGTACCTTGGAAACCAGGAGGTTCCTGCCGAAATACTTAAAACGGCTGCCCGGGCAGCTACCCTTAAGCTGCTGATAACTCCGGCATTTTGCGGTGCCGCCTATAAAAATAAAGGTATCCAGTTGCTATTGGATGCCATTATCGACTACCTGCCCTCCCCCATTGATATTGGAGCTGTTGTGGGTGTGGATGTAGATGATGAGTCGAAATCACACACCCGGAATCCTTCAGTCAATGATCCCTTCTCTGCACTTGCCTTCAAACTGATCCATGATCCTTTTGTCGGACAACAAACCTTTATCCGGATTTTCTCTGGTAAACTTTCAAGTGGCATGGCTATCCAGAACACAACAAAAATTAAACCTGAGCGAATCGGCCGTATTCTGAAGATCCATGCAAAAGACCGCGAAGAAATATCAGAAGCCGGACCAGGCGATATTGTGGCGCTGATCGGGATGAAATTTACCAAAACGGGTGATACCTTGTGTGACCCGGCCCAACCGCTGATTCTTGAATCCATCCACATTCCCCCGACGGTGATTGAACTGAAGATCGGTCCTAAAAACCGGAAAGACCAGAGTAAACTGGGTGAAGCCCTCAGTAAACTGGTAAACGAAGATCCCTCACTGACAATAAGGTATGACGATGAAACCGAAGAATCAGTCATCAGTGGCATGGGAGAGCTCCACCTGGAAATAATCATTGACCGGTTGAAGCATGAGTTCGGGGTTGAAGTCGAGGTAGGAGAACCTTCGGTTGCCTTCAGGGAAACCATCACTACCGAAATGGAGAGTAATTACAAACATGCGAAACAAACGGGCGGGAAAGGGCAGTATGCCCATACGGTTATGCGGCTGGAACCCAACGAAGGTAAAGGTTACGAATTTGTGGATATGATCAAGGGGGGTGCTATTCCCTCGGAGTTCATCCAGTCAGTAAACAAAGGGGTTAAAAAAACGCTGGAAAGAGGTATTCTGGCCGACTTCCCTGTAGTTGACGTAAAGGTTGTTTTACACGACGGTGGTTTTCACCCTGTTGACTCGTCCGACA
>JBLRXC010000144.1:0-8091 GCA_047920975.1 Bacteroidales bacterium | reverse complement strand
GGACAGGTTTAACGGGCCGACAGTCTACTATAAGTTCCACGAAGATGATGTGGACTATCTTTCCGAGACAAAAAATGACAGTGAAGATCTTGTGAACCGTTTGAAATGGGTTTCGTTCAAACATCGCTTTTTCAGTTCGACCCTGATTGCAAAGGATTATTTTTCAAATGCAAAAGTCAAAGCCTTTGAAAAAGAGGGAGGTAATGACCGTTACCTGCGTTCTATGGAGACTGACATCGGGTTACCGTTCAACCTTTCTTCGCATGAAAAGATAGCACTGGCCTTTTATTTTGGACCCAACAAGTTTAAGACACTCCGACAATACAAACTTGATCTGGAGCGTCAGATACCGCTTGGGTGGAGCTTTTTTCTGATGGCATGGATCAACCGCTATGCGGTACTTCCGGTTTTTAATTTTCTTGAAAATTTCGGCTGGAATTATGGAATCATCATTCTGGTTCTTACCATTCTGCTCAAAATCGTCCTGTTTCCGATCGCTTATAAATCATACCTCTCTTCGGCTAAGATGAGAGTGCTTAAACCCGAGATGGAAGAGTTGGCAAAGAAATTTCCAAAGAAAGAAGATGCCATGAAAAAGCAGCAGGCAACCATGGACCTATACAGGCAAGCCGGTGTGAATCCCATGGCAGGGTGTGTGCCGATGCTGCTGCAGTTTCCCATTCTCATTGCAATGTTCCGCTTTTTCCCGTCAGCATTTGAATTAAGGCAGCAATCGTTTCTCTGGGCAGATGACCTATCGAGCTATGATTCAATCCTTGACCTGCCCTTTACTATTCCTTTCTATGGTGATCATGTGAGTTTGTTCACTTTGCTGATGACCGTTTCGACCATACTTTACACCAAGGTGAGTCAGGATATGATGGGTTCAACCCAGCAACAGATGCCTGGGATGAAAACCATGATGTACATTATGCCCGTTATGTTTCTTGGCCTTTTCAATAATTATGCTTCCGGATTAAGCTATTATTATTTTCTGGCCAACGTGATTACATTTGGACAAATTTATCTGATCAGAAAGACCATTGATGAAAGTAAGATCAGGAAACAGATTGAGATCAATAAAAAGAAACCAAAGAAAAAATCAAAATGGCAGGAACGGCTTGAAGCCGCGGCTAAACAGCGGGGCTATAAACCTTCGAAAAAGTAATACGCCCTGGTTGTAATTTGTTCAGATGCAGAACAACCTGTTGTATGCATTTTACAACAGGATTTGGGCCGGCTTACCGGTTCTTTTTATCCTGAATTGAAACACCTGATTTAAACTGTGGAATTTAAGCTTACATCCGATTTTAAACCTACCGGTGACCAGCCTGAGGCCATCAGGCAATTGGTAGAGGGACTTCAGCGTGGTGATGAAAGCCAGGTTCTATTGGGAGTTACTGGCTCAGGAAAAACATTCACCATTGCCAATGTCATTCAGAAGGTCAACAGGCCAGCCCTGATTCTTAGTCACAACAAAACCCTCGCTGCTCAGCTCTATGGTGAGTTCAGGCAGTTCTTTCCTGAAAACCGGGTCGAATATTTTGTCTCTTACTACGACTATTACCAACCAGAGGCCTATCTGCCTTCGTCTAATACATATATTGAAAAAGATCTGTCGATCAACGATGAAATTGAGAAATTGCGCCTGAGTGCCACCTCTGCGCTACTATCAGGACGACGGGATGTCATTGTGGTTTCATCGGTTTCCTGCATTTATGGTATTGGAAACCCGGATGATTTCGTCAGCAACGTTATTCATGTCAAACGAGGGGATCAATTGCAAAGAAACAAATTCCTTCAGTCACTGGTTAACAGCCTCTATTCGCGAAATGAAATTGAGTTCACACATGGCCGTTTCAGGGTAAAAGGAGATACTGTTGATATTTTCCCGGCTTATGCAGATGTTGGTTTTAAGGTCATTTTTTGGGGGGATGAGATTGAAACCATTGAGACTTTTGATCCGGTCAATGGGCATGTTATAGAAAAGCTGGACAGTCTGAATATTTATCCTGCCAATATCTTCATCACATCTCACGAAAAGATGAAAAGTGCTGTTCTTGAAATACAGGGTGATATGTTCAGGCAAAGGGATTACTTTAAAGAGATCGGGAAGCACCTGGAAGCTAAACGGCTCGAAGACAGGGTGTCGTACGATGTGGAGATGATGCGCGAATTGGGATACTGTTCAGGAATCGAAAATTACTCCAGGTATTTTGACGGAAGATCGCCGGGGTCACGTCCATTTTGTCTTATTGATTACTTTCCGGATGATTTCCTGACGGTGATTGATGAGAGTCATGTGACTATTCCCCAAATCAGGGCCATGTATGGTGGAGACCGGTCAAGAAAGCAAAACCTTGTGGAATATGGATTCCGTTTACCGGCAGCAATGGATAACCGGCCCTTAAAGTTTAATGAATTTGAAGCTTTGCAAAATCAGGTGATCTATGTCAGTGCGACACCCTCGGAATATGAACTTCAAAAATCAGAAGGAGTTGTTGTTGAGCAATTGATCAGGCCAACCGGTTTGCTTGACCCTGTCATCGAAGTGAGGCCGAGCCTGAACCAGATTGATGACCTGCTGGATGAAATTGATAAGCGGAAAAATGCCGGAGAAAGGACTTTGGTTACCACACTTACGAAAAGAATGGCTGAAGAATTGACAAAATACCTCACCCGGCTCGACATCAATTGCAGGTATATCCATTCAGAAGTAGACACTTTGGACAGGGTTGAAATCTTGCGTGGTTTGCGCCTGGGTGATTTCGATGTTTTGGTGGGAGTCAACCTGTTGCGTGAAGGGTTGGATTTACCGGAGGTTTCTCTGGTAGCCATCCTCGATGCAGATAAAGAGGGTTTTCTCAGATCAGAAAAGTCTTTGACCCAGACTGCAGGACGTGCAGCACGAAATCTGAACGCAAAGGTCATATTCTATGCAGATAAAATGACTGATTCGATGGAAAAAACCATTGGTGAGACGGAGCGGAGACGTGATAAGCAGTTGAAATACAATGAAAAGTTCGGAATTACTCCTACCCAAATCATCAAATCAATGACGGCAATTATGGGGCAGACAGCTGTAGCTGATGCAAAGGGAGAACCCAAAGCATATATTGAAAAAGAGGGCATTGATGTGGCTGCAGATCCGGTTATTCGTTATATGAGAAAAGAGCAGATTGAAAAAACGATAGCAAAATTGGAACGTCAGATGAAATCATCCGTAAAAGAGTTGGATTTTATAGAAGCAGCCAGGTTCAGGGATGAAATCTATGCATTAAAAGCATTAATGAATGCGGGAGAAGGGCGGTAAAGAAAGTAACCGTACATTTGTTAATCCAATGAATATCAGCTGAAACAGAACTCAAATATACTGATAAAACACAAGTGCTCAACCCATTTAAAATTCTAATCCATATGAAAAGGTTAATTATTTTTATCGTCTCACTTGTTCTGTCGTTTGGTGTTACCGGACAGGATACATTTTCCATTACTGCCATTGACACTTTAACCGGTGAGGTTGGCAGTGCAGGTGCATCCTGTATTGGAGCGCCCCAGATTCCGCAGGGATGTAAAATACTCAGTGATGTGATTCCCGGAAAGGGTGTCATACATACACAAGCGTATTATCTTGTACAAAACCAGAATTATGCCCGCCAATTGATGCTTGCGGGACATTCACCCGAAGAAATCATTGACTCCCTGGTGGCCAATGACTGGCAGAACAATCCTTCCAAAAGGCAATACGGAATTGTTGATCTTTTTGAAGGATCAGTACGTGCAGCGGCCTTTACCGGTGCGAATTGCGACGATTATAAAAACCATCTCACAGGGTCACATTATACCATACAGGGAAATATATTACTGGGGCAGGAAATCCTTGATTCAATGGAAGTAAGGTTTTTAAATACCGACGGTGATCTTGCATGTAAATTAATGGCTGCATTGCAGGGTGCCAAAGTCATAGGTGCTGATACCCGTTGTATCAATCATGGTACCTCTTCACTTTCTGCATTCCTCAGAGTTGGAAAGCCAGACGATCCTTACAGTGATCTTTATCTTGACCTGAACGTCCCATCAGCACTATCCGGGGTAGACCCGATTGATTCATTGCAGGTTCTTTTTGATCAATGGGGCGGATGTCTTACATCGGCGGTCCAGCGTGTAATCAATCAATTGGAGACCAAAGTCTTTCCGAATCCTGGCAGCAGCCATATACAATTTGAATTTTCCGGGATGAGCGGGAAAACCGGCAGATTGGCTATATTCAATAACATAGGAAAACCTGTTGCTGAACAGAACGTCAATTCAGGAATTAACCGAATTGATTTTAACTTCAGTCCCGGTCTGTATTATTATCAGATCACAATAGATCAATATCCAGCGGGGAACGGAAAGTTCATTGTAAAGTAAAGGATCAGAATTTTGGCTTGTATATTATGGAGTTGTTCCGCCAGTTGACCGGTTTTTACTGCGCTCAATGGATTGCAGGGCAAGATAACGCTCGCCAAATTTTTTGATGTTGTCCATCTCAATGTCATATTGATCGTAATGACGCTCTTCATCCATTACAAGATCTTCAAATATCTTCTTGGAGACTGAATCGGCGTTGGCTGAACACTCATTGGCCCAGTGATTGTATTGCTTGGCACTCTCCTCTTCCATTGAGCATGCTTTTTCAAGCATTTTTCTCACATCCTGGATTTTTTCCACTTCATCCTGCACTTGCATTTCAACATCCCCTCCCAAAAAGAGGATCCTTTCAGCAAGGGTTTCAACATGGAGCATTTCATCAATGGCTGTTTTCTTGAACAAGCCTGCCAGCAGGTCGTAACCCTGATCATCGCAGTGAAAATGAAAATACATATATTGGTGAACTGCTGAAAGCTCGTCCATTACTGCTTTGTTCAATAAAACAATACTTTTTTCGTGCATAATCTGATAATTTGAATTTGCTTCAAAGATAAGATTTTTTTTGCTTACATTTCAGAATTATCCTGGTATGATGAGGATGGATTCCTGAACCTATGAAATAAATTGATAAAGTTTTTTTCAATAAACGAGATAGATGTCTATTTTTGATGCGCTCAAAGTCCACATCATATCGTGGGTCTTTTTATCACATGTAAAATGAGAATATATAGCGATGGATTCTACAGCATTTTTTAAAATGACTTATGGTATTTACCTGATCTGCTCCAGAAATAGAGAAGAGATGAGCGGTTATATTGCCAACACAGCGTTTCAGGTAACTGCTGAACCTCCACAGATTGCCATTAGTTGTCACAAGCAAAATACCAGTGCACACATCATAGAACAAAGTGGTCACTTTACCCTTTCAGTGCTGGAAAAGGACACTGATGCAGGTTTGATCGGCATGTTTGGTTATCAGAGTGGCAATGATACAGAAAAGTTTAACCGTGTGAACTACAAAACCGGCAAAAACGGTGCGCCGATCATCCTATCGCATGCCATTGCCTATTTTGAGTGCGATGTTGTCGATAAATTTGATATGGGAACCCACTACCTTTTTATCGGGAAGGTTTCTGAGGCAGAATTGCTGGCAGGTGAAAAGGAACCCCTCACTTACGCCTACTTCAGGGAAGAAATGAAACTAATGGCTCCTGAACGTGCTCCCACATATATCGATAAATCAAAGCTCAAGGGAGCACCTAATGAAATACACACCGGATCTGAAAAAGAAATCCCAGGGTTGAAAGATCAGGCGAAAGAGATTGGAGGGAATTATATATGCACTATCTGTGCTTATGTTTATGATCCTGAAATAGGTGATCCTGATCGCGGAATTGCGCCGGGAACTCCTTTCGAAGACCTGCCTGAGGATTGGGTCTGTCCGGTTTGTGCAGCAGCAAAATCATTTTTTATTTCGGAGAACTGAACCAGATTGGGCAAAAGAGAATTGATTATTACCCGATCATTAGTATATATCCAATATCCTGACCTTCGTGCCACGAAATTCGAATACATCACCTTTCGATTTACCTTTCATGGCCTCAAAAAATGGAACCCTTGTTGAAATAGCAAAATACTGGTCATTTTCAATGATCACTTTTCCTAAACCAATGGAGACAAACACTTTTTGCAGATCAGTTTCCACCACGCTCCCAAATCCCACTTGCTTATTCCGGATGGTTGGATCGACCTTGTGGAGGGTCTCAAGATGTTCAAGTTCGGAACGAAGTTGTGCAGCATACATATCCCTGCTTCCAATCATCTCCATAATCTGGGAGTCATAAATGTCGCTCTGGTGGCCATATTGATTGGCACTCTCTTCAGCATCCTTCATGGCCGTTTCAAGATTTAGAATCTTCTGCCTGTGAATTTCCAGGCACTTGTCGAACAGCCTTTTTTTCAGCAATTGCTTATCCATCCTAAACATATATTCTGCTTTTTCAAATTTAGTTTAAAATAACGCTTGTTGCTTCAGTCTATTTCGATTTTTATTAAGAATTTTGTAACAAATAATTAGTTTTCATAAAATGACTGAAATCCCTGATCATCCTGTATACGCCAGGAATACGCTTGAATTTCTGACCGTATGTAATGACTTTTGTATTACCGTATCAACTTCTGAAATGAACAGTTCATCCTTAACGGATTACCTGGTAAAGGTTCTGCCTTTGCTTTATCTGAAAGCTTCTTTACTACCGGATATAGACGTTGTCAATCCTGATATGAACCAGCGGTTTGTGACGCAGGAAGAATGGCAGAATCTATTTCTGAAACTCAGAAAAATATTTGGAACATATGATGAATTTTGGTATACTGATCCAATTGGTGAGGCACCGGAACCAATAAAGGGAAGTTTATCTGAGCATCTGGCCGATATTTTTCAGGACTTGCAGGACTTTCTACAGTTATATCAGAGAAATTCACTGGACGCAAAAGAAAATGCCCTGCATGAGGTCTCCGGGTCATTTAAGCGCTACTGGGGATACCAACTCGTGAACGCACACAAAACCTTGCATCATGTTTCAATGCAAGGGGGTGTAGATTTACCGGAAGAAGAGTTCTTCGGTTTTTGACTGAAGTATTTTTTCAAAGTTAATCTGTCACATCCTTCAGTAAAATATCTATGACTGACAAGAGTTTTTTGCGACTGATAGGTTTACTGATATATTCATCACAACCAACTTCCATGCTTTTTTTCTGATCATCGGCCATTGCATAGGCAGTCTGGGCAATTACCGGTACATCCCTGATCTCTTTTACTTTTTTCGTTGCTTCATAGCCACTCATTCCAGGTAATTTAATGTCCATGAGTACAAGATCAATCTCATCGTTTCCTTTAAACATTTCAACAGCCTGCGGACCTGTTTTTGCGTGTAACAGTCTGGCATGAGTGGGTTTTAGTATCTCCTTCAGATAAAGATAACTCATCTCATCGTCTTCAACAATAAGAAACAATTTGTCCATCCAATTGATCTGATCGCGGGCAGAAGGTTCTATGCCAACGACTTCATCTTCTGCAGCGTTAACCAGGACATTTGGCAGGGCCAAATAAAATTCAGATCCTGCCTGTCTGTCGGATGATTCAACCCAGATATCCCCACCCATCATTTGCGTAATTTCCTTTGCGATGGTTAAGCCAAGGCCAATTCCTCCAATAAGTTCTGAAATCTCGTGTTCAACTTTGAAAAAAGGATCAAAAATATGATCTATTGCTGAAGGATTTATACCTATTCCTGTGTCTTTGACAAACAGAATGAGATCAGATTTTGCCCCTTTCATAGTACTGTTTGGTATTTTTCCAATGTTACAGCCCATTTCAATGACACCTGCACCGGTAAACTTGATGGCATTTCCGATTAAATTGGACATCACCTGCCATAGCCTGTCCTGATCCGTCATAATCTTCTGATTGACAGGGATATTGATGTTTAGCTTCAGAATCAGGTTCTCCCGTTGCCTCAGCAGTTCATCCATCTTGAAATGATCATAAAGCCGTGAAAAGAAGGGTGCAATTGCAAATTCTTTCTTGTTGAGGGTTAGATTTCCGGAAATTAGCCAGGAATAGTCTACCGCATCATCAACCATCTTCATCAGCGACTTTCCGCATGACTTAATGAT
>JBLRXC010000143.1:0-8177 GCA_047920975.1 Bacteroidales bacterium | reverse complement strand
GTCTTGCTGTATTTTTCAATGATGGACTTCAATTGTTTTTTAGGCAGGGGAAACAACTGTTCAATTCTGACAATTGCAATGGATTCATTTTTTAGTTTCTCCTTCTCCTCCATCAGGTCGTAATAAACTTTTCCCGTGCAAAAGACCACTTTAGTGACCTTATCAGCTTTCGCGGCAGGATCATCAATAACCTCCCTGAATCCGCCCCTGGTAAAATCCTCAAGTGGTGATACGCAGACGGGATGCCGCAAAAGACTTTTGGGGGTAAAAATCACAAGCGGTTTCCTGAAAGGCCTGTAAAACTGCCGCCTCAGAACATGGAAAAAATTGGCAGGTGTTGAGCAGTTTACTATTTGCATGTTATATTCTGCAGAAAGTGTTAAAAACCTTTCCATGCGGGCACTTGAATGTTCAGGACCCTGCCCTTCATAGCCATGTGGCAGGTAAATCACCAGGTCGTTCATCACATTCCATTTGTCCTCTGCGCTATTGATGAACTGATCAAATATGATCTGCGCACCATTGTTGAAATCACCAAATTGTGCCTCCCAGATCACCAGGTTATCGGGTGAAAAAAAGGAATAGCCATATTCAAAACCCAGAACACCATATTCAGAAAGAGGAGAATTGTAAACTTCAAACCGGGCCTGTCCTTCTCCTAAGCTGTTCAGGGGTACAAATTCTTCCTCTGAATCTTCAATTTTTAAAACAGAATGGCGATGAGAGAAAGTCCCTCTTGCGACATCCTGACCGCTCAGCCTTACATTTCGCCCTTCCTTCAGCAATGAGCCATAGGCAAGCAGTTCACCCATAGCCCAATCGAGCATCCTGGTTTTTGTGATCATCTCTTTTCGGTTCTCCTGCAAGCGGATAATTTTTCCGAAGAGTTTTTTGTCTTTGGGTATCTGAGCAATCCTGGTCCCTATTTCAATCAGTAGTTTTTCTTCAACCCCTGTATCCGGTGATGTGTCAAAATCCTCTGGTTTTGCTTTTCTGACAGGAACCCAGTTCTTTTGTTTAAACGCAATGTTGACCTTTAGCTTTTGTTTGGATTCGGCGAAATTTTCTTCAAAAACTTCGTTGATCCTCTCTTCAATCTTTTTCGATTCGGCTTCGGTGATATCCCCATTTTTAATGAGTTTTCTCCGGTAAATGGTCATGGGATCCGGATGTTTTTCAATAGCCTTGTAAAGTACAGGCTGTGTAAACCGGGGTTCATCTCCTTCGTTGTGTCCATATTTTCTGTAACAAAGCAGATCAATGAAAACATCATTGTTAAATTTTTCACGGTACTCCATCGCCAGCTGAATCGTAAAAGCCAGCGCCTCCACATCATCACCATTCACATGGAAAACCGGTGCAAGGACAGTCTTGGCAACATCAGTACAATATGTGCTGGTCCGGGCATCAAGGTAATTGGTTGTAAATCCAACCTGGTTGTTAATCACAAGGTGAATGGTGCCACCGGTTTTGTAGCCGGTAAGCCCTGACATCTGGAGTACCTCGTAAACAACACCCTGTCCGGCAACAGAGGCATCACCGTGGATCAGGATCGGTACAACCTTATCAAAATCACCGGCATAATCCTTATCGATTTTGGCACGGGATATTCCCTGAACAACAGGATCAACCGCCTCAAGATGAGAAGGGTTAGGGGCAAGGGTAAAAGTCACTTTTTTCCCTGATAAAGTTTCACGATCGGTTATAAATCCCAGATGATATTTAACATCGCCCAAAAGTGTTTCATCTTCATACTCTTTACCTTCGAACTCGCTGAAAATATCGTGGAAGGGCTTTCGCATGATATTGGCCAGCACATTAAGCCGTCCGCGATGCGCCATGCCTATAACAAATTCCCTGGCCCCAAGTGAAGCACCCCGCTCCATGATCACATGGAGCGCAGGGATCAGTGTTTCAGCCCCTTCAAGAGAAAAACGTTTTTGTCCGGGAAATTTTTTGTGTATAAATTTTTCAAACAGAACCGCCCGGGCTAAACTCCGGTAAATATGTTTTTTTTCCTCCGGTGTAAACTGATACGAGTTTTTGGTCCCTTCCATACGCTTTTTAAGCCATACCTGTACTTCCGGGTGACGTATGTAAAGGAATTCAGCACCCACCGACCGGCAATAGGTATCTTCAAGGTGTGCAACGATCTTCCTCAGTGTTGCTTTGCCGATCCCGATTTCATTCCCTGCTTCAAATTCTTTGTCAAGGTCAGCCCCGGTCAGACTAAAATTCTCAATGGCTAGTGTAGGGGAGTATGTCCGTCTTTTTCTTACCGGGTTGGTTTGGGTAAAAAGATGTCCCCGCTGCCGGTAGCCATTGATCAGATTGATGACTTTAAATTCTGCAGGATATGTTCCGGTTTCTGGTTCAGCAGAAGTGTAGTTCGTCCGGGCAAATTCAAAGCCTTCAAAGAATTTCCTCCATCCCGTGTCCAGAGAATCAGGATCCTCAGAAAAGATCCTGTACATTTCTTCTATCTGATCAGGGTCGCTGCTGTTTAACCATGAGAATTTATCCATGTCCTGTTCCTTGGAATTAAAACCGCAAAATTAATAATTAATTAAAACGTCCCTGGACGGGCAATGTTTCCGGCAATTGATAATGAAGCTACGAAAAGAGTTCCGGTCAGTTCCTGATCAGCTTTTTTGTCAGAAATTGATAATCACTTGTCTGCAAACGGATGAAATAGATACCAGGAGCAAGGTCTTCAACCGGCACCTGAATTTCAGAAACCGTTTCTACCGGATGGCTGACACTGACCATCGGCTGCCCGATCATATTGAAAATGTCAATCCGAAGATTGTCATTTCCAGGTAATCTAACTGAAATCACCAGTTGATCTTTTACAGGATTTTGAAATGAAATATCATAAAAAGAACTGATGCTGCTTACACTTCCCAGATTATCTCCTATGACAATATCCATCACAACCGGAAGATGATCAGAGAGGTTGTACAGCGCATTGAGCACATTACCCGGGACTGAGGTGTTTTGAGGCGGATCAGTCAGTGAGGCATTCAGCCGTTGACCATCCTGCCCCAAGGCTCTGTATGAACCTTCAACATACTTGATATGCTCCTGACCGGTTAAGATCTCTTCCGAAACCAGTATGAAGTCAAACCTGTCATCCATGCCTCCTCCGGAAGGACAAGTTCCGCTGGTGTGTGTCGATTGCGTATGTACCTGGGCATAATATGGATTGTCATGCCAACTGCCAATCTGATTGATGGGATCATAAAATCTGATCTGTGGGTTCGAATGATACAAAAGGTTCTGAAAGGCAGGTTCTGTTCCTGAATAGAGATTCAGATCGCCCGATAAACTGTAATTTCCATTTGCATTGGAGTTATTCAGGTAGTTCATAAGTTTGCTGGTCTCGTTGGCGCGCTGTTGCTGATCTGAACTACTGCTACCCGCTTTTAAATGAGCAACCGCACAGTTCAGTTCGACGAATCCGGCCTGTAAAAATCCCGATGAGGGTTTATAAGCAAACCGCCAGACGTCAATGTCGCGCAAGCTCGTTTGCACAGCAACATAATTCACCATTTCAAATTTTTGTGAATTATAGTATACCTGATTGATAATAAATGAATTGCTTGTATTTATTGGATATCCACGCTGAAAATGATCGACCCCGTTAATGTTCAGCACACTGTTCAGAATCAGGTCATGAAAATACGCATCCTTGTAAATTTCATTGACGGTTAAAATATCAGGTTTTACATAGTCAAGGATGATTCTAAGGTAATTATTTTTGTCATTGACATTGTTGTTGGATGCGTTACAACCACCAAAATCATTTCCGTACATCAGCAGGTTATAATGCATCAGCCGGAGCGTGTCCTGACTTTGCAACAACAAGGGAATCAGGATCAGTAAACTCAGAAGAAAACGCGTCATTCAGTAAAATTTTGCGCAAAGATATGAAGTTATTACAACCTGGTTTGGTAAAAGGTTTGACTCATTCATTACATTAATCTCAAAGAGATCCAATGCTTTTTCCCTGATAGATTGTAATCAGTTAAATCCTCTGACCAGAAGCAGGGTTAACCTTTAAATATCTGAGCAACCAATGGCTCAATCGATGTGTCTTTCTCCATAAAAATATGACTATCATTAAGATTATTTTTATATTGTAAATAATTCATACATTTGGAACCAGATATTTTGAACGATTCTTCCATTTATTTTCAGAGATAAAGATGGGTTAATTTACGAATTATGAACAGGTTAATACTTACCATTCTGTTCCTTGCCCCTTTGATATACACTCATGCTGACGGATGGCGCCCACAGGAAAAACAGGTAATCTTAGAGATTCAGGAACAATTGCAAATCAATCAGTTAAATTCCTTAAAAATAAATTTCGACATCATTTCACACGATAAGGTGAGGGCTTACGTAATCCCGGGTGAATTGGCCCGGCTTGGAGAATATGGAATCACTTATGAGGTGGAAATCGAAGATTTGAATGCATACCATAAAGGGTTTTGGGAAACAAAGGATGCCTACCATTCCTATCAGGAGATTATTGATCTGGCAGACAGTCTGGCTCAGGCATTTCCTTCTCTTTGTCAAAAAATAATCTACGGAACATCCCTGGGAGGAAGAGAGTTGGCCGCCCTTCGCATTAGTGACAACGTGATGGTTGAGGAAGGCGAGCCAAAAGTAATGTTTGATGGTGGAATTCACGGTGATGAGATTGGAGCATCAGAGAATGTAATCCGTTTTGCAAGGGATTTTTTGCTGAAATACGGTGTCGATCCGGTTGTCACCAACCTCATCAATTCCCGTGAAATCTGGCTCTTTCTTATGGTGAATCCCGATGGCAGGGTCAACATGAGCCGTTACAACAACAATGGCGTCGACCTTAACCGTGATGCCCCCTATATGTGGGATGCGTGGGGCGGAAGCACCGGTCCATGCTCCCAGGTTGAATCAAAAGCGTTACGTGATTGCATGTATAACAACTCTTTTGTTGTCCATACCTCTTACCACAGTGGCACCGAATACGTCTCCTGCCCCTGGAGCTACCGGCCCGACCAGCCGGCCGACTGGAATCACATCTATCAGCTGGCAGGCATTTATGCAAGCACCTCCCTTTATCCCGGTCTGCCATACGGGCAAGGATTTAGCGGGATGTATGGGATCAATGGCAGCACAAAAGATTCCAATTATGGCATCATGGGGAGTATCAGCTGGTCGATGGAAATCTCATTGTCAAAACAACCGCCTCCAAGCCAGATCATGTTGTACTACAATTACAATTATCCTGCGATGATTGCCATGATCGAACGTGCGGGTTATGGTCTGACCGGTATTGTGACAGATGCCACCACCGGCGAACCGGTTAAAGCAGTCATCCGGGTAAACAATTATCTCCCCACCTACACCAATTTTGCACTTGGTGATTATCATAAATATGTTTTACCCGGAACCTATAATATTACCGTAACAGCCAACGGATATGCCTCACAAACAGTCAACAATATTGTTGTCACTACCAATAGTTCTGTCGAAACGAACTTTCAATTGCAACCGCAACCCGGGCATTATGTATATAAATTAGCCGCCTCCCAGATCCCGGGAAACAATTATGCCGACCCAGGCCTGACGCAGGCAGTGATTGGACCTCCTGACAATATTTATTATTCCATCGGAAAAAACGGTTTCTGCATCCTTGATATGCAATATCCGGTATTGGATGGACCTGGTAATGATTTTATTGTACATGAAGGTGGCAGTACACCGGAGGGATTTTCCTGCTATGTTGCGAGTACCATCGACGGCCCCTGGGTCATGACCGGAACCGGGGTAGGTACTACCGGCTTCGACCTGGCCAGTGCCGGAATACCGGAAGCTCAGTTCATAAAAATTGTTGATGCCGGCAATGGAGCTGCCAATGTCGCAGGTGCCGGATTTGACCTGGATGCAATTGAGGTTGTATTTCAGCCCTCAGGCGTTTACCTCGCCCTTTATGACTACGAAATTGATGACAGCATGGGTAACAGCAATGGAATTATTGATCCGGGTGAAACGGTCAACCTTCTCGTTACCGTGAAAAACAACGGAGATATTCAGGCAATTGATGTCACCGGGATGATCTCAAGTCTGTCACCCTTTATTGCCATCGGTACAAACGCTGCATCTTTTGGATCCCTGATCCAGGGCCAGACCAGCCAGGGAATGTTTGAGATCACCGCAAATCCCGCAACACCGCCAGGGCAATCAGCATCCGTTACGCTGAATTTAACTGCCAATGGAGGCAGTTACACGAATTCATTTACACTAAATCTCATCATCGGACATATCCCGGTACTTGTCATTGACCTCGATGGAAACCTCAACAGTGGGAATTCAATCCAGACAGCTATCCAGGCAAACGGGTTCGCAGCTGACTATAATACTATTTTCCCTGCTGACCTGAGCTTATATTCGAACCTGTTTTTATGCCTCGGCATATATAGCAATAATCATGTCCTTTCGGCAACTGAAGGCCAGTCGCTGGCCGGGTTTTTGAACAATGGAGGGAATTTATACATGGAAGGTGGTGATACGTGGTATTATGACCCATCTACCACCGTGCATCCAATGTTTAATATCAATCCGGTTTCTGATGGATCCGGTGACCTGGGAACGATTACTGGACAGGCAGGAACATTCACAGAAGGCATGTCTTTTAGTTACAGTGGCGACAACGACTGGATTGACCATATTGAGCCCATTTTACCGGCCCAGAAAATCTGGCAGAATCAATCACCTGCCTATGGCACCGGAGTTGCTCATGACGCAGGCAGTTACAAAACTATTGGTGTTTCTCACCAATTCAGTGGTTTATCCGACGGTATCCCACCCTCGACCCAGGTTGAACTGATGAGTGCCTACCTTGAGTTTTTTGGATTGTCCGGTGTTTTACAAGCACTCTTTATGGCAGATCAAACCGTGATCTGTGAGGGAGAAATCATTCAGTTCACCGATTTTTCAACGGGGAATCCTGTCTCCTGGGAGTGGTTGTTTGAAGGGGGAACGCCTGCCGGCTCAACTTCACAAAATCCGGCTGTTGCATTCCTTTCAGCGGGAACCTTTGATATCACATTAACCGTTTCCGATGGCACTGATTACCATTCTTTTACAGCCAATGATTATATTACAGTTCTTGCTATACCTGAAATTCCGGCAACACCTTTTGGCCCGGGAATCATCAATCCTGAGAATACAGTTTCCAGTGTATACGAAACAACCGGTTCACCCGGAGCATCATCATATCTCTGGTCGATCGAACCGGAAGCAGCCGGTACCATCGTTGGCACCGGAACAGAATCCACGGTCTGGTGGACAAACTGGTGGACAGGAACCGCTCTGATTCGTGTTCAAGCTGAAAACATTTGTGGACAAAGCGATTTCTCAGGAGATCTCCCGGTCTATCTCATGATAACAGGGTTGAGTGAGAAACCGGAACCGGTGATCAAAATTTTTCCGAATCCAACCGATGGTAATTTTCGTATAGAGAATTTTCATTCGCCATTTTCAGAACAAATAGCAATTGAAATCAGGGATAGCCATGGGGTGATTCGGTTCAAATCAAATTCATTGATTACACCGGTGAATACAACATTGGATATTCATCCGGGCAACCTGGCAAAAGGTGCTTATATACTGACGATTACAGGAGATCTGTTTCAATTCAATCAAAAACTCATGATCAAATAAATAATTAATTTATTTCAAAACAACAAATTATGAAATTATCAAAAACATGTACAAAAATTCTGGCAACCGCTTTTTCGGTGCTTTTTGCAGGGAGTCTTCTGATGGCTCAGCAACACACCTTCAGTGACAGTTGGGGTCCGCATGGATTCAGTCTGACCGGAGCCAGGAGCCATGAAGTGGAGGTTAATTATTCGATTCAGTCTTTCAGTTTTGCAAAAGAGCAGATAAACGGAGAGTGGATGGACGTGATTGAACTGCCCGGGAATTTTCTGTTCAACGATGAAGGGATGCCCAATCTGCCCGGCCAGGGAAGGTTCATCGCCATTCCACAGGGTTCAGTTCCGGTGGTTGAGGTAACCGCTTCCCGTATTGAAACCTTCCGGGGGATCAACCTTGCACCCGCCCCGCGTATACCCTGGGAGAGCGATAACGGTCCGCTGTTCTACAGCAGGAACACACAG
>JBLRXC010000142.1:1591-8216 GCA_047920975.1 Bacteroidales bacterium | reverse complement strand
TCAGGAAATTCATAAGTATGAAACTGATTAAACTGGTCAGAAAATACCGGCCTGACATTGTTCATCGAATATATCAGGTTGCCGGGTACTCCATTGTTATCACTCCATACTGAAATATGAAACAGCCTGTTGTTATAGTTTCCGAAGGTCTTGTTAAAATACATCTTCACTCCCCTAAGCGTATCCACCTCTTCTGTTCTGAATTTAACAGCCAGCTTTGCTCCTGCCGGAGACAAACCATAACCAGCTTCTGCTGAGCCATCATCATAAGCAAAATAGTTTCGAAACTCCTGTTGATAAACAATTGTATCTCCCATGGAAGGATCATCTACATCTCTGACCACATGTGTGATCCTGAAATCAGCTGTATCCTGACTGGCTGAAGTAAAAAAGTATTTCACCGGTGGTTTGACAAAAGGCTGATACTCGAAAATGTTCTGATCAAAATGAGTATTGAGCAATCCGGTAAATCCTTCTGTTAAAAATGCAGGCAATGTATCTCCCTGTGCATTCTGAACATAATAGTTATAGTATACATTCCGGTTCACAGAATCAAGATTGTGCACATACATATCAATCGACTCCCTTTTCAGTCCGGTAATATTACCCGAATACTGATTATAGGGCATAGATGTGTAGTCAACAATAAAACCCTGTGGATCTTCAACAAATGAAATCTCCTGCCTGAACTGGTCCTTCACAGACCTTTTCCAGTCCAATCGGACAACATCAATATGCCATTGATCGGTATTGCTTTTCCAGCTATTGATGTTGGAAATACTTGCATAATTTTTAAACCGGAACTGAAAATCGTGCCGGAAAAAATCCGGATCCTCTATGGGAATCAATACATATTTGAAAAAAACACCATGCTTATCAATGAATGTGTTCAAAGAGTCACCTTCTGCCCCCCAGACAAAGGTCCAATCCGTTCCGAACTGAAACACTGAATCGCAGGGAATCATGATTGATTCATCATAGAAGAGTGTATCTGTGAGTATATGCCACATACTTGTGTCACATCCAAATGGAGGCTGTATGATCGAAAAAGGCATAAGATAAGGTTCGCCCGGGTTCAGATAATCAAATCCGAATACTTCAGCATATTCCATATGTGAGAAGACCGTATCAGCATTGAAATAACCAAATTCAAGCACCAGTGAGTCATGCTTCAGAGGACTGTCTCCCCTACCCTGGGGCTGGTAATAAAAACTAAAATAGACTGAATCGGCAGGGCTCAGGAGCTTCATGGTCTGGATGGAAGGGTCAAAGACTGAATCAAGCCGGATGGGTTTGGATGTCAGTCTGTCAGCCAGAAATGTATATGGAGTTGCCCACGGATAAACAAATCCTTTTGCGTCCAGGACATCAAGCGTAGCAACGCCATAATTGACCGGATAATATGGGAATGTCGAATTTATAAAAGCCTCATTGTCAATCCATCTGCTTGTATCGGGATAAATGGTTATTTGAGAAAAATCATCAAAGAAAGGAAGATTAACAGAGGGTGTAGCAATGAACTGGGATTTTAGGGTAGTTTGCCATTCCATTGTTTTGGAATGTTCCTGCTTTAATGGATTACTCCCAACACCTGTCAAATATTCCTGTGCAGCAAGGGCAAAGGTTAAATAATAGAATATGAACAGAATAAACAATTTTCTCATTTCCTAAAAATCAAATATTTGCTCTGATTCTTCATCAACAATGCTTGATGAATCACTTTTCATTGTATTTAAATAAGATTCAAAGTCAAACTGCATATCCGACCGGTACCACAAATGAATAGAGTCACCAGGATAAGACCGCAACTCTGAATCCCACATGGGTTCCTGCAGATAAACCCTCATTTGTCCGGCAGGAACTGTATCTAAATAAAACTCTACTCCAAGGTTAAAAGAAGCCATGTTTAATTCAAAAATAGCCTCTTCACGTGTTTTACCAATCAAAAAAGGAATGGGTATCATATATCTTCTTTCACCTGAACCGATGATCAGGTCGATAGTTGAACCTTTCACAAGTGTATCACCGGGTGCAACCGTATCCTCCATATAAAACTGAGCCAACACAGCGTTTTTATCAAAGCTGGGTTGATAAATCAATTTTCCTGTCTTCAATTTACTCATTTCCAAAACATTTAGCGCCTGCCGTAAAGTCAGGTCCCGCAAATCGGGCATCATGACCATCTCAGGTGTTGATGCCACCAGGGTAAAATAAATCCGTCTTCCTTTTTTGACCCTTGTTCCGGGGATCGGATTCTGTATGATGACCGAACCGGGAAGCTGACTTTCATCATACACTGAGTCAACAACCAAAAAAGTAAATAAATCACTATATCCAACGACTTCAATCATGGGTAAAGTACTTCCTGTAAAATCAGGGACTACCAATTCTTTACCCTGTCTGGTAAAAAATTCAAGATACTTAATAAGACCAAACAGGATGAGACCCATCAACACAAAAGCCAGAAGCAAGCTGAACCAAAATTTTCTGCTCAATAAAAACCGGGTTATGGTAATTTCTTTCCGGGTTGATTGTTTCATTTTTGGGATAAAAACCTGTCGAAAATTAATCTAATAACTTCTGCTAATGATGATTATTGCTTTTGCGGCAAAGATAATCTAAAAGAAGGAAAGATATATTGCTATTTTTGCGGCAAATAAGTGATTCACATGAAGCGAAATATTGCTATCGTAAGCGGCGGATACTCTGGTGAATACGATATTTCCGTACAAAGTGGTGAAGTCGTAAAAAAATACCTTCCGGGCGAAAAATTTGAGGTGTTTCCGATTCTGATGAAAGGACAGGATTGGATATACACCTGCAATCATGGCAACTCTTATGAAGTTGATAAAAATGACTTCTCGCTTCCAATGATTACAGAGAAAATTAATTTTGACTGTGTTTTTATTGCTATTCATGGAACACCTGGCGAAGATGGCAAGTTACAGGGTTATTTTGATATGCTTGGGATCCCTTACACTTCAAGCAATCATGTGGTCTCGGCATTGACTTTTAATAAATATCTGTGCAAACTGGCTGTCAGTGCCTTTGATGTGAAAGTTGCCAAAGCAATTTTACTTCGAAAGGATGAACCAGACAACGTCCAAACCATACTTTCTTCTCTTTCCCTGCCTGTTTTTATCAAACCCAACAATGGAGGCTCCAGTGTGGGTATGTCAAAAGTGAAACTTGCTGATGAACTTCAGCAGGCGTTGTCACGTGCTTTTAAAGAAGACAAGGAGGTGCTGGCAGAGGAGTTTATCAAAGGCAGGGAGATAACCTGCGGGGTTTTAACCCATAAAAACCAAATCATTTCACTACCCGTGACAGAGGTTATTTCAAAGAGAGATTTTTTTGATTTCGAAGCCAAATATGATCCTGTACTTGCAGATGAGATAGTCCCTGCACAAATTCCTGATGAGATTTTTAGGAACTGCCAGAAAACATCAGCTATTTTGTACAAGAAACTTGGGTGCCAGGGGGTAGTTCGCTTCGACTACATTTTTAATGATGATGGACTTTTCTTTCTTGAGGTGAACACTGTGCCCGGGATGACTGAGGCCAGCATTGTACCCAAAATGGCTGAAGCTTTTGGCTGGACACTTGAGAAATTATTCACGATCCTGGTTGATGAGGCTCTCTGCAAAAGATGATTTCACGAAGCTTGCACAAAAAAACTCTTTACATTTGTCGGTTAAAATGATCTTCTGATCGCAAAAACCTTATAATTTAAGCTACTATTAATATTCTGATTCAATGGATACAACAGACAAAGGATTCAACACAAAACTGGTTCATGGGGGCGGATTTCATGATGCACTACTGAGTGCAGTTACTCCGATCTACCAGACTTCAACATTTAAATTCAGGGATGCAGATGACGGCGCCCGTTGTTTTTCAGGAGAAAGTGATGGTTTTATCTATACACGCCTTGGTAATCCGACCATCATTGATCTTGAAAAAACAGTGGCCGAGTTGGAGAAGGGCTTTGGAGGCATTGCAACATCATCAGGAATGGCAGCAGTCAATACTGTTTACCTATCCCTGCTGAAATCCGGAAGCCATATGATAGGCCACGAAGCTGTTTATGGTCCCTCACGAGCTATTATGGAGTCACTCTATCCCAGGTTCAACGTTGAATCAACTTTTATTGATACTACCAGCATCGATCATGTCAGAGAGGCAATACGACCAAATACGAAACTCATTTTTCTGGAAACCCCGGCCAATCCTACCATTGGAATTACTGATATCGAAGCGGTTAGTAAACTCGCCCATGCAAATGATATTCTTGTATGTGTTGATAATACTTTTTGCAGCCCATATCTACAGAACCCCCTTGAACTTGGGGCAGACATCGTCCTGCACTCTATGACCAAGTTTATTAACGGCCATGCCGATGTTGTAGCCGGGATTATTGTTACAAAAACCCTGGAGCATTATAAACTTCTAAGAGGGAACATGATGAATCTTGGTTGTAATATGGACCCTCACCAGGCTTTCCTGACCAGGCGTGGCCTGAAAACACTTGCCATCCGGATGGACAAAGCCCAGGAAAATGCCATGAAGGTTGCTGTTTTCCTGGAACAGCACCCAAAGGTGGAATGGGTACTTTTCCCGGGGTTGAAATCTCATCCCCAATTTGAACTGGCCAAAAAGCAGATGCGCGGACCTGGGGCGATGATAAGTTTTGGTGTGAAGGGGGGAATCAAAGCAGGTAAAACAGTGATGAATGAAGTTGAATTGGCTTTGTTGGCTGTATCCCTTGGCGGAATAGAAACCCTTATTCAGCACCCGGCTTCTATGACCCACTCGAAACTCCCAAAAGATTCAAGGGAAAAAGCCGGGATTTCAGATGGATTGATCCGCCTGTCGGTGGGGATTGAAGAAGCTGAAGACATTATCAATGACCTTGATCAGGCTTTGAAAAAGGTATAAGGTACAAATGATAAGTTTTCCAATGCATTCTGTTTTTTTTCGTCAATTATTTGCTAAAGTATTTAGCCTTTTGCAGCAAACATGCAATCTCAAAAGATCCATAATATTATTCATTCTCTGACCAACACACCGGTTCTGAAGGTTTTCCTTTTCATAACCTTATTCACCGTTCAAGCAGCCACTGCTCAAACCGTTGGACTGGTTCTGAGCGGTGGTGGTCCCCGGGGTGTTGCCCACATTGGCGTTTTAAAGGCGCTTGAAGAAAATGATATCCCCATTGATTACATCACCGGAACATCCATGGGTGCAATCATTGGTGGCCTTTATGCAATCGGTTATTCGGCGGATGAAATTTATGATTTTTTTGCTTCTCCTAAAATGGGTAACTGGATCAGTGGTGAAATTGATCAACAATTCATCTACTCTTTCAAACAGCCTTTTCCAAATGCCAGCTGGCAACTCTTTAAGATAGCTTATGATTCAGTACTCAGGGCAAGATTACCAACAAATATCGTTTCACCCTATGAAATGGATTTTGGATTCCTGGAAGTATTCGGTAAAGCCGGGGCGGCAGCCGGTTATGATTTTGATAATCTTTATATTCCATTCCGGTGCGTGGCTTCTGATATCATTGAAAGCTGTTCTGTTATCCTTGGTGATGGACACCTGGAGAAAGCCATCAGGGCATCCATGACCTTTCCTTTCTATTTCAAACCTATTAAAATTGATGAAAGAATTCTGTTTGATGGAGGCATGTATAACAACTTTCCAGTAGATGTAATGCAGGATACATTCAATCCGGACATCGTAATTGGCAGCAAAGCAGCTTCCAATTATACCCTTTATGATAGTGAGGATATTATCTCCCTCATGCAATCCATGCTCACTGCCAATACCAGCTACGATGTTGACCCGGACCATGGGTTCCTGATTGAGCCGGAATTGTGGTCAGTTGGAATTTCTGACTTCTCCAACACGAACCGGTTCATCGATAGCGGGTATGTAGCTACACTCAGGATGATTGGTGAAATCAAAGCAATGGTAAGACGAATAGAATCAAAAGAAGAAAAAGATGAAAAAAGGGAGGCGTTTCGAAAAAAGATCCCTCCCATCAGGGTGAATGATATCATCATCAAAGGAGTCAATGATAATCAAAAAGCTTATGTAAAAAAACTGATCCACTCAAAAAAAGTCCTTGAAAAAATTAATGAACCCGGTTTATCTGACGATGAAAAACTAAATTTGCTCAAAAAAAGCTATTATGCAATTCTCTCAGAAAAACACATTGAATATATTAACCCGGGGTTACAATATGATACCCTTTCCAAGGCTTATAATTTTATATTCGACCTGAAAAAAAGTAACCGGATTGAGCTGGAACTGGGCGGGCTGATCTCCTCAAAAGCCATCAACGAGATTTTTTTCCAGGTCGAATATAACCGTTGGGGAAAAAATGCTCTTAATCTTATGGGGAATGCCTATCTCGGACGATTTCACAATTCAGGATTCATCGGAGCAAGATTTGATTTCCCATTCCTGGTTCCCTTCTCAATCGAACCCTCATACACCCTGAATAGTTGGAATTTCTTTAAGACAAATACCTATTTTTTCGAGGATGATAAACCGGGATTTTTAATCCAATATGATAATTTTTGGTCGTTTGACCTTTCGACACCCATATCAAGAA
>JBLRXC010000142.1:0-1581 GCA_047920975.1 Bacteroidales bacterium | reverse complement strand
GTCAAATACAGGCCGGGAAAAAAAAGGATGAATATTATCAGTCTAATTATTTCTCTCGGCTCGATACAAATGATGTTACAACTTTTGAATTTTTTAGCCCTGCTGTTATTTTCGAGATGAACTCACTCAATAAAAAACAATATGCATCTGATGGCATGCTTCTGCGATTATCAGGCCGACTGGTCAGTGGATGGGAGAATACTATTCCCGGGTCCACAAATATTGAGAAGGACACTTTAGCGAATCATCATCAATGGTTACAGCTTCAGCTCAAATACGACCATTACTTTGCACGGGTACGCTCAGTAAGGTTTGGATTTTATGGTGAGGCGAGTCTTTCAAACCAGCAGGTCTTTAGCAATTACACAGCAACCATCTTATCAGCTCCCGGTTTCAATCCTCTTCCTGAAAGCCAGACAATATTTCTGCCGCAGTTCAGGGCTTTTAACTTTGCCGGTGCCGGATTGAAAACCATTTTTCCGGTGATTAAAAATATGGATTTCAGAGCTGAAGGATATGTTTTTCAACCATTCAGGGAGGTCAGAAAAACTGAAACCAATTTGGCTGAATTAGGGAAAGATCTGGCTACCCGCTTTTTTATCTTTTCAGGCCGGTTCGTTTACCATGCACCATTCGGGCCAATCAGCGCAAGCCTTGATTATTATGATTCGGCTGATGAATCTTTTGTATTTAACATCAATATTGGTTATTATATTTTTAACAGAAGACCGTTTTATTGATCTCCTCATGCTGGTTTGATTATTACGAGTATTCTGCAGCAAAATGACCATTGATAAAAAATTTTTCTATTTTTGACACCCTTTTAGACATTGAAAACACTTAACGGTCGAAAGACTGATTCTAATTCAGTAGTGAATTGATCATATGGCAACAAAAGTAAAACCCGGCAAAACTCCGGTTGAATTGATTGAAATTCCCGAAGTTAAAGAAAATCAGACAACATCACAACCCGAAAGTGATCAACCCGATGCGAAGGTTGAACCTGTAAAAAAGAAAAGCACCAGAACCGTCAAGAAGAAAACTGCGGTTAAGAAAAATCCTAAGAAAAAAGTCACCAGAAAGGCACTCCCGGATCAAGAGGAAACTGACGTAGCAGATATTGTACTACCTGCTGAATCATTACCTTCCAGCCCATCAGGTAATGAAGCGTTGAAATCAGATGGTTTACCTTCTGAAAATACACCTGGTGAAACCAGTGATATCACTGATGACTCCATAGATGTTGCTGCTACTGACCCGGGAATCCGGGAATTGATTTCAGATGATGATACCGATGAGGGAGACGAGGATGAAATGGAGGATGATCATTCTGGGAACACACCTGAGGAAGAGGTTAATTATGATCAACTCACCCGTGCAGAACTGGTTGATTTACTTGAAAACCTTGTTCAAACTGGCGAACTGGATGCCATCAAGAAAAAAATTGCACTCATCAAAGTCTCCTTTCTCAAACAAAACAAGATAGCACAGGACAAGCTTCTGGAAAACTATCTGAAAGACAAAGGGGAAGAAGAATCAACCGAACCTCTGAATCAGAAAGATGAGATTGAAGAGCGTTTT
>JBLRXC010000141.1:0-8245 GCA_047920975.1 Bacteroidales bacterium | reverse complement strand
CACTCCATTGAAGAAGACAGTGCCGGTTGAACCCTGCAAGAGGTTTCCGCTGGCGGCATTGTTCTCCCAGTTTCCTTTCACGATCACACTTCCGGCATTGTTCATACTTCCAGCGTTTTGATTACGGAAATTGCCGTTGATATGCAGGTATGTGCCACTTGAGACCCTAATGGCAGCCCCCTGATTGACAAGGTGCTGAGCTTGTAAAAGCCCCCAGGTCCCTGCAACGGCTATAAACAATGTAAAAATTTGTTTTTTCATTTTAACTGATTTTAAGTTCATTCATGAATTCAGACTACTCTTCCTGGTATTCTTCGAAGACCTCTTCATCCTCACTGATAATCCCTTCACTCAATAAAATGTTGGTATAGCAGGATCCCAGCACCGCCTTAAACTGATTTCCTGCTTTGGCATGAAATCCCTCAGTCAGGGTTACACTACCACCTGCCTGGTAAGTTACATCGGTGCCAATGCCACCCGTAATAATACGGTTGGAAGTCACAGTGCTGCTTGCCTGATAAAGCTGGAAGCCGGTAAAGTTAGGATTGCTGGGGTCATTTCCCTGTGACAGGAAATAACCTGTGGGGCAGGCTGTCCAGAGATCTGATGTCCATAATCCCCTTCCATAGGTTCCGGCGCGGATTACATTGGCTGCTGTGTTGATTTCAAGATCAAATACCGGCACCGTTGGCAGCCCGTTCATATAGGGTACCCATGTATTGATGTTATTATCACGGTAAAACACACCAATGTCTGTTCCCACATAAATACCGTCAGCACTTCCCGTTTGATAAACAATACAGTTCATGGGTACATTGGGAAGGTTACCGGAGATGTTTGTCCATGATGAGCCCCCGTTTGTTGACCTGTAAACCTTTTGCCCTGCTGTATAACCTGAAACTGTAATGAAAACCCGCAAAGAGTTTGTTGGGTCAACAGCGATACCGGTAACGGAACCCGGAGCAGAATAAATAGTCCAGGTGGCTGCAGCATCGGCAGTCATTCTGAAGGTGGCACCAGCGGCTGCGTAAACCCTACTGGTGTTATTTACACCGTGAGCCATGGCAGATCTGCCGTCTCCACCTGTATTTGTCCAGGATGATCCACCATTGGTTGACTTATAAATACCATTATTATAGCCACCATATATGATGGAGGAGTTGCTGGGATTCATAACATAGGGTGTAACCCAGGAACCCGTGGCTGTTCCAGGTTTTATACTGGTGAATGAAGATCCTCCATTGGTTGACTTCCTCAGCCCGCCGTTCTGGGTGCTGGCATATAAAATATTGGAATTGCTGTGATCAATCATGCAATCCATTCCATCTGCTCCCAATATATGCTGGAAAGAGGTACCACCGGTCCATTTATTGGATCCGTTGTCCTGCGTTCCACCGATAATAAGATTGCTGTTGGATTGAGTACCTGCAATTCTGTACCATTGTGTTATTCCAAGGCTGGGGGTTAGATCAGTCCAACTGGCGCCAAAATTTGTTGACCTGAAAATACCACCGTCACTCGCGACATAAACATAGTTATTCAAAGGGTTTACTTTGATGTAATGGATATCAGCATGTGTATAACCAATAGCATTCGGAACATCCCACATCGATCGGATCGTCCAGGTTGAACCGGAATTGGATGATGTCCACACATTGATGCCACCCACCATCACATTAGCAGAACTTGTATGCGAAACAGCGATCGCCAGGTCATATGTAGTCTGATGAGAATTATCATTACCGGTTGAGCTGTATCCGAGCAGATTAGGAGTGGTTGATTGTGTTGCGAAACTGGTTCCACTGTTGGTTGATAAATATACACCCACAAAACTTCCTGTACCAGTTGCCGGGCCAGCCAGTAGGTATACACGGCTACTGTTGATGGGAGTCACACCAATTTCCATACGGGTGGCATTGGTTGGAACACCAGTTGTTACCTGGGTCCATGTATCCCCTGAATTAGTGGAACGCCAGAACTGCCCTGCATTGGATGAAAATCTGCGGGTAGCATACATGATGGTCGCATCGCCCGGTTTGAATTGAATATCCCAGATATTCCCGGATGTTATCGGGTTGGTCCATGATGTTCCTCCATTGGTTGTTTTATAAATACCGCTTGTTGTTGCTGCAAACAGTATGTTGGGATTGGTGGGGTGCATCCGGAGTTTGAATCCTCTTATAAAATTGGTAACATCCCATGACAACCCTGTCGGATACCATGTAGCACCTCCATCAGTTGTTTTGAGTACACCAATGGATTGAGTGTCTCCTCCGTCCCCGTCACCTGTAAGGATGTAAATGATATTTGTATTGCTGTAATTTACGGCAATACCTGACACACCGATGCTTGGCATCCCGTCTGTAAGACAGGTCCAGGTTGTTCCACCGTTGGTAGTCTTCCATAATCCTCCGGAAGGTGTACCAATGAATATGATACTTGCATTGGTGGGGTGGAATTCAATGCAATTAACACGCCCAACACCAGGATTCCAGCCATTTCCACTTGTGTAACTTGTGGGAGCAGTGAAACTCCAGTAACCATAAGTTGATTCAGGATCATCACCGCCATTCATCATTCCACTTGAGACAAGCTCGTTATAAGCATTCCAGTTCATGGCGGCGGTATTTGGAATAGTACCATCAGGCATGAGCCGGTTTTCCATCTTAAATTCCCATCTCTTCCATTGCTTGTAACCCGAACCGCGACCTTTATCCTTATCGGCAAAAAACTCTTCTGCCTCCTGCTGAAGGTCAGCCAGTTTTGTTCCCGGAGCAACGTTTCTCCATAAGTGCTGAAAATCAGTATCAGCATCCTGCCCCCGGGCATTGCCTGCAAAAATAAATGCGGCAATAATTATAAAATGTATTATATATTTTTTCATTTTATTGTCTTTAAAGTTAAGGTTTTGAAATCATAGATTCTCATCAATTCCTTAATATTGATTTTCTAGATCAATCAGGAGTTTTTTCACCAGGAGGTTGTTCGGAATTCTCTTTCGGATAGCCGGTGTTAGGCACTGTTGGCTGTTGGCCTGGTGCCTGATCCTGTGGCCCTGAAATTTCTCTGTAATTGGTAACTCCAACCGTTTTTTCCGGTAATTCCTGGGTGATGATAACTGATTCAGAAGCTCCTGTTTGCAAGTTGCCACCATCGCTGGTAAGCAGTTCTCTTTCTCGACGCTGCTCAGCTTCAACATCAACAGGTTCTGCATTGGCAGGAGCTAAATAATACACACCTTCTGCTTTTACCTGTTCTTCTGAAAGTGCAGGTGCACGGTCATCCTTCACAGGTTCGGCTTTTGCCGGAGCTCCTTTGGCAGCTTCCATAAGCATTTCGATATCAGCTTGCGTTAATTTAGGGTCGTCCGGGATTTCTAAATGAAAAGCCGTACTTTTTTCTTCCGTTACCACGTTGCCATTTTGTCCAGTCACAGATATATAACTCGCAGACAGCATCAAGGCAACAGCAACTAATTTTTTTGTTTTCATCTTAATTTAAGTTTAAAAAGGAATCAATCATTCGGCTATTTTCATTGATTTGATCTCTTGCTGCAGTTCTTTGATCATCTTTTCCTGCTGGATGGTATAGAGTGTTAATTCTTCAACTTTTTCAAGCAGCCTTCTTTGCATATCTCCGAGATCAAAACCGGTCTCAGATACTTCCTGTGCAGATGGGATCCCTGGTAAATGCTGATTTTCGTTAATGCTTTGCTCCAGTTCCTCAAGACTCATCAGCTTGTAATCCTCTGCGAAAACATAGTCGGGCCAATTGCTGAATGCTTCAACTCTTACTTCTGTGGCAATGATTTTACCATTCACCGATAGGGCATATCCGGTTGCCTGGGTGGTTGTTCCAATCCTGAGATTACTGCTGATATAGGCTGATCCAACAAAGTATCCTGCCCAGTTGGTCGTTCCACCGCTCGCAGTGCCATAAATACCTATTCTGGTACCCGCTGAACCGGTTGCACTACCAGAGACTCCATAGGAAGTTCCACTATAGTCGCCGCTATTAGCCCAACCATGTACACCGCGCCATCCACCTTCGCCATAAACGCCATATCCATATCCGTTCTGGGGAATAGATCTGCCATAAACAGCACGGGTATCGCTAAATAAGGTATGGTTTACCTGGGCTTGAATAACATTTCCGGTTGCATCACTACCGGTAGCGTGGCCGTCAACATACATCCTGCCTTTGAAGAAGCCGGCATAATTGGTAACTGTCGCGTTCACCGATTCGGCATATAATCCATAGTTAGTTCCTGAGGACGCACCATTCGTTACAAAATAACCTGCATAATTTTCGCTGTTCACATCATTATTCCAGCCAAGGACAGCAGCCCCATTGAAGCCGACAGCAGGCTTAATACCTACAACACCTGCATTGTAAACTGTTGTTGGTATGCCCAGAAGATATGGCTCCAGTACACCCAGCATCCCGTCTGCAAAAATAGTGGTTGAAACTTGATCCGTTCCCCTGACAGCGGCCTTTCCTGATACATAATTCTGTACATACATACCGTGATTTTCAGGATCGGTCACTCCAACAGATACATTTCCGGTATGGTAATAAATATCGTTACCCACCTTTGTCCAATGACTATCAACCGCACGTCCTACTTTTTGCCATTCGGCTCCATCATAATAATAATATCCGGGATCATTGTTGGTCTGGTAAATGATCAAGCCGGTAGCGGGAGAGACCGGACGCTGTGCAAAGGTCATTCGGGGTGCCAGTAGTCCAAGTCCGGTTGCTTTCACTTCAAGCATGGCTGAAGCGTGAGGTGCACTGTTGTCAGCGTTGATGGCAACCTGTGCGTTAGATAAAGTTGCAGTGAAAAGTGCTGCAACCAGGAGAGCAAACCAATTGCCGGTTCTGCTCATGCTTGTGAGGTAGAATTTTGATTTCATACACGTTTTGTTTTGATGTTAGTAAAAGTTAGACTGATCGCAAAAGTAATATACTAATTTTAGACTAAATAAAAATAAATTGTTAAAAAAGTGTTAATTCTTTATTTAATGGGCTATTGAGAAGATTCTGACCGGATAATGACATGAGGCGTGCAACGGGCACGCAGCATGATAGCATTGGTTTGCTATGCACCAATATCTGAACAAAAAACTGAAATGATTAACGAGTGATCAAAAAATGATCACGCAGGGGTTTTGCTTAACCTGAGCAGGATAAACCATGATCTACCGGCTTTGTTTTGGAATCTCTTTCAGGGTTTCAACCAGAAAATCCCAAAACTTACCTACCGTTCCGATCTGTACCTTCTCATCAGGTGAATGAGGGAAACGAATGGTTGGGCCAAAGGAGATCATATCCCAATGCGGGTATATCGCTCCCAGGATGCCACACTCAAGTCCGGCATGGATCACTTTCACTGCGGGCGTTTTGGCATATTGTTCATGATAAACCCGTTTCATGGTTTCAAGGATGGGTGAATGGATATTCGGTTTCCATCCGGGATAAGAGCCATGGTGTTTTGTATCGGCTCCCTGATTGCTGAAAACTGCTGCAATTTTATAGGCTGCCTTATCTTTTTCAGCATCAACAGCTCCACGCGTCAGGATGGAGATTTTGATGGCTTTATTTTCTGATTTGATGATGGCCAGGTTGGAAGATGTTTCGACAACATCCGGCATATCTTTGTCCCTTGCGAGTACCCCGTTGGGACAAGCGGAAACCGAAGTGTAAAAACGCTGGGCTGTATTTTCGTCAATCAGACTTTCCGGCATCGATGTAGTCTCCGCATTGATTGAAACCCCCGGATCTATGGCAACAAGTCTTTTCTGAACTTCCCTTTCAGTATTGGGTAAAAAATTCAAAAAATCATCCACTTTTGACTCTTGAACACCTACAATGGCAAATGCCTCACGGGGTATGGCATTTCGGAGACTTCCGGCATCTATGGACGCCAGGCGCAGTCCAAACTGATGCGCTGCATGCTGCAACGTCTCATTCATGATTAGGCAGGCATTGCCTTTGCCAAGGTGTATATCCAATCCGGAGTGCCCTCCTTTCAACCCGGTGACGGAAAGCTTAAAAGCCTGCATGCCACTTGGAACAGGTTCTTCGCTATAGGCAAAGTGAACAGTGGTATCAATTCCCCCTGCACAGCCAATATATAATTCTCCTTCATCTTCTGAATCCATATTGATAAGGATATCTCCTTTTAAAAGTCCCGGCTCAAGGTTATTGGCCCCTGTCATGCCGGTCTCTTCATCAATTGTAAACAATGCTTCAATTGGACCGTGTGCCAGTTCTTTCGATTCGAGGACAGCCATGGCAGCGGCTACACCCATTCCATTGTCAGCACCAAGGGTTGTTCCCCTGGCTTTTACCCAATCTCCGTCAACATAAGCTTCAATCGGGTCCTTTTCAAAATCGTGTTTGGTATCACTGTTTTTCTGTGGAACCATATCGAGGTGCCCCTGAAGAATTACGCCTTTCCGGTCTTCCATCCCTGGAGTTGCGGGTTTGCGGATAATAACATTTCCTACCCTGTCAACAAGGGTTTCTAATCCAAGGGATTCACCAAAATTTTTTACGAATTCAATAATCTTTCCCTCCTTTTTGGATGGACGGGGAATCTGTGTGAGACTGTAAAAGTGTTTCCAGACATTCTTCGGTTCGAGACCGGTGATTTTTGTGTTCATGGTGTTTTGATTATAGGTTTAAATAAATTAAAAAACAAGTCCATAGTGTTTCCGGGTTAAAAATTCTTGCCCAAACAAAGTCAATTAATCCGATTCTTTTTCGAGCAATTTGATTTTTTCGGCGAGCACTTCAATTTCACCCTTCATTGCATTGATCTTCTTTTCAAACTCCTCTCTGAGCAGATCGGCTTTCTTTGAATTGGCAAGAAACCCTATGTTGTTTTCCCACAATTTAACTTCATCTTCTATTTTCTTGCGTTTGTTCTGAAGAAAGTTTATCTCATTGTTAATGATCCTTCCTGCATTGGGCTGGTCTTTGATCTCTTCTATCCTTTGCCGGTAATTGATGGCCTGCATCTCAGCTTTATTGATCTTGAGTTTGTCAAGTTGTTTGTTGATCGCATTGCGGAATTCGGTTTGGAGCCTGTCTTTATCCTTAAAAGGAACGTGTCCGATTTCTGTCCATTCTCTTTGGAACTCCTTTAGAATTTCCAGGTTTTTGTTTTTATCTTTATCAAATGCAAAGGATTCAATCTTTCTGATCAATTCTTCCCGGAGAGTGAGGTTTTCCGATTCATGCTGTTTGAGATGTGAGAAATACTCCGATTTATTTTTAAAAAAATGATCACAGGCTGCCCTGAATCTTTTCCAGATTTTATCGGAATGTCTTTTAGGAACCGGTCCTATTTTTTTCCACTCTTTCTGGAGGTTGATCAGCTCCTGCGAAGTTTGGCGCCATTCAGTGCTGTTTTGTATGGCTTCGGCCTGGGTACACAAGTCAAGTTTGAGGTTGTAGTTGTTCATCTGCTCATCCTTGATGGATTGGAAATACTCCTTTTGTGCTGAAAAGAAGGTATCAAGAGAAGATTTGAAACGCTCCCATATTTGATCATTCAGAGCTCTTGGAGCAGGTCCTATGGTTTTCCAAACTTTCAGCAATTCACTGATCTGATTCGTGTTTTCCTGCCACTCCCTGATAGAGTTGTTTTCCCTTCTAAGTAACTCCTCCGCTTTTTCACACAAAGCTGACTTTGCATGCAGATTGTTCTGTTGTTCGTCTTTTAGACTGTCATAATGTTCCCTGCGTCGCTGATTAATCTTATCGCTTGCATTTTTAAACCTTTCCCAGATCTCATCCTTTTTGTCCTGGGACACTGGGCCTGACTCTTTCCATTGTTGGTGGTAGGTCTGAAGTTTTTTAAAAGCCTTGTGAACGGAGCTTTCTAACAGGAGTTCTTCAGCTTTTTCGCAGAGTTCAATCTTTGTTTCCAGGTTCTTTTTCAGGTCAAGATCCCGTAACTCTTTATTTATTTTTACTTTTTCGAAAAATTTTTCAACCAAAAAATGGTAGCTCTGCCACAGGTTATTAAGCTCTGCCTTGGGAACCATACCAAGTTCTCTCCATTTGTCCTGAAGAGATCTAAATTCATCATAGGTTTTCTTGAGTGACTCTTCTGATTCAATCAATGCCTTCAACTCCTCGAGGATCAGTTTCTTTTTCTCAAGGTTTTCCTGTTTTTGAAGTTCTTGTTGTTCATTGAATGCCTGCCTTTTGTCTCTGTATACTTCGAATGCAG
>JBLRXC010000140.1:0-8423 GCA_047920975.1 Bacteroidales bacterium | reverse complement strand
GGCGGCCTGTTCAATGTCGAATGGAGGAACCTGGTGAGAGATATCCACAATGCTTACATCAGGCATCCGCGACAGAATAGCTCCTTTCACCGCTCCGATATAATGGTCTTTCTCACCCCAGTCGCTGATCAATGTTATGATTGGCATAAAATAATGCTCACCTGATGCTATTAGAACTGTTTTCCCTTATTTTTGCAAAAAGTCAAAATTAGTCATTCTGTCCGATCCGAAATTGATTTTCTGATCTTTTTTTAGAACGACGCGAAGACGACGACCGATAAGCATTTTATGAACGAACGCAGCATAATTATCTCTTCTTTCAACCCACTTGATATATATGGGGTGAATGATAAAAACCTTGACCTGATAAAATCGCTCTTCCCCAAACTTAAAATCATTGCCCGGGGTGATTTGGTAAAAGCGTTAGGAATGACAGATGACCTGAATGAATTTGAAGAGAAATTCGGATTGATGTTGCTTCATTTTGAGAAGTTTGGCAGGTTGGATGAATTGGTGATCAACCGGATCATGCAGGATGATCATTGGCCTATGACTGACGGTAGCGAAAAGATGGATAAAGATGTACTTGTCCATGGAACCAGTGGAAAAATGATCAAAGCCCTCACCAAAAACCAGCAACGGTTGGTAGAGAGTTCTGAGAAAAGTGATCTGGTATTTGCCATAGGGCCTGCTGGAACGGGAAAGACATATACAGCTGTAGCCCTTGCTGTGAGGGCGTTAAAAAGAAAAGAGGTACGGAGGATCATCCTCACGCGTCCGGCAGTTGAAGCCGGCGAAAGCCTGGGATTTCTCCCGGGTGATCTCCGCGAAAAACTCGATCCATACCTGCAACCACTTTACGATGCCTTAAGGGACATGATCCCTACTCAAAAATTATTGAAGTATCTTGAGGACGGAACCATTGAGGTAGCTCCCCTCGCTTTCATGCGGGGCAGAACACTCGATCACGCCTTTGCAATTCTGGATGAGGCCCAGAATGCAACTGAATTGCAGATCAAGATGTTTGTCACCCGTATGGGACGCTCAGCCAAATTCATTGTTACAGGTGATATCACCCAGATTGACCTGCCACGGAACCAGGCCAGTGGTTTAATACAGGCACAGCAAATATTAAACAATATCCCTGGAATTGAAATCATCCATCTTGACAACAGAGATGTTGTCAGGCACAGTCTTGTTACAAAAATTATCTCCGCCTACGAGATCAGCACAGCAAACAATAAAAAACAGAAATAAATGAAAAACGCAATTGTAAAAACAGATTTCCATTTTCCCAAACAAAAAAATCTTTATGTGGGAAAAGTTCGTGATGTTTACAACATTGATGACCGCTACATGGTGATGGTGGTGACAGATCGCATTTCAGCCTTCGATGTGGTTTTGCCAAAAGGAGTACCCTTCAAAGGCCAGGTGCTCAACCAGATCGCTTCTGAATTTCTGGACAAGACTACCGATATTTGTCCGAACTGGAAGATAACAGCGCCCGACCCGATGGTTACCATTGGTCACTTTTGTGAACCTTTTCCGGTAGAGATGATCATCAGGGGCTTTCTCACCGGTAGTTCATGGCGCAGTTATAAAAATGGATCGAGGGTGATTTGCGGGGTTCCCATACCCGATGGCATGAAAGAGCACGAGCGATTTCCTGAGCCGATTGTAACCCCCACGACCAAAGCCCATGAAGGTCATGACGAAGATATCTCAAAAGAGGAGATTATCCGGCAGGGCCTTGTTTCAAAGGAGGATTATGCACTTCTTGAAAAATATACGATTGAACTCTTCAGACGCGGGACTGAAATCGCAGCCGAAAAAGGACTCATTCTGGTGGATACAAAATACGAATTCGGTAAAAAGAATGGGAAAATTTACCTGATTGACGAGATCCACACTCCAGACTCATCCCGCTATTTTTACAAAGATGGCTACGAAGAGCGCTTTGCCAGGGGTGAACAACAAAAACAGCTTTCAAAGGAGTTCGTCAGGGAATGGCTCATGGAAAACGGTTTTCAGGGAAAGGAAGGCCAGAAAGTACCATTCATGCCCGATGATTATGTGGCCAGCGTTTCGGATCGCTACATTGAGTTATATGAAAAAATCATTGGGCGCAGGTTTGAAAAGTCCGATTCAAAAGATGTGCCCGGGAGAATTGAAACAAACATCATGGCCTTTCTGGATGCCAATCTATAATCTGTTAAGCGCATGATTCCCTTTTCACCACCCCGTATCGATCAGAAGATCATTGATGCGGTTACCGAAACTTTGAAATCAGGATGGATCACGACTGGTCCCAGGGTGAAGCTGTTTGAGGAGAAACTTACAGCGTACGGAGGACACAAGGCTACCCTCTGCCTCAATTCAGCCTCCGCAGGTCTCGAACTGATGCTCCGCTGGTTCGGTGTTCAGGAGGGTGATGAGGTGATCGTACCGGCCTACACGTATGCCGCAACCGCCAATGTTGTGATCCATTGTGGAGCTAAGGTAGTGTTTGTGGATGTGGCTGATGATTTCAACATCAGCATCTCTGCCATTGAAAAAGCCATCACACCAGACACAAAAGTGATCATGCCCGTCGACCTGGCGGGCTTTCCCTGCGATTATTACGAGATCAATAACCTGGTGGCCAGGGCTGATATCAAATCAAAATTTAAACCCAGGACGCAGGAGCAGCAATTGCTTCAAAGGATACTCGTTTTATCGGATGCTGCTCATTCTGTTGGGGCAGTTTACCATGGAAAAAAGACAGGTTGCCTCACCGATATCACTGTTTATTCCTTTCATGCTGTGAAGAACCTCACTACCGCTGAGGGAGGAGCTGTCTGCCTGAACCTGCCTGATCCGTTCGACAATGAAGCGATTTACCGGTATCTCCGTATCAAATCCCTGCATGGCCAGTCGAAAGACGCGTATTCAAAGCTGCAGGGCGGCGGATGGAAGTATGATATATCTGAACCCGGGTATAAATTCAATATGACAGATATTGCCGCAGCCATGGGACTGGTTGAACTTGCGCGTTATGACCATGATATGCTGGTTCGCAGGAAACAGATTTTTGATGCGTATGCCAGTGCTTTTTCTAAATACGGATGGGCTCAATTGCCGGTTTATGAAACCAGGGATAAATCTGGCTCTTTCCATGTTTTTCTGCTGAGAATCAACGGGATCAATGAACAACAACGGGATGATATCATACAAAAGATCCATGCCAAAAAAGTTACCGTTAACGTACATTTCATCCCGCTTCCCCTGATGACCTATTACAACGGATTGGGCTATGATATCAGGCATTATCCTGAATCTTTGTGTAATTATACCCGTGTAATCAGCCTGCCTGTATATTATGATCTGTCTGATGGTCAGGTAAATACAGTGATTGATGCAGTGGTGCGTTCGGTGAAAGAGATCACGGGTATGTAATCATTGTTTCATTGGAGATCAGCGTACCGAATCTTTCTATATTTGCAATGATTTAAAATAGAGATAACCCTTGTGAAGATGATAATAGCCGGATTAAGTAACAAAGTTTTGCCCAAATTCGATCATTTTATCAATTCATTGTTATGAAACGAAACAATCCGCTAGCCTCCATTCCTGTGTTTCTTGCGTTTTTATGCATGGGCTTTGGTGACGCTGTCGGCCCTTTTGTAGGCCTCGCAAAAGAGGAATTCAACCTTTCAAACACCATGGCTCAACTCATTCCTTTTGTGGGGTTTATCATGTTCGGCATTCTGTCGGTTCCAATGGGGATATACCAGGACAAAAAGGGGAAAAAAAGTGTCCTCCTCATTGGATTGCTTGTCGCCCTGTTGGGTTTGATCCTGCCTGTTCTGGGTGGATTGTCCTCCTATGGCATGTTTTTACTGACCATCCTGTTACTGGGTGCTGGCTCTACCGTACTGCAGGTAGCCGGGAATCCGATTATGAGGGATGTCTCTCCGGAAGGAAAATTTTCAAGGAATCTGGCACTTGGACAGTTTGTGAAAGCACTGGGCTCTCTCACCGGACCCATCATCCCGGTTGTTGCGGCACGATGGCTTGGCATGGGATGGGAACTTATCTTTCCGGTTTACAGTGCTCTGCTTTTAGTCTCCATCATCATCCTTGCCCTGACGCCGATTCATGAAAGAAGAATTATTGCGGCAAACCCGGCATCATTTACCTCATGCTTTGCATTGCTGAAAAACAGGTACATTCTGTTCATGGTGTCCGGAATATTCCTTTATGTTGGCGCAGAGGTCAGCATGAGTTCAGGGATCCCTCTGTACCTCGAAGAGTTGTTCGGAATTGACATTCGGACACTGGGTGTGGCAGGATCAGGCTTCTTTTTCATCGCCATCATGACCGGAAGGTTTTTAGGTTCCGTAGTGCTGAACTGGATCAGCCCCCGGCAGTTTTTTGTAATTACAGCATCGGTCTCTTTGGTATCCATTGCAGGCTTGTTTTCCGGCATTCAAAGTGTTGCGCTGGTCGCTGTTTTTTTGACAGGCTTAGGATTTGCCAACATATTCCCGCTAATCTTCTCCATAACGGTTGACAAATATCCGGAGCGAACAAACGAACTTTCAGGGTTGATGGTTATGGCCATTGTCGGAGGCGCAATTCTTCCCCCGGTGATGGGCGTTATTGCGGATTATACAAGCGTGCTCACGGGATTTATTGTGCCTGTCACTGCCATTGGCTATGTCCTGATTATTTCAATCCGGGTCTCTAAATCGAATCAATAAAATAGTTACATATGAAAAAGGTATCCATAGGCATCGATATTGGAGGAACCAATACAACCATTGGTTTAGTAGATCAGGACGGTAATGTGGTCGGACATAAATCCATTCTTACTGAAACCCATCCGGATTATACCATCTATATGAACACTTTAAAAATTGCCATCAATGATCTGGTTGCCGGCTGCTCCGAAAGCATTGAGGTCTTGGGGATTGGAGTGGGAGCACCCAACGGGAACTATTACAACGGAACCATTGAATTTGCACCCAATCTCAGGTTTAAGGGAGTTGTTCCCGTAGTTGATTGTCTCAGGAAGGCGTATGATTATCCATACATCATTCTTACCAATGATGCCAATGCCGCAGCCATGGGTGAGATGATTTACGGCGGTGCCAAAGGAATGAAAGATTTTATCATGATCACGCTTGGCACTGGTGTCGGCAGCGGAATTGTGGTGAACGGGGAAATGGTCTATGGTCATGATGGCTTTGCCGGAGAAATCGGACATACGATTGTTGACCCACAGGGGAGGGAGTGTGGATGTGGCCGGAGAGGTTGTCTTGAAACCTACACTTCAGCACCAGGGATTAAAAGAACCGTCTTTGAACTTCTGTCAACCATGACAGAACACAGCGAACTCCGTGATATCAGTTTCAATGACCTGTCAGCCAAAAGAATTGATGAAGCTGCCCGCAAGGGTGACGTGCTTGCACTGGAAGCATTTGAATTCACAGGCGACATCCTCGGGCTGAAGCTCGCTGACGCCGTTGCACATACTAGTCCTGAGGCCATATTTCTTTTTGGAGGACTTGCGCAGGCCGGTGATCTGCTGATTGAACCGGTTAAAAGATATATGGAGGAACATATGCTGAACATCTACAGGGATAAAGTCAAATTGTTACCGTCACAGCTTCCTCCGGGAAATGCGGCCATTTTAGGCGCAGCAGCATTGGTATGGAAAGATTACATGGCTGAAACTGTTGAATAACCGGCTGCCGTCTGCGTATATTGGTATTGAACCCTGTAACCTGATTTCAAGGGTTTGTCAGACCACCTTAAATACAGGACTGGTTCACCAGGCAACAGGCTTTCTGCTTACCGGCATGGTCATACAGCGGGCTCCGCCACCACCCCGCGGAAGTTCAGAACCGTCAATGGTCACCACATACCTGGTGTAATCTTTGGTTTTTGTTTTGCCCTTTAGCAAGTCGGTTGCTTTCAGAATTTCGAAACCGCTCTCATAGAGTGCTTCCAGCGTTTTGGTATTGCGTGCATAACCCATGATCTTCCCTGGCCCCACAGCGAAAAAGTTGGCGCCACTATGCCACTGCTCCCGCTCCTGTTGCCACTTGTCTTCATGTCCGCCACATAAAACAGGTTTCATATCCATACCCAATTTACGTAAGCCTTCCGGAAGATTTTCCACCTCACGGATAAATTTTACCCGGCCACCCTCAGCATAGATGTGAACGGTCTGGTATTTATTGATTTTCATGATCACCGGTTCATAGATCATGCAAATGTCCCTGTCGAGCAGGGTAAACACCATGTCGAGGTGAATGAACGATTCCGGAGTCATGGGGAGTTCCTGCACCAGGATGTGTTGTTTGTCTTTCTTTGACATTAAATGTTTGATGAGGAAATCTATGCCCTTACTGCTGGATCGTGATCCGATGCCACAGACTACGATGTCATCCCTGGCAATCAGTACATCGCCGCCTTCAATGGCAATGTCACTGGCGCCGCTCATGCGCGGATTGATTGTTTTGGTGCTGAATGCCGGATGGAAATCAAATATAGCTTCCATGATGAACGACTCCCGCATGCGGATCGGTGAGGCCATGCTGCCTACAAGCACGTTGTCGTAAATGGAGATGGCTGCGTCACGGGTAAAGAAAAAATTGTGCAGTGGCCGCAACGAAAAACGTTCCCTGCTCAGGAAATTTGTCAGGCTGTCGTTGATCAGCGGAACCCCTGTTATCAATGCATCCGTCAGTGCGTGTTCATCAAGTGCGAGCAGGTGGTCAGCAATACAATCCGATTCCTCATTTCTGCAGACTTTCCTGATCAGGTTCTCCTTCACCTTTTCATTGCGCAGGATCTCTCGTAGCAGGTCCGTGACCTCATACACGCTGGAATGCAGCAGCAGGACACCTTTGAACTGATTGTACTCCTTCATGGCCACGCCCAGGTTAAGGATGTCGCTGTATAGTGCCCGCTCAGCGTTCTCAGGGGTCATGTTCTCAACCTCCTGACCCGGGGTGTGCACTACCACGCACTCCAGTTCACCGATCTCCGAGTTGATGCTTACGGGTAAATTTCCCTGCATAACTGTTTTTTGTGTTTTTAATCCATTTTGTATTAAACTTTGCAAAAGTACCAATAATACCAGTGCATTTCAGAATAAGATATTTCTGGATGTTACGGCTGTTTCATTATGATAAGTATAACAGTTTGTTATGAGAATGAAAACCAGACCGAAGATGGATGGGGTCTGACTAACGTGTGATGAGGAACTTTTCACTATAGGATTTTGCTACAGTTTCAATTCTTACAAAATAGATTCCATTTGCCAGAGCGGAAATGTCAATATGCCTGGGTTGGTTTAGTGAAATAACCAATGCTCCAGCTGGATCAAAAATCTCAACTTTATCAACCTCCACTGCATCGGTGCCAATGTGTATGAATGATTTTGCAGGATTGGGATAAATGAACGATCCTGTGAATTCACCATTGGGATTTATTCCGGTCGTGTTATCTCCGTTGATCCTGGCAATATGTTTAACGACACTACCATTATATGAGGTGAAAAATCCCCTGTTGCAATAATTTTCCCGTCAGGTTGTCGCTCAAGTGTCACAACGAAGCTGTTAAAACCGCTTCCCGGATCGAAGTTTTCGTTGATGCTTCCATCCGGATTGATACTGCCAACGCAATTTATGAGTGTGCCATCATAAGCGCCAAAGTTCCCGCCAATCAGAATATCCTCGTTATTCATAACTATAATTGAAAACACAGATGATGATGGTCCGCTGCCAGTATTAAAATCAATATCCTTACTGCCGTCTGACTCTAACCTCACAAGGTATTTGGCATCTGAGCCGTTGTAAACACTAAAACCACCTCCAACAAGGATTTTTCTTCAAAGTGCATGGCAATAGACCTTACAACACCATTCATCCCGGTTCCAGGATCAAATGAGTTATCAATATTTCCATTGGAATTGATCCGGGCTATTTTGTTTCTGCTAACCCCATTGTACTCGGTAAAGTGACCACCTATAAGTATTCTCCCGTCAGATTGAAGGGTTATGACTTCAACACCGTCATCAGCTCCGCTGACCGGATTGAAGGTCAGGTCGAGAGAGCCATCAGGATTCAGGCGGGCAATGCGATTTCTTGATGTTCCGTCATACGAGGGAACCTCCAATCAGTATTTTACCATCGGGCTGAATGGCAATGGGTAAAATGTCGTCGTTTGGACCTTCTCCCTGGTTGAAAGTTAAATCAAGAGTGCCGGGTTGTCCTGCTATTTTGAGGTGCGAAAATAGAAATCCTGCAATAAAAAATGCAATCTGAATGTAGTACAATTTATTCATCCTAATTAAGAATCTAAATATATACAAAGGTAACATTATTGTGATAGGATTGTTTAATCCCCTTGCTTTGTATCACACCGATACG
>JBLRXC010000139.1:0-8441 GCA_047920975.1 Bacteroidales bacterium | reverse complement strand
AACAATGACTCGCTGCCCGATCTGGCTTTTATCGCATCTGATAATTCAGGAATACATATCTACAGGAACAAGGGAGAGTTTCTGCCGGTATTTCAGCAGTTTATACCCAGGTCTTATATGACACTCCAGGGTCTGTATTGTGAAGATTACGACAACAACGGGTTTACAGACATTGCTGTAACACATAGTCTTGGTTCACAGGAAATGTACATCAGTATTTTATTCAACGACGGCAACGGTAATTTCCTGGAAGATCCAATAATCAGCTATCAAACTTTAAACTTCGAACCTCAAACATCGAACTTAACCTGCTATCCTAACCCATTTACTGAATCAGTCAATATTGAGTTTGCCCTTACAGAGCAGACTATAGTTGATCTTGCGGTTTTTGATCTGAACGGAAATCAAATAGCAACACTCATTCATAAAACAATGCCACCCGGCGGCCATACCATAACATGGAGCGGTAAAGACCTGAATGGAAAGGAGGTGAAGCCGGGGATTTATTTACTTGGCTTTGCTCTCAGTAGCCTACCCAATCATACTATAAAACTGATTAAAATGTATATTTGAGAATTAATGACGATGACAACATGAACCATGATACAATAAAAAACAGGACTAATAAACCATCGGCCCATCTTCTGGTATTGGTTCTTGCATTGCTCCTGATAGCATTGAAAACAGGGGATTATAAAGCAGAATACCTGATACCTGCTGCAGCAAATTCCATTTTCGCATACGATCTTGATTTAGACGGAGATATTGACATTGTAACAGGCCATCATAACAGTAGCCAAACTCAATGGGGAGGTGTTTCATTTCTGATAAATAATGGTTCAGGTTATTTTAACAATCAGGATTCTTTGTTTGTAACCCATGGATTTCCTTTTGTTAACGGGGACTATTTTGACACCAACAATTATATTGATGTTTTTAGTTTAACAGCTATAAACAACCCTTACACCATTTATGCCACCATTATATACAACTACGGGCTGACACAGTTCAACGACATCAAGTCCTTTCCCATTTACTATGCTCCACCCATGCCCTACATAACCAGCGGCGATGTTACCGGTAACGGTGTTGTCGATATTTTGTTTGCGCACAACAATCACCAGTTGTGGGGCATCATCTACAACGATGGAACCGGTAATTTCTCAGCGCCGGAAACTTTCGGATTGTCGTTCCCTCCGAGCGCTATTGCCAGCGCCGACCTCACAGGGAACGGAAAGTCGGATGTGGTTGTAGGAGGCGTTTACACTACAATTTTTTTTAGCACCGGAAACGGATTCCAATCGTTGGAATTGGGATATACCTGGATTAGCAGTACTACTCTTGTGCTTACGGATTTCGATAATGACGGCGACATTGACGTTTTGGTATGTGGCACCTATTTTAACAACCACAACCGCATCTACATGTTCGAGAACCTTGGAGGCGGGCAGTTTCTTCAGCACGACTATTTTGAGTTCACACCCTTCTGTTCCTATGCTGTGGCCGCAGACTTTAACAATGACTCGCTGCCCGATCTGGCTTTTATCGCATCTGATAATTCAGGAATACATATCTACAGGAACAAGGGAGAATTCCTGCCGGTATTTCAGCAGTTTATACCCATAAACAGCGGAGGTTCACCCATCAGACGGATCACTTCTTCAGATTTTGATAAAAACGGATATATGGATATTGGTTTAGTTTTGTTCAACAATTATCCGATTCCTGTTAATCTTATTTTACTATATAATGATGGAGATGGTAACTTCATTGAGGAACCCATTACTGATATTAATACCACTGACTTAGAGAATTTTTCAGCATCCATGCAGATATTTCCCAACCCATTCTCCAAGGAGACTACCATAGCTGTAAACACCGAAGAAAATGAAGCTTCCGTGGTTCACATATATGATTTGGAGGGAAAACTGATTAAATCTTATGATAATATGCAACTCCGTCAGTTTGATTATAAAATACTATGGAACGGTAAAGACCTAAACGGAAAGGAGGTTAAGCCAGGGATTTACCTCGTACGCCTGAATTCAGGCAGGAATTTTTGTACTCAAAGGATAGTGTTTATTAAATAATTTCAATGATTAAATTATAGATTTTACTAACCAGGTTATTACCGGAAAAGGGGAGATCGCTGCAACCTGACCTGAAACCCGGGTGCGGCATTCTCCCCCGCATCCCGGTAATGGTCACAAAATTAAATAAATATGAAAAGCAGATTCAAATTTTCGGTTTTATTTGTGGCGTTTATCTTATTGTTCACAACTTCAGGCATTGCGCAATTTTCGCGCACCGATGCCATCAACCTCGTCCTGAACACAATACTTGCATCCGATGTCGGTAAAGTTGATGTGTACGTTTCCGATCAAAGTTCGGCCAATGCTGTTACGCTGATTGATAATGATGCGGTGTCGAATCCATACCCGGATTCTTGGGTGTTTTTTGTTGATGACAACCCTCTTGCATCATGGTATCATGACAGCAGAATTATTTTTGTAAGCGCTGCCAATGGGGCATATACCATCAACCAGGTGCAGATCTACCCCAAAAATCTGTCGGCCGGATACGAAGCCATATCTTCTGTATCAAAGCCTGCGCCTGTTGCATTGGCAGGAACTACCTTTGTTATGGCGCCCGAAACCGTGCCGGGCGATCACAATTATGCATTGATTGTAGCGGCACAAGATAACATACGGAATTGGTACAATACATCGCTGATTTATAATGTATTGCTACAAAAATATAATTATCAAAAAGAGAATATTATTGTATTATTTAATTGGAACGGAGATAGCCAATATGGAAAAAGTTTAGATGGAGATATCTCCTCTGAAGACATTGACGGCCCTGCCACCTGGGCAAACATTCAGTCAACCATAGCCGGGCTGACAGAGAACCTCGGCCACCAGCATCAACTGGCTGTTTTCTTCACAGGAATACCTGTTGACAACAGCGGTTCAGAGCCTGAGATGCTGTTTCACATTGACCAGAACAACTTCGGGTCGTACCCTGTTTCGGATCTGTCTGAACCAATGGAGGATATTAAATGCGCCCAGATGATCCTGTTCTTTGATGTAAGCTCCTCTTCCGATGTTGCGTGGTATTTTGAAGCGGCCAATGGTTCGAATGTACTTTGTCAAAACCGCTATATTATTGGCGCAACAGACTCCAATGAACCTTCATTGGCGGAAATTTATTTCAGCGGGGGTAACTATAGCGAACACTTATTCTACTGGGCAAGCGCTGTACGAGGTTTTATTCCAATTATTGATGCACCATGGAATTATTATCCTACTCCTATTGGAATGGAGAACGGAGGATTTCCATACGCAACCTACATTCCCAATCATCCGGGCGATGTTGTGCTGGATCTGAGTGATGATACCTTTATACAGATGGGAGAGGCATTTGAATATGCCAATAAAATGAACACCTGGTCGGATGACGGATATTGTTATTTACCATATTTCCCGGGATTATCAAATACCCCTGTGAATGTAGATGAGATTCCTTTTGTGGAGGATTTGCTAAATCTTTCAGGCTTATCCGGTAAAATTTACAATACTCAAAATGTACAGGGTAATTTCATGTCTTACGGTTCATTAGAGCTAGATTACAATGTAAATTTGACTTTTAGCGGTGGTTCCAACCTGTTTATCAATGGAAATTTAAATGTTAATCATTCGAATTCTTTCCTAAATTTTATTGAAAACTCCAATATTAATGCAGGTTTTGGGGCTCAAATAAACATCAATTATGGAAGTCTTTTCGCTGAGGATGCTGGGTTTATTGCAAACGATGAATTTCAGTTGTCAATAAATATCAACAATGGTCAAAATTTGATTTTTGACGATGTTACAATGGAGAAGTGCATTGTTTCAGCCCAGGCAACGAATAACATGAGTATTGAGAATTCTAATGTATCAGATAGCCGAATTTCCGGTGCAAGTGTAAATAAGGTTTTAATAAAGGACTGTGAGTTCATTAACTCAGCAATGTCATCAGATATTTATGATCAACCACAAATTCAACCTTCTCAATTTGAAGTTATAAGAAGCAATTTTACTGGTATTTATAGCCCATCATATGCCTACGCAATAAAGTTGTTTAATTACAAACATGTTTATATCTCGAAAAACACCTTTGATAACAATCAACACAGCGTTCAATTATTTGATTGTGGAAATGCACAAAACGTATGCAGAATATCCGAGAACATCTTTTATTTTAACTATATTGCTGGTCTGACATTGTCAAACACAATTGCAGATTTGACAATGAATACTTTTGAAATAAACAAAACCGGTTTAAATCTTTTAAACAGAACTTCTGCAGCAATTTATGGTAATTCCAATGCAAATACTCCAGAAAATACGCAGTATTTTAAAGAGAATGAATTACAGGCAATCTATATCTCAAAATCAAGTTTTCATAATTTCAGGTATAATGCATTTGAAGGTAATCCATACGATGATAACCTATATATCTTTCAAACCGGCAATTGGCCTCAAAATTACTTTGATGTTAAGTATAATTATTGGGGTTCGGTGTTTAAACCAGAAATACAGTTGGTTCCGGAGGGTTCTTATATTTATGTTCCAATGTGGAATCTTTATGGTGAAGGGGACGAAGCTGATGCAGAAATTATGTATAGCAGTGCAAATAGTTTGATAGATGATGAGAATTATGAAGATGCAAAAATCGTTTTGAAAAATATTGTTGCATTATATCCTAATTCACCATATAGCCATGCTTCTTTGAAAAGATTATTTTCCATAGAGCAGTATTCAGGTAATAACTTTGCAGCATTACAGAATTACCTCAGAACCGATATTGTGATTCAGAATAATATTGAATTGAAAAAAGCTGCAGAAAAAATTGCAAACCAATGTGACATTGAAATGAAAAACTGGTTAAATGCTATAAACTGGTTTGAAAATGTAATTCAAAATCCGGAAGACATTGAGGACTCAATTTTCGCAATTATTGATCTTGGCCATACTTATTTGTTAATTGATGGGAATGGATATAAATCATCAAACTATATTGGTATGCTGCCCGAATATTATCCATCCTCAATAGATGCTCATAATACTCATACACAATACTTGTTGTCACTACTCCCAACCAATAGTAAATCACATCCTTTGAGTGAATCATTAGAAAATCTGGAAGTTGGCGCATTGATGCAAAATGTACCCAATCCCTTTAAAGGTGCATCACAACTATGGTACAAAGTAGATGAAACTTCTGCAGTTGCATTGCATTTTTATGACAACATTGGACGAAATGTTAGAACCATAAACTGCGGCGAACAAACCGAAGGCGCTCATTTCGTTGAGTTTACTTCAGAAGGTCTGCCTCCTGGTGTCTATTTTTATACCCTTGAGATCAATGGGAGAGTAACCGATTCAAAGAAAATGACAATTATGCAATAGTAACCCAAATGCCTTCCTGAATTCGGGATTTAGGAATCAAATAAACGGCAATAATGATAAGTCACGCACTCCCGGCAGTTTTCTCAAGGAGGTGCGTGACTTCTTATGATTATTGGATTGAGACCCTTGCAAGATACCACGGTTATGACCAATTGATAGTTCAAAGGTTTGATAAGTGCTTCATGGTTATTTTGAAGGGAATTCCAAACCTTATTGAAGGTCAAAAAGAATATACAGATGAGTTTTGGTCAATTGCCCGTAGCGTGTCATAAACCCTGGAATACATTGGTATTCATCCCAAATAGTGATTTATCCTCCATTTTACAAAACCAACGTTTCAATTGATTGTTGTTTTGGCTTCAGGTAATAAGTGAAAATTAAAACAAGACGCAATGCGCAATATTCAGTTCCTGATTTTTTTCTCGACAGTGATAACGGTTTTTTCGCTGCTGAGCTGGTATGTTTACAGCAAGGGAATTCAGGCTTTCCCTGCCGGAAGTCCTTATCGTTCCTGGTTCAGGTATATTTTTCTTTTCCTTTCAGCCTCATACATTGCAGCCCGTTTCATTGAAAAGATCTGGCTCTCCATCGGGTCAGATATATTGATGTGGATTGGCTCTTTTTGGCTTGCGGCATTTTTCTATTTCTTGATTACCGCCTTGCTCATTGACATTGTTAGGTTGGCAAATTTTGCTGTGCCTTTCTTACCTGAATACACATCAACGTTGATTTTTAAACAGCGACTTTTCAAGGTAGTGGCCGGAATTACAGCCATTCTTATCCTTGCAGGTTATATGAACAGTATCATCCCACGGGTTAAAAAGCTTGATCTGGTGATTGACAAAAAGGTGGAAGGAATGGAAGAACTAACCATTGCTTTTGCCTCCGACATCCATCTTGGCACTTTGATAGGACCACGCAGAACCAACCAGATTGTAAATAAACTGAATGCTTTGAATGCAGATATGATCCTTTTGGGGGGTGATATTGTTGATGAGGATCTTGCACCTGTAATCAGAAGTAACCTGGGTGATTCTTTAAAGAAATTACATGCACCGCTTGGTGTAATTGGTATTACAGGCAACCATGAGTTCATCGGAGGAGCTGAAGAGGCCGTCAGGTATCTTGAAGACAATGGTATCATGATCATCAGGGATAAAGCCTTACTTGTTGACAATAAATTTTACGTGGTGGGTCGCGAAGATCGTGATAAGCCCCGGTTTTCAGGATTGGAGAGAAAACGGATTGAGGAGATCATCAGCGATGTTGATTTTTTAAAGCCGGTTATATTATTGGACCATCAACCCTTTGAGCTCGATGAAAAAGAGAAAGCCGGTATTGATCTCACCCTTTCCGGCCATACCCACCATGGACAATTATGGCCGCTAAACTATCTGACAGGAGCTATTTACGAAGTGAGCTGGGGTTACAAGAGAAAAGGGAACACACATATTTATGTCTCCTCAGGTGTTGGTGGTTGGGGTCCGCCTGTCAGGATCGGCAACCGGCCGGAGGTCGTTTTGATTCACATCCGCTTTAAGCCAGACCCATCCCTTTAAATTTATATTTTTGCCCAAAATATAAATCAGAACGGGAATTTTATGTTCAAAAAAATACCGCACACCTACGTCATCATCTTTTACATCATCCTGCTTGCTGCGATACTCACATGGATCATACCAGGAGGAGAGTACAAGCGCACTGTAATGGAAACCAATGGCGTTGAGCGCACGGTCATCGACAAGGACTCATTTCAGTTTGTCGAACGCAATGTTCAGTCATGGCATATCTTCTCCGCTTTGTTCAAAGGGTTTGAGAAACAGGCCGGTATCATTGTTTTTATACTTCTGATCGGTGGTGCTTTCTGGATCATGAACGCCAGTAAAGCCATTGATGTTGGCATTATGGCTTTTCTAAAGTTCACCAAAAAACTTGAGCATCTTCGTCTGATCCGGTTTCTGGGTGTAAATAACATCATCATTGTTTTGGTGATGGTGCTGTTCAGTGTTTTTGGAGCGGTATTCGGCATGAGCGAAGAAACCATTGCGTTCATTATAATAATTGTCCCTCTTGCCATTTCTATGGGTTACGATTCAATAGTCGGTGTTTGCATGGTCTATGTGGCTGCGCATCTTGGTTTTGCTGCAGCAGTCCTGAACCCTTTCACCATAGGAATTGCTCAGGGAATAGCCAACCTTCCTCTCTTCTCAGGCATCGAGTACCGGATTTTCTGTTGGTTTGTTATCAACACCATCGGAATCAGTTGGGTGCTGTGGTATGCCCGCCGCATCAAAGCCCGGCCCGAACGATCGCCCATGTTCAAATTGGATGAGTTTTGGCGCAAAAGAGGTAACACTACAGTTGAAAATGTGGTTTATGAAACTTCCGGAATGGCATGGTTTACCTATTTCTTTATTTTAGCCGGACTCATCCTTTTTTCAATCGGATTCCCCCAAACTGAAATGACGATAGGTAACTCATCTGCTGCTTTTCCTGCAGTCCCCATTGCAACAACGGTTTTTGCGTTGGCCGGTGCTTTATCCCTGCGTAAGTCCGCTCACTTTTTTATCCTTAACCTGCTCGCCTTCACCATCGTGTTCCTCATCATTGGGGTGATGGGCTATGGATGGTACATCATGGAAATTGCAACACTGTTTTTTGCTATGGGCATATTTTCAGGAATGGCAATGAACAACAGTGCAAATCAAATTACACACCTTTTTCTCGACGGGGTTAAAGATATCCTTTCGGCGGCTATGGTTGTTGGTCTTGCCGGCGGAATCCTTGTCATATTGGAAGACGGTAAGATCATTGATACCATTCTTTACAGCGTATCCAGATCCATGGCCGGACTCGGCAAAATAGGTACTGTGAGCGTTATGTATGTTATACAAACATTCATCAATGTCATCATTCCTTCGGGTTCAGCCAAAGCTGCGCTCACCATGCCTGTCATGGCTCCTTTTTCCGATCTTGTGAACCTGTCGC
>JBLRXC010000138.1:0-8449 GCA_047920975.1 Bacteroidales bacterium | reverse complement strand
GAATTGGTCCCGGCAAGCTCCCCATTCATATATTGAGCATGAAATCCGATTATATCAAAAAATTCCCTTGAAATTCCTACACCCCAGGCCCAGGATCCCTCTTTCCTTATTTTCTCTGTGAACTCATAGTCATACAGACTGACATCTCCAAAAAATGAGGTTCGGCCAAAACTGGCATGCACTGACCAATTTTTGGTGAGGCTGGAAAGTGTTGTAGGTGCTTTGTAATATTGTCCTGATACTTTACCCTGAAGTAAAAGAATCAAAACCAGGAGCAGCAGATTTGAAACCAGTATGAAAATTATATTCGTTGTAACTCTTTGCCTCATTTTACAAAGCTGTTGTTTTTATAAATTGATGGACAAACCACTGTTCAAGGTTTATACCAAAAACTACAACTGCCTGTTTATATGCACTTTATAAAGACTTCCCTCCTTTTTCCTTCGATCAATAAAAAAAATCATGTAATAAAATCATTCCATATATTCCTGTATTCCAACTAATTAAAAATACCATCCAGTCCCTAACCTATTTGAATTTATCCGCTTTCGTAGAAAAAAGATGTATTTAGCCATTGGAGAAGGGATAGGAAGGTTGTCAGGATTTTAAAGAATCATTGAAATTTGATTAAGTTGGTAATGGAAGAAATAAACCCAGAAAAGACAATCGCACCTAATGAAGAAAAGTAAGAGCAATAGTAAATGCGTATTGATAAACTCTGTTTTCTTTTGTTAGTAAGCAATATAGCTACTACCATCCAGTAGAAGATATTTCAACAGATCTTCCATTTAAAAACAAACATAAAACCGATAAACGTAAAATTTCTTTACACTTCCAATATATCCTGACCAAGGTTTTATGATAAGTCTTTACAGCAAGAAAGTAATTTCTCCGGGATATTATCTGGCAATGATTATCCGAATCCGTAACCTGAATGATTACACCAAACAATTTAATTCCAAGGCACTTGAAGAAAAATTGAGAAACAGGAACGGGATTCAACCAGCCATTACCAGGTCAATTGAATAATCATGCTACAGAAATCCGGTATAATGATCAAATCACTTCCTGAAAAACAGGCATGAATCACCATAGCTTAAAAACCTGTAGTCATGATCAAGTGCATGTTGATAAACATCTTTCCATCCTTCTCCGGCAAATGCTGAAACAAGCAGTAGCAGAGTGCTGCGGGGCAAATGAAAGTTGGTAATCAAAATGTCGGCAACGCGGAACTCATAGCCGGGAACTATCATTAGTTGTGTTTGACCTGCCAGTTCCTCCATATCATAATGACTCATTGCTTTCAAAACCGCTGTTATTGAATTTTCCATGGTGATATTTCTTGCATATCCAGGCGTATATGGATCCCACTGCAATACGTTGAGCAGTGGATTTGCTGATTGATCAACTATCAGTTTAACCCCATGCCAGTAAAGGCTTTCAAGCGTGCGTAAAGTTGTTGTCCCAACAGCAACAAAGGGAGAACTTCCTTTGTTTAAAATGGATTCAATGGTCCTCCTGGGAACGACGACTCTTTCAGTATGCATTTCATGGCTGAGGATATCAGCACCCTGGATGGGTCTGAAAGTTCCAGCGCCAACATGAAGTGTAACGTGTGATCGTGTAATTCCTTTTGATTCGAGTTTCCTCATAACATTTTCTGTAAAGTGAAGGCCGGCTGTGGGTGCTGCGACCGATCCTTCATTTTCAGCATATATGGTCTGGTACCGGCTTTTATCCTGGTCGGTAGCCTTGCGGGCCATATAAGGGGGTAAAGGAATTACGCCTGCATTGTTTAAAATATCAGAGAAGGAAAGGGAAGCAGGTTCCCATGAAAATTGAATGATTGAATGATCGTTATTCTTCTCGATGCGCTCAGCGAGAAGTATTCCGGGCATTCCACCCACGCTGAAATTCAATGACAATTTTCCGGATCTCCATCGTTTTGAATGACCCACAAGACATTTCCATGTTACAAAAGATTTACATTCAAATGCCTGTTGCAATTCACGTGTGGGAGAAACAGGATCCAGGCAAAACAGTTCAATCAATGCTCCTGTCTCTTTCGGGAATAATAATCTTGCATGAACAACCCGGGTCTGATTATATAACAGGTGGGCGGTTTCAGGAAGATAATCGGGCAGGTCTTTAAAATGAGCCTCGTAAATCCTTTCATTCTTATAAACCAATAGTTTAGACATATCCCTCACCTCTGCAGGAAATTGAGCAATTCTACCGTCAGGCAACTGATAGGAATATTTTTCAATATCAATATTCGGAATGTTTATCATCATGACTTAAAAGGAATTGACGATGGATCAAACAGGCCAAAAGTACAACAATCCGATCATTGCTATGCAAAGCAAAGCTCAGGCGTTCTCAAAAAGCCAGATAAAATAAAAGTCTACTTCCATATTATTTATACATTTGAATTCAAACTTTTTAAAAGGGTACAATCAAATGAAAAAACATATTCCCAATGCCATTACGCTCCTCAATATGTTTTGCGGTTGCATTGCTGTGGTTTATGCCTTTGAAGGAAGACTATATATCAGTGGATGGCTTATTTTTCTGGCTGCCATACTTGATTTTCTCGATGGCTTTTTCGCCAGGGCCCTTCAAGTGCAATCAAAAACCGGTAAAGAGCTCGATTCATTTGCTGATTTGATATCTTTTGGTTTTGCTCCGGCCATTATCTTGTATGCGTTAATCTCAAAAGGTTTATCCACTGTTGAAGACTGTGAGATTTTTACAATTGTTATGCCATTTGTCGCATTTCTAATCACCCTCTGCTCGGCGATCAGACTGGCCAAATTCAATACCGACACACGTTCCAGAAACAATTTTTACGGACTTCCGACACCGGCCAATGCAATTCTCATCGGATCACTGCCGCTCATTCTTGTGCAGGATTCGGCTCTATCTGGTATTTCTTTTGTTTTTCTGCATCAATTGATTAGGAACCCTTTATTCCTGATTATTCTCACCTTCCTGCTCTCCATGCTTTTAATTTCAAACATCAGACTATTGTCGCTGAAGTTCCATTCTTATAGCTGGTCAGATAACAAGGTTCAGTATCTATTCCTTGCCACTTCAATTATATTGCTCATCATATTCTTTTATATCGGAATTCCCCTGTTGATGATGGCCTATTTTATGTTTTCTCATATAGCCGGTAGTTCGGTGAGCAAAGCATGAAATATTCTTTAGTTTATCTTTGCAACCTTACATTATAAAGTGAACACAAGGTATAGAAAAAATAGTTCGTCCGAGGACACTGAATTGTCCTTCTGGGAGCATCTGGAAGAGCTTAGGGGGCATATTTTTCGCTCCCTTGCTGCAGTTCTGTTTTTTGCATTGGCTGCTTTTCTTGGGAAAAAATTTGTTTTTGACAACATCATCCTGGCGCCCAGAAGCGAAAACTTTATAACCAACCGAATGCTTTGCAAAGCCGGTGAATTACTTTCCATTGATGCATTGTGTATTGGCAGATTGAATCTGGAAATTCAAAACATCAGTATGGCAGGTCAGTTCATGACTCATATTTATGTGTCACTTATTGTAGGGTTAATTATTGGTGCCCCTTACCTGATATGGGAGATGTGGCGTTTCATACTGCCTGCCCTCAAACCAAAGGAGAGAAAATATTCGCAGGGTGCAGTCATCGTCAGTTCCCTGTTATTTCTGGCCGGAATTTTATTTGCCTATTTTCTGATCGTTCCGTTAACCATCAACTTTCTGGGCACTTATCAGGTGAGTCCCGATGTACCAAACCAAATTCAACTTTCATCTTACATTAGCACAGTTGTTTCAGTCACCCTCGCTGTAGGCATTGTTTTTGAACTTCCTATCCTTATCTTTTTCCTAACGAAAATTGGAATTGTTTCTCCCGCTTTTCTGAGAAAGAACAGGAAAATCATGCTGGTAATTGTTTTAGTCCTTTCAGCCATTATTACACCTCCGGATGTTTTTAGTCAGATACTGGTTTGTATTCCGCTTCTCGGATTATATGAACTGAGTATCACTATCTCGGACCGGGTTTACAGGCAAAGAGAGAATGAACAGCATCAATAAAAATAGAATTTGCTCAAACCGAATATTCACAGGTTTTCTCCAGGAAATTGCTTAATATGGCGCAGAGTTCATCCGGTTTTTCTGCATGCAGCCAATGTGAGGCATCCTGAATGGTTTCAACAATTGCATGCGGAAATAATTGAACGATCGGTTCGATATCTTCGTCACGTACATACCCTGAATTTTCACCCCTGATGAATAAACAGGGTTTGTCAAACTTAAATGCGGTATCGATTGGTTCAGCGACAGCATCAATATTTCGATAGATACCCTCAATATTTAACCGCCATCCAAAGCGTTTTCTTCCGATCCTGTATAGGTTTTTCAAAATAAACAACCTGATTTTTTCTGATCTGATTTTACCTGCAATAATTTTGTCCACCTCCTCACGCGAACTGACCTGATCAAAGTTGACTTCCTTCATTGCTTGAATGATTTCTATATGTTCCTGCCGGGAAGGATACCGGCGCGGACTGATATCAATAACAACCAGTTTGCTTATCCGCTGCGGGTATTCCAGGGCTATTTTCATGGCAACTTTACCACCCATGGAATGACCTATCAGAACAGGGTTCCGGATCTGATGATCTTCCATGAATTCGATCAAATCATCGGCCAGCACATAATAATTCAAGGTATCGCTGTGGGGAGACTGGCCATGGTTCCGTTGATCGGGGATAAATACTGTAAATTTTTGGGCTAGGCGTCTGCCAATAGTGACCCAGTTATCAGAAACTCCCAAAACACCATGAAGGATAATCAATGGCTGTCCTTCTCCATATTTTCTAAAAAAAAGCTTCATGTCAAAAACTTTTTTTCCCCTTTCAACGATAGCACAATGGATATCAGGATAAAAATCACACTTAGAAATGCAGAAATTCTCCCTATATAGTCTCCCATTGAAGTATAAAAAGTGATTTTCCGGTTAAGATTAATCTCCTGCTTAATGGCATCCGGTTCCCAGTAAACAGTGGGTTGGGAAATATCTCCCCGCTGGTCAACAAAACAGGAAATCCCCGTATTTGCTGACCGGGCAATACTTCTTCTGGTTTCTATAGCCCTTAGAGGGGAAAAATAGAGGTGTTGCTTGTGCCCAGGAGTATTTCCCCACCAACCGTCATTGGTGATCACAAAAATTAATCCTGCACCTTTATTGATGAACTTCCCGGTAAACTCTCCATATACCGACTCATAACAAATCAAAGGGGCGATGGAAACTTCCCCTGCAGCGACAAATGGATTCAATTCATTATCAATCCCCAGTGAGCCCACCGTACCACCCAGATCAATGGCCATATTTTCAAGAAAACTTAGCGGCCCCCATGAAGGCATATATTCAACGCCGGGAGTCAACTTTGACTTATGATGCTTTTGAAACCGGTCTGAAGTATCAATGAGGAAAGCAGTGTTGTACCGGTCATAATAGAATCCGAGCTTTTGATGAAACCTTGCTGAAGATGGGATTACCTCTCCTTCATTTATTCTTCTGAAAGTAGAAGCACCGATGACTATACCCAATTTGGGATTTTCAGCGACAACCTCTGATAGCTTAGTTAAACTTGGTGACCAATCATAATTACCTTCCCAAATACTTTCCTGAATAGCAGATTCAGGGGCAACAATGAACTGTGTTTTTTCATCGAACAATGGTTCGGCAAGACTCAGATTCAATTCAACTACCTCAAGCGGATCAATTGTATACTGCTCTGAGTAGGGATCAAGGTTTGGCTGGGTGACAATGATTCTTACCGGGTCTGATTTTTCCTCGTAGCTAAAATAAATCAATTGAGAGATCAGGGCGGGGATGAAGATCAATAATAAAGCAATTCCCGTCTTTCGCAAGACCGTCCGTTTGTTTTTCATGCCATTCAAGAAAGCTTTAAAAAACATAAGGTTAATCAGGATAACCCACAATGTTCCTCCAAGTATTCCGGTATATTCATACCATTGGACCCAACGGTTATACGTGGCAAATCCATGTCCAAGATTAAGCCATGGCCAGGTGAGTTTCCAGTTGAGATGGATGAATTCAAATGTAATCCACAGAAAGGGTAAGACAAAAAACCCCTTATTTTCAGGATAAACATTCTTCCTTACATAATGATATACCTGGAAGACGATGCTCATAAACATTGAATTCAGCAGCCATGCAACAGCGGCAACAGGCGTGGAGTTCCAGATCCACCAGGTTGTCGCAATATTCCATATAAAAAAGGCTGGAAAAGTATAGAAGAAAACGCTGAATATTCCATATTCAACCTTGTTCTCAGCAATATGCTTCTCTATCATGAGCAAGGGAACAAGTGCCATGAATAAAAAACCAGGAAATCCATTAACCGGCCAGCCTATTGTAAACAGGATGCCTGATAGAGCGGAAAGAATTAGAAGTTGATGCTTTTTCATCAATTGCTGTTCATTTCCGGAAAAACCAATTCCGGAAGATTGAGGAACAAAGATATTGAAAAGGGGGCTGCTACATTGTATGTTTTTTGGGATTATTCCCTGTGTGATTCAACTGATGAGGCCCCAGTTGATCTTATTCCGGTTCATATAGTGAAGCATACGAGCTGCAGGGGCATTTTTTTCGTCTTCCAGATGCGGATCTTCTTCCAGTGTTTTTAATGCCATTTTTCTTGCATGCAGCAGTATTTTTTCATCTTTCACAATGTCTGCAATTTTTAATTCAAGCATGCCACTTTGCTGAGTTCCATGTAAATCGCCTGGACCTCTAAGCTTCAGATCAGCTTCAGCAATTTCAAATCCATCTGTTGTCCTGACCATGGTTTGTATTCTCTTAAACCCGGTTGATGTTATTTTGTCACCGGTCATCAACACGCAATAGGACTGATCGGCTCCCCTTCCGACCCGTCCCCGTAACTGGTGCAATTGCGACAAACCAAACCTTTCCGCATTTTCAATCACCATGACTGAAGCATTCGGGACATCAACCCCTACTTCAATAACGGTTGTTGAAACCATGATCTGAGTCTCTCCCTTCACAAACCGCTGCATTTCAAAATCTTTATCCTTTGAGTTCAGTTGTCCATGAACCATGCTGATTGCAAATTCAGGCAGGGGAAATGCCCGTGACAAGCTTTCAAAGCCTTCCATCAGGTGATTTAAATCCAGCTTTTCAGACTCGTAGATGAGGGGATATACAACATAGATCTGCCGGCCCTCTTTTATTTGCTGCCTGAGAAATCCGAAAAGACGCAGCCTGTCTTTTTCATAAAAATGAAATGTTTTCACAGGTTTCCTGCCCGGGGGGAGTTCATCGATGACAGACACTTCAAGATCTCCGTAAAAAACCATGGCCAGGGTCCTTGGAATTGGAGTTGCTGTCATTACCAACACATGGGGAGGAATAATATTTTTATTCCAGAGTCTGGCCCTTTGGGCAACACCAAAACGATGCTGCTCATCAATTACCACAAGACCTAAATTCTTGTACTCAACGCTCTCTTCTATCAGGGCATGCGTGCCAATCAGTATTTGAAGACTTCCGTCCATAAGTTGAAGTGATATTGCATCCCTGACAGGTTTCCGGGTTGATCCGGTAAGCAAAGCTATATTAAGGCCCATGCCTTTCACCATCTTTGATATCGAATGAAAATGTTGTTTTGCAAGAATTTCAGTTGGAGCCATAAGGCAACACTGAAACTCATTGTCAAGAGCAATCAGGATTGACATCAGTGCCACCAAAGTTTTTCCACTCCCAACATCGCCCTGCAAAAGCCGGTTCATCTGCTTCCCGGCACCCATGTCGGACCTGATCTCCCGGACCACTCTTTTCTGAGCCTTTGTCAACTCAAAAGGAAGATAGTTATGATAAAAATCATTTAAAAGCTTGCCAACCACGCTGAATTCATGTCCCTTGATCCGTTCAATCCTAAGCAATTTCAATTTCAACAAATTCAACTGAATAAAAAAAAGTTCTTCAAATTTCAGGCGGTTACGTGCCCTTTCCAATGCCGAATGATCTGCTGGAAAATGAATATTGATGATGGATTCTTCCCTTGAAAGTGTTTTCAGACCTGACAAAATATGATCGGGCAATGTTTCCTGAATGTGTCCCTGTACCTGGCTGATCAGGGTTTTCAGGAGTTTTCTGATTCCCTTGCTGTCGAGTCCTTTTGACTTTAGCTTTTCGGTGGAAGAGTAGAAGGGTTGCAAGGTTTCATTCAGGCTATCAGCTGACTCAGCAATTGATTCAAATTCAGGATGTGGAATATTGTATTTTCCATTAAATAAGACAGGTTTACCGAACACAATATATTCAGTGCCCGGGATCAGTCTCTTTTCAATCCATTTTATTCCTTTAAACCATACCAATTCTATCACACCAGATTGATCCTTCACAACTGCAACCAATCTC
>JBLRXC010000137.1:0-8475 GCA_047920975.1 Bacteroidales bacterium | reverse complement strand
AACCTGAATATCAACGGTAATCTGTTGATATTCAGGTTGGCATTGGCAATGTAAACCGTGCCGGCGCTTTTGTTTATCGTAAGGTGGTGAAGTTGAAGGTTGCCTCCGTCAAGATCCTGAATGTATTGGGCAACACTCCCGTTCAGATTCAATGTAGCTCCTGTTAAGGCGATATTATAAGATGTATTGGAATTAACCCTGAAGTTGCTACCGCAGTTGATGGTTCCACCGGTAATATTGGCCTGGCTGCCATCCTGGAATATAATTCCTCCGGCTACTGTCAGAGTTTTACCGGTAGCAAGATTGAGTGTACCAGTCGACATCACCTGGAATGCACTGGTTGTGGTGTTATTGATGGTGAGTGTCCGGTTGGAGGCCATTTCCAGTATTCCGCCGTCAATCCTGAAATTACCGCTGCATGTCATATCAGAGTACATGTATGTCTGGGATGTTGGACTCGATTTAGCGACCCTGACCTGTGTGTAAATGTCATTTCCCAGGTCATTGTACCAGTAATTATTGGTTGTGCCTGAAAAATATAGATAAGAGGTAGCACCGTTCATGGTGAACTGTCCAAAGGCAGGATCAAAGTGCCCGTATACATAGAAGTAACTGGTTGAATTTTGAACCAGGGTGGCACCTGAATTAACAATGAGGTTGTTACAATAGGCATTTCCACTCTGGATGACCGGAGAATAGGGGGTGCCTGAAGGTATAGTGGCATTGATAGTTGAAGTCGGAGGCACGCCAAGTGACCAGTTGTTCCCGGTATGCCAGTCTGTACTGGTAACCCCCAGCCATGTATTGCTTGTTGATTCAGCTGTTACATTGATTGTATAATCTTCCACTTCCCCGTAGGCGGTAGTCCCACAAGGATCCACTGTACCGATATAAGTGATTCTGATCCGCATTCGTTTTGCACCGACTGATGTGCCTGCCGGCGGAGAAATGGCTGCGGTATAGGGACCGACACCAGGAGTACCTGTAACCGTAATCGTTTCATTGCCATCATAAAAGTCGCCGTCATTGTTCCAATCAACCCAAACTCCGCACTGGTCGGAAGGATACGATGTATTTCCATTTGTAACCGTCATGTGGAGCGTTGCATTTAAAGGAAGATTGGTTGACATCGTGGTGTAATTGCCGTAACTTGTACACCCGGTCATGTTGTCAATAGTACCGGCCTGAACCCTTGCAATGTATTCATCACATCCCCCACTTGCAGTGCAGTATGAATCAAAAGAGAAACTTGCAATGCGGGTGGGGTGATTGGGATTAGTATTTAAATGATATTGGTTCGTGTACCAAAATGTCCGGTTATCTGATGGATCAACTGACATCATGGTATAGTCACCCCACCGGTTCGACGTTGTTTGTGAAGCTGTACCGGTATGTATAGTACTCTCGGCTATATCCATTACACCTGCACCGGCAGCGTAGGCAGTCGCCGATTGTCCGCAGTAACGGATTCCCGGGTAGAGTGTTGAACTGGAAATAGAATAGCCCAATCCAATTTCATTGTATGCATTCAATGCAATGCTTCCCATCCATCGGGAATGTGCGTCAGGAGAGTAAGTTCCCGTTTGCCTGATAGTCCAGTTACCTGTGGTCCTCCTCAATTCGTACCACCTTATTCCAGCCCGGTCGGTGTTGTTTACATCCACCGTATGGCAGCAAACAATGGTCTGATAGGAACCAAAATTACGGTATTGTGGTCGCTGCATCAGCACCTCAAGCACTGCGTCAAGTTTTTGTGCGGTTCCCTGTTGGGCGATATTGTTCCACCCGGATCCGAAATTATTATCAAATGGTGTAACTGCCAGTTGCTGTGTACGGGTAAAGGTAGAACTTGCCGGTGTTGTCCAGTTGACGACAAGTTGATAAATCCAAAGTTCATCTGCCCCGCCCCATGCATCGTTATTTATGGTAATGAAATATCCGGGAGTACCCACTGGTGCAAGTGTTCCGTCGTTATCCACAGGTGGTACGCAATGAAATCCACTGGCTGGCCGCCAGGCATTATCGAATGCAACCATTGTTGGCGAAGCTCCTCCTACTAACATAACATCACGTTGGAAAGCATATATATCGGTACCACTTCCTGTATTGGTTCCCATATAATAAGCATCACGCCAAACTCCGAATTTTTCATAATCAGGCACATCGGCAACATCGAACGAATATTGATACCATGTTCCTGTAGGGTTACTTGTTGTAGATATGGCAACAAGCATCCGATCATTTGTAGTACAAAGTGAAAATTCAGCAACCAGCCACCTGCCGGCTGCTTCATCCCATAAAACAATCGGGTCACCGTCATTGCAGCTTGAACCAGGAACACTACCAAACAATAGATTTATATTTGTTGGCCCTGCAACAAGGGCCCCTGCTTTTGTATAAATTGAATAAATAGTATTGATCGTTTGGAAATAATGTGTTTGGTTAACATCTCCGTTTGGATCAGTTGGATAAGAATTTGAACCCTGACCTGCAAAATTCAGGATAGTTCCCAGGGTTCCCTTCGTCCCCATTTCCATTTGCCAGGCTTCATCAGGACCCATGGGTAAAGCAGTTGATTGATAAGGATAAAGTCGCTCTCCTGTCTTTTTGTTAAGTTCTTTCTTCTTGAACTTTTCATTAAGAGCTTCCCAATCTGCTTCCGATAAAACCGGCAAACTGCTCAAAGGTGGGGTTTCTCCCCAAAATGTCCCATGAGAAATCAAGGTTGGATAAACCGGATCGTCTTGTGCAATCAACCGAACCGCATTTATTGCAAGCAAAAATGCAACACTGAAAAGTACTTTTGTTTTCATACTGTAAAAATTTAGGTGGATACAAATTGATTTGTCTATCATAGTCCTAATTGATAAAATAAGAAAATTCTATGTTGATTTTTGATTTGGAGTATCTCAGAGGGTATTTTCAGAGAATTTTTGAACACATTCTCACCAATGTCCGTTGGTTTCAGGAAATAAAGCCCAACTAAAGTCGTTAACTTCCTATCAAACATTTCAAGGTAATTACTTGAATTTCGAGAAAATTATGTAGCAGTAAAATTATAAATAATTATTCTTAATACAAGTATTTTTTAGATGTTTTGTAAAATTTATTTTATTACTGATCGCTAGTTATGTGACAACCCTGGATTTTCTTTTTAACCTTATCGTTAGGAATTGAATGTAAATTCATTGAAATGTTCATCGCTTTCCTCATTAAATTTTCCGCGAAATAAAATTGCTATTGTTAATTAATTTAACGTTAAACTTATTTACTTTTGCCTTGCTTGCGAAGGGCTGGGAATATGATGATTTACTTTGAGATTATGCAGAACATTGATTGAAGATATTGATTAATATTACAAAAGATGACAAAAAGAAAATTTAATAAATTGCTTGTGCTGCTTTGCATACCACTGATGGCAACCATTTCAGGTTTTGCACAAAGCGGTCCGGTCACCGGAGTGGTTACGGATTCGGAAACCCGTCAGACGCTGCCGGGTGTAACTGTACTGGTCAAAGGGACAACCATTGGAACAGTCACCGACATCGATGGTTCGTTTACACTTCAGGTTGAACCAAACGCTACACTGGTTATATCCTTTGTGGGTTTTGAGAGCCAGGAGGTGGTGGTTCAACCCAACACAAGCATCTCTGTCATGATGAAAACCGAAGTAAGTGAGCTGGAGGAACTGGTAGTGATCGGATATGGGGTTCAGAAGAAGAGCGACAGAACAGGTGCCATCTCCCATGTTACATCCGAAGAGCTCAACCGAAGTTCTTTGACCGACCCTATCCAGGGATTGCAGGGAAAAGCTGCCGGTGTGCTAATCTCCAAAAAAGGAGGTGATCCCAATGCAGGGTTTGCAGTCAGAATAAGGGGTTCAGCAGGATATGATTCAAACACACAACCTCTTTTTGTCATTGACGGTGTGCCCAATGCTGACCCAACGGCCATTTCACCCGAAGACATCGAAAGTTTCAACGTACTCAAAGATGCTGCCTCTACTGCTATCTACGGTTCCCAGGGCGCTAACGGGGTCATCATCATTACCACAAAAAAGGGATCATTATCGAGCATCAAGGGAATGAGAAGTCCTTCCAGGGTTGAGTTAACAACCAGGTTCTCATTCGACCAGGTGGCCAAAACCCTTAACGTGCTCTCGGCAGATGAACTGAGGGACTTTGCACAACTGAAGCTGAATGCTGCTTTGCCTGCCAATCCCAACTGGACACTTGACAGTATTTTCACAGACGGTGGTGCCAACACTGACTGGCAAAAGGAAATCTACCGTATTGGCTTTTCCAATGAAACCCACCTCAATTTTTATGGCGGAGATGAAACAAGTTCATATTATGCATCCGTTGCCCGGTCGGACTGGCAGGGTGTGATGAAAGGGACTGAAAAAGAGAGAACGACAGCAAAGGTAAATTTGAGCCACAAAGCTTTCAATGAAAAGCTAACCCTTTCCGGGAATCTGTCCAGTTCCTTTGAAAACAACGATTACGAAAATTATGACGGATGGGGAAAAGAAGACATAATTTACCAGGCCATATCCAGAAATCCGACAGACCCCGTCTACAACTCGTCCGGCGAGTATGACAAAACGCAGCGGGAGTTTAACTATGAAAATCCACTGGCCATCATTGATATGATTACCAATGTGAGATCGGCCAAGCGATACCTGGCAAATATCAGGGGCGATCTTGAAATAACTGACGGTTTAACCGGCAGTATTAGCGGAAGCTATATCAGTAACGACCACGAAGGAACCTATTTCAGGCCTACAGGCGTTTTTGCCTCAGCCGACAACGGCTACGCGCGACGTTATTATGACAACAACTCAAAGAAAATACTGGAATCAACATTAAACTACGTTACAACATTTAATGAATTGCATAATCTTGACCTGATCGCAGGCCATTCATGGCAGGAGGACAACTATGACGGATTCTCAGCCCAGGCAGCCAACTCTCAGTCGCCGGCCATTGGTGCGGATAACCTTCAATCCTTTGTGGACGTGAAATGGGGTGATGTTAATTCCTATGGGGGGATGTCCAGACTGATCGGATTTTTCGGAAGGGCGCAATACAACTTCAACTCTACGTACTATGCCTCAGCATCCCTGAGACGTGATGGTTCAACGAAGTTTGGTGAAAATAACAGATGGGGATGGTTCCCGACAGCAGCCCTCGGATGGAATATTCACAATGAAGATTTTATGTCAGATATCCGGTGGATTAACCAGTTGAAGCTAAGAACAAGCTATGGTGTATCCGGAAATCAGGCCATCGGGGAATACAGAAGTCAGGTAGCCTGGCAACCAGGAGGTATAGCCATCAATCCCGAGACCGGCCAGGAAGTTATATCTTTTCAACCGGCTTGGAATGCCAATCCTGATCTCAAATGGGAAAGAACTGCTGAAGTGAACGTTGGGATTGATTTTGCTTTCATCAATAGCAGAATCAGCGGCAGCCTTGAAATCTACAGTAAAAACACAACTGATCTTCTGGGCGTGTATTCTGTTCCCGTTCCCCCCAATCTGGCGCCAAGAATTTTTGCCAACTCAGGAGCCATTACCAACAAGGGAATTGAATTATATCTTCAGGCCTACGCCATGGAAAAGAGAAATTTCACCTGGAAAACCAGCCTCGTCGCAGCCCATAATAAATCCGAGTTCACTGACCTTGGACAGTATCAGAAGGATGGGGATGGCATCAGAAAAGAAGGTTACATCTCAGGACGCGGAATGGTTGGCGAAGAGTATTATCTGATTGGCATTGCTGTCGGTCAGGAGGTGGGCGCGTTTTACCTTCCCGAATATGTGGGAATCGTAAATGGCGAATTTATCTATGTTTCAGAGTCCGGTGGCTTTACCAATGAACTCTCCAAAGCAAAAAGACAGTTTGTGGGCTCTGCCAACCCTGATTTGGAACTGGGCTGGTCAAACTCCATTACACTATATAACAACTGGGATATTGATTTTGCTTTCCGCTCACTCATTGGAAATAAAGTCTACAATGCCACCCGGATGTTTTTTGATTTTCCCGGAAATATGCCATCTCTGAATGGTCTGCCCGAGGCAGAGGAGTGGTTTTTGGATGGAAGAACAAAAACAGGACCGACCATCGCTGACATTTACCTGGAAGATGCCTCTTTCCTGAGGCTTGACTATCTCTCCCTGGGTTATAACCTAAAAACTGATCATATCCTATGGTTGCACAGTCTTAAATTTTTCGTTGTGGGAAGCAATCTTTTCACGATCACAGGATACTCCGGTATTGATCCGGAAACTACAATTGACGGGATCTCATATGGTATCGATCAGTATAATGTTTATCCAAAAACCCGGACTCTTTCGTTTGGAATTAATGCAAGTTTCTAAAAATTAAAAGAATGAAAAAACAATATTTCATCATTCCGCTCCTCTCCCTCTTCATCATGGGGTGTACTAAACTTGAGGAAGAACTGTTTGATAAAATTCCGGGTGATCTTTACCCTGAAAATGCTGAACAAGTTGCAAATTTAAGCGTTGACGCCTATAAAAGACTTCAAAACCTCGCTGACGACAATGGCTGGTGGTTTTTGGCGCAGGAAATCAGCTCCGACGGTTTTTGCGGACCAACCCGTGCATCAGACTGGTTCGATGGCGGAAAATGGCTTGATATGCATACCCATTCGTGGAGCAACGATATGGAAGGGGTGAACAGGATGTGGGGAACGTTCTGGGAAGGAATTACTTCCAGCAATCAGATCATTGACCTGCTCAAATCACTTGAGCAAAATGAAAATATTTTGGCAAAAATTGCAGAAGTTGAGGTGATGCGGTCATTTTATTACTATTTGCTACTTGACAACTATGGAGACGCCCCCTACCTCACCACGGCAAACCTGCCTTCTGATTTTCAACCAACAAAAATACCCAGGAAAGACATTTATGACAGCCTGGTGAGTACGGTTGAAAAAAATCTTATCCATCTCAAACTGATCGATAACAAGCTGCTTGCCACGCGATACATGGGATTTGCACTGTTAGCCAAGCTCTATATCAATGCCCAGGTCTACACGGGAACAACTCAATGGGAAAAAGCAGGACAATACTGTGACAGCATCCTTGCCGGACCATACAGCCTGGCCAACGATGTGCGAGCACCTTTTGTCACCAACAATGACAATTCACCTGAGATCATCTTCTCCATCCCTTATGATGAAGACAACTTTCATGGTTTCCGGATCCACATGAGAACGCTGCACTATCAGCATAATCTAACCTATGATATGCCGGTGGGACCCTGGAATGGTCTGGCTGTGGTGCCGACTTTTTTTGATATTTATGATGACAACGATTTAAGAAAAGAGGCATGGTTCATCTACGGGCCACAATTCACCAGTGGCGGTCAGCCAATCATTGAGAGCATTACAGGAGAGCCCCTTATTATTGACCCCTACCTGCCGGCTTTGTTTATGCAGGAGGGCGAATATACACCCAAGCAAATCAGGACTACAGGTGCCAGGGCTGGCAAATATGAAATAAAAATGGGTGCCAAAGAAAATCTCAGCAATAATTTTCCGTTATTCAGGCTTACAGATTTTTACCTGATGAAAGCAGAAGTGGAAATCCGGCTCGGAGGAAATGGCGATCAATGGATAAATCCCATCCGACAACGTGCCGGCGTCAGCGAATGGACAGGAGCCGATCTGGATATGTTGCTTGCAGAACGGGGAAGAGAATTGTGGCTTGAAGGACACCGGCGCCAGGATCTGATCCGCTATGGAAAATGGGAAAATGCATGGTGGGAAAAACAGGCAACCGATGGGTCAAAGAGAACCTTCCCTATTCCCAAATGGGCCATTGATGCAAACCCAAACCTTGGAAAATAATCATTAACTTTGTACCAAAATATATTGAACTATTTGATATCAATAATCATTATTAACTTATTAATTTATTAAAAAAATGAAAAAACAAAGTAATTTATTGAATGTTTTAAAACACTCATGGCTGGTGCTTCTTGCATTTGCCCTGGTCTTCACCTCCTGCAAAAAGGACGATGATGACGACCCAACACCTCCGGTGATTATTCTTGATGGTTATTATGTCAAGGGTGCCGGAACAGCCCTTACCGACTTCAACTCTAAAGGGATCATGAAAATTACCAGAAATGAGGTTACCGATGAAGACCGTGCCCAGTTGCTCGAACTCTATGTTGCTGTTAAAGCTGGCACTCAGGGATTCAATATCGTGCGAGTGGCCGGATCTGTCCAGACCGTTTATGGACCTGGTGCTGACTTTGCAGTTGTCGGAGAGGCCGACAGGGATGGCGAAGAGCCTAAACTTGATTTCTGGCGCGGTTCTTTTGTAGAATCAACAACCCCGTTTACTGTCCCGGCAGATGGACTCTATCATGTGGCCATTGATACCGAGCTGGGCATTGTTGTTGTCGTACCTGTAGCATACTGGGGTCTTATTGGTGCTGC
>JBLRXC010000136.1:0-8638 GCA_047920975.1 Bacteroidales bacterium | reverse complement strand
TGGGCAAGGGCATGGATTAACCATAGTGTTACCATTCCCTTAAACGTTCAGATGCATGAGATTCAGATTAATCCTTTGGCGGAATTGGAGCTTAATATGGGATACAACCTTACTGTCCATGAATTGTTAAGTGTGAATGGTACCGGAACATTTACCATGAATCAGAGTTGTATGGTGACCATGGGTCCGGGCTCAGCAATCATGGTTGAGGACCAGGGCATGTTTGAATCATTTGGGTCGCCCGGTAATGAAGCACTGATTTCCGGAACAGGTTATTATGCTTTCGATGTGAATGAAGGCGGAACACTGAGTGCTGTGTCTACCATTTTTGAGTACATGGATATATCAGGATTGAATATTGCAGGTGAGATCGATCTCACTTTTACAATGGATGAATGTACTTTCAGGAACGGAGAAGCAGGCGGATCATTGATCACTTTCTCAGGGACAACACCAGCAACCCTCACCAATGTCTATTTCCCCGCAAATAACTGGGGAGGTAGTTACAACGTTTCAAAAATTAACGATACGGGCGGAATTGAATTTGTGGATGCTACCGGTGAATTTGCCGGAGCAGGCTATGAGTTCGACCCGCATGATCTTATCGACTGGGGTGAATTTTTTCTTGAAATAAAAATCTATCTGGAAGGAGCCTTCACAGGCACAGAAATGGAATCTGGCTTGAATCAGCTTTTACCTTTGAATCAACCATTCAATAATGCACCCTGGAACTATAACGGGATTGAGAATGTTCCATCAATCCCCGGAGCAGATATTGTAGACTGGATTCTTGTTGAACTCCGCGATGCACCGGATGGCATTTCAGCTACACCTGCAACCATAGTAGACAGGCAGGCAGCCTTCATCAACAACCTGGGGGAGATTGTTGACCTTGATGGGATCAACCCCCTTCGGTTTGGAAGCACAATCAGTGATGGCCTGTTTGTCGTCATCTGGCACCGGAATCATCCTGGTGTTATGTCAGCATTTCCTTTGATCAATGTCTCAGGAGTCTATGGCTATGATTTTACAGGTGCAGGTTCACAAGCTTACGGAGATGGCAGTGGATATAAAGAGATTGCAACTGGTATCTGGGCAATGGTTAGCGGTGATGCCAACGCCGATGGAATCATTGATGCAGATGATATGGTCCTATCCTGGAATGATGAATCCGGTAAAGCGGGTTACCTGCAGAGCGATATCAATCTTGACGGACAGAGCAACAACCTGGATAAAAACGATTATTGGCTGCAAAATTTGGGTAAATTTTCACAGGTGCCTGATTAAAAGTGGCTTATAATAATTTCGAAGGCTATCTTCATCAGAGGTAGCCTTTTTTATTTTAGTAACGGTTGCTTTATTAATTTTGCCTCCTCAATTTCTCGACATGGAAAATAACGAAAACAATGAAAGGAAAACAATGGAAGATAATAAGCCCAGGAATTTTCTGGAAGCCATTATCGAAGATGACATTCGTTCGGAAAAACACGGAGGTAGGGTTCATACCCGCTTTCCTCCCGAACCGAATGGTTATCTGCACATCGGGCACGCAAAGTCAATTTGTTTGAATTTTGGTCTGGCAGACAAATACAAGGGAAAATGCAACCTCAGGTTCGATGATACAAATCCAACCAAAGAGGAAGAGGAGTATGTACATTCCATTATGGAGGATGTGAAATGGCTGGGATTTGACTGGGAAAACAGACTCTATTATGCCTCCGACTATTTCGATCAGCTTTTTGAATGGGCACTAAAACTGATCAGGGAGGGAAAAGCTTATGTTGATGACCAGTCGCCTGATATAATCAGTGAGCAGAGAGGTGTTCCTACCCGGCCGGGTGCCGAAAGCCCTTACAGAAACAGGAGTGTGGAAGAAAACCTAGATCTATTCATGCGGATGAAAAACGGAGAATTCCCGAACGGATCGCGGGTACTGCGTGCAAAAATTGATATGGCTTCTCCCAATATGCATATGCGCGATCCCGTCTTGTACCGGATCATGCATAATCCCCATCAGCGAACAGGCGACACTTGGTGTATTTATCCCATGTACGATTATGCCCATGGACAATCAGACTATCTTGAGGGGATCACCCATTCCATCTGTACCCTGGAATTTGAGATTCACCGGCCGCTTTACGACTGGTTCCTGGATAACCTGATCGAGACGGAATATCGTCCCCGGCAATATGAATTTGCCCGCCTCAATCTGAGCTACACCATCATGAGTAAGCGTAAGCTGCTCGAACTGGTGAATGAAAAATATGTTTCGGGATGGGATGACCCGCGTATGCCGACTATTTCAGGATTACGGCGCAGGGGCTTCACACCCGAAGCCATCCGCAATTTTGCCGAGCGGGTGGGGGTAGCGAAACGCGAGAACATCATTGATGTGGGACTGCTCGAATTCAGTGTCAGGGAGCATCTCAACCAGATTGCACCGCGTGTATTTGCCGTGCTGAACCCGTTGAAACTGATCATTACAAATTTCCCAGAGGGCCAAACCGAACAACTTACACTGGAAAACAATCCGGAAGACGCCAATGCCGGAACACGCATGGTTCCATTCACCCGTGAGGTTTATATCGAACAGGATGACTTTATGGAAAATCCGCCCAATAAATATTTCAGGCTGGCGCCCGGTAAAGAGGTCAGGTTAAAAGGGGCTTATATTATTCAATGCGATAGTTTTAAAAAGGACGAAAAAGGCAACATCGTTGAAGTTTATTGTACCTATGATCCGGCAACCAAAAGCGGTTCAGGTGAACAGCGTAAAGTGAAAGGAACTTTGCACTGGGTTTCGGTTCAGCATGCTCTTGATGCAGAGGTAAGAATATACGACCGCCTTTTTCTGAAAGAGGATCCTGATGACACGGAAGAGGGAGCCGATTACAGGTCAAACCTCAATCCCGGGTCCCTGGCCGTTATCCATGGAAAGGCAGAACCCGGATTAGCTACAGCAAATCATTTTGACAAATTTCAGTTCCAGCGATTGGGTTATTTTTGTGTTGACCCCGATTCAGGCGATGGAAAATTGGTTTTTAACCGGACGGTCACATTGAAAGATGCCTGGTCGAAATTGAATCAGTGATTTTAAAAATAAGTTGTCAGGGTTGATATAGAATTCTTTTATACATTTGCCCCGCCAATGCCCGATGGTGTAACTGGCAACACGTCTGACTCTGAATCAGAAGAGTCCAGGTTCGACCCCTGGTCGGGCAACATTGAAAAACGAGACTGTCTTAAGAGGGCAGTCTTTTTTTTACAGGAGAATTTTAACATAACAACCCGGCCAGGGGAGAAGTTTATCCCTGCGCTTAGCAGGGAATCCTGCAGTGCGATTCCAAGCGGTGATGTTCATCTTTGATCCTGTCATACAGAAAGGGTAATACAGATCATTGGCCTTTTTAGCCCGGAGTTGTGAAAATCGTACGAAAGCTCCCTAGTTTTGTCATTTTAAAAGGCATATTGAGTGGCTTTTTGTCTTCTGTTGCTGACATTTTGTTGATGTTAGATTGATTGAAAGGCACCACATTCAAAATTGTCGTCGTTGCGCTGGTCGTAGCGATTCATCAGGCAAAGCAGGTTTTCATCCCGGTCTTCTACCTGGTGTTTTTTGCAGACAAGGCATAACCCGGGTACCGGTACCGAATCGGGTTCGATTTTATTTCCATCGTCATCATAAAACCCATTGATTTCTAACGGATTAAAAATACCCAGTTGTTGTGCCCATGCTTCAATCTCCTCAGCATCAGGTAACAGTTCATCAATATCTAATACATCATCATCAACTGAACCTCCTTGCTCTTCATCAAATTTCATTTGTCCGTCATTTTCCTTGCAGGTTTCGCAATAACCCGGGAAAGGACAATTTTCTTCCTCGTAATCACAGAATTCGATTTGGTTTTCGCCAAATGAAAGAAGAACATGTTCCTCATCCCAAAATTTCCGGATGAACTTATAGCGCAATTCACAGGGGTAATCCTTTGGAAATTCGAGCCGAAAATGAAAATATTCCAGCAGTTTTTCCAGTTCGGAGGCTAAAAGGGCGCGTTGTTCCATGTTTAACATATCGGGTGGGGGAAGTTTCTCCGGGCCGATCCCTGTGATTTGCGAAATGGGTTGTCGCTCTCCTTCCACAAATTCCTCAATAAACGACATGTCTTCGAGTTCAAGCTCGTCATCAGGGTCGGCTTCCGATTCTTCCCACAGCCTGTGTGGCGGCCTTAAATTCCAGGTAGCCCTGCGGACGTCATTGATTAATTGATCGATATAGTGTTTCATGGTGTTGTATGATTAAATTAATCTGACAGGTTCAGGGGTTAAAATTACTACATTTCCAGTCATTTTTCGATTTTTTCAACTTCAACTTTATAAGCTTTTCATAGTATTCAAAAAAAATAAAAAAATTACTTTTACCAACCTTATTCAAATTTTACCAGGTGTGGATTTTCTAAACAAAACTTCAGTACAAATGAATCCAGCAGAATCCGGAATTTTCTATGTAACCGTTTAAAGATAATTTGGAAATGCTGAAAAGCTATCTGATAAGCCTCTACAGAAACATTCTCCGGAATAAATTTTATTCCCTGCTGAATATTCTTGGACTTTCCGTTGGTCTGGCTACTGCCCTTTTTGTCATGCTATACGTGAACGATGAGTTGGGATATGACCGGCACTTTGAGCATTATGACAGGATCTACCGCATCGAGTCGGAATTTACCGTGAACAATAATCCCCAGCAGTTTGCCACCGCTCCGGCACCACTCGGGCCTGCACTTGAAAAAGAGATCCCTGAGATTGAAGAGGTGGTGAGGCTGGATGAATTGGGGCTTTTTATTTTTCGCTACGAGGAGCATGAATTCTTTGAATCCCGCTTTTATTATGCCGACTCAACCATCTTCAGGGTATTTAATCACCGGTTCATATACGGTGATCCACAAACATGTCTTACCGAACCATCCAGCATTGTTCTTACCAGGAGTGCTGCCTTGAAGTACTTTGGATCATCAGACCCCATGGGAAAACTGTTGATGGACAGCGAAGGTGAATCCTACCGGGTGACCGGAGTGATCGGAGATCTGCCTGCGAACACCCACCTGAAGTATGATGCCCTGATATCGGTTTCGACCCTTCCGGAAAAATACAGCACCACCCTTCCGGCCAGGTTTTGGAGACTTGGCGCCTATACTTTCATCCTGCTTCACGAAAATGCAAAAATCACTACGGTCCATGACAGATTTCCGGCCTTTTATGAAAAATACATGGAGGCGCTGGGGAAGCAATACAATGTTCATTACAGGATGATGACAACACCTCTTGCCGAAACCCACTTCAGGAAAGGACTCAGCGCTGAACAACCCTCTGGCAACAGATCCTATATTTTTATTTTCTCTGCTGTGGGACTTTTTATCCTGCTGATCGCTGCCATCAACTATATGAATCTGGCTACAGCCCGCTCGGCAGGAAGATCCAGGGAGGTTGGGATGCGGAAAGTATTTGGTGCCGACAAAAGCTCACTGGTGTATCAATTTTTGAGTGAATCGGTGATTTTATCCCTGATATCCCTTGGCTTTGCCCTTTTGCTTGTCAGGATTCTATTGCCATTTTTTAATGATTTTTCAGGAAAAGAGGTCTCCCTGTCTCCATTTGTGAACGGTGAAATTTTACTGTTTATCATTCTGGTGTCAGTTTTAATAGGCTTGTTATCAGGCAGTTATCCATCCTTCTATCTTGCGGCCTTTCAGCCCATGGTGGTATTGAAGGGCAAACTCAGCAAATCAGGAAAACAGAATCTTCTCCTCAGGAGAGCGCTCGTTGTTTTTCAGTTCTCTATTGCGATCTTCATGATCATCTCCACCTTTGTGATCATGAGCCAATTGTCATCCCTGAAAAAGAAGGATCTCGGATTTGATAAGGATGACCTCATTGTGATAGAGCTGCATGGTTTTAAAAGAGATGACAACATCGAAACAGTAAAACAGGAATTGCTTCAAAACCCGGATATTCTTTCCATTACCAATTCAACCGGTATACCCGGGAAAATCCAGAGTATCCAGAACATGAAGATTGATCAGGATATTGGCATGGCAGAACGCGCGATTCTGTTCACCAAAGTTGATTATGACTTCATGGGCACATTCAGGTTTAAATTGAGCAGCGGAAGGAACTTTGAGAAAGGAATGGGCACCGATTACGAGGAGGCCGTTATTATTAATGAAGCTGCAATGCATGAATTCGGATGGAAAGATCACCCGTTGGGTAAGCGGATTCATTACGGGTATGACCGCAATTTTGAGGGAGGCCGCATGTTTAAGGTGATAGGCGTGGTTGAAGATTTTCATTTCAAGTCGCTGCACAACAAGATTGAACCGGTCATCTTCTTCCTGAGAGATGATCCCGGTTTTTTTCTCACCTGCCGTATCAGGCCCGGAAGGACTGCCGAAACAGTGGAATGGATTGACCTGCAGTGGACCCGGTTCGGTTCCGGCTTACCCCTTAAATATGAAAGCCTGACTGGGCGGCTGGATGAAATGTATGTAGCTGAAGATAAAATCGGGACATTGATATTGCTGACCACTTTTATCACCATATTTGTTGCACTTCTTGGATTACTCGGACTTTCGGCATATGTTGCCGAGCAAAAAACCAAAGAGATCGGATTGCGCAAAATTCTTGGTGCATCCATCGGGAACATTATGGGTTTGATGTACAGGGATTTCCTGCTGTTAATGCTGATCGCTTTTGTTATTGCGGTTCCTGTTGCCTGGTGGCGGCTCAGTATATGGCTCGAACAGACTTTTGTCTATTTTGAACCGTTGCACTGGATACATTTCTTCGTTGCAGGAGCGGTGACCGTATTGATAGGAATGGCCACCATCAGTACCTATATGATCAGAGCTGCAGCAAAGAATCCGGTGGAAGCCATCAAATTTGAATAAATCATGTGCTCACTTTTTAATGAATGCTATGATAACCATACGACAAGCTGTTACGGATGATATTCAGGTGATCGCATCATTCCAGCAAAAAATGGCATTTGAGACCGAACGGATTGAACTGGAGGAGAATTTGGTCCTGAAAGGTGTGAATGGAGTGATATCAGATCCCGGAAAAGGATTCTATCTTGTGGCTGAATTACAAGACCAGGTAGTTGCAAGCATGCTCCTCACCTATGAATGGAGCGACTGGCGAAACGGGATGTATCTGTGGATGCAATCCCTCTATGTTATGCCTGCATTCAGGAAGCAGGGCGCTTTCAGAGCGCTTTACCAGCATGTTCAAAACATTGTGATGGGTTCCGATAAATACATCGGGTTAAAACTTTACGTGGACAGTGACAATATCAACGCACAGCATACCTATGAAAAAGCTGGCATGGAGAAGAGCCATTACAAATTGTTTCACTGGAATAAATAACTTCTCATCCGGTCATCACCGGATCAATGAAACAGACAAAAAACCATCGGTCTGTTTGGTTGTTGTTTTGTGAAATTTCCGTTATAAAGCTTTTTAACAAAAAACAAGATGCGTAATATTCAGTTCCTGATTTTCTTTTCAACGGTCATCACCGTTTTTTCATTGTTAAGCTGGTATGTTTACAGCAAGGGAATCCAGGCTTTTCCGGCTGACCAGGAAATAAAACAGTTTGTCATTCTAAACTAATGTTATAAAATAAGCGTTGGACATGCATTGCATTTTCTAACGCTTCAGATTGTCGGATTGAGGATAATTTTGCCCGCCTGGCAGGGCCGGAAAAACTATTCACAAATTATTTTCTTTTTGGGGAAAACCTATTTGGTTATTAATTACTTTTACCGATGTCTTAATTCAAAATGATGCTACCAATAGAAGAAATATTGCGACTTAACCTATTTAAGTTTCTATTAATTATTGGTTATCAAGCCGTTAGCCCCCACCCCCCCGCAATATTCGCGGGCTGGTGGAAAAAATTCTGTCGTGTATCTTATACGCCTTGCTTTTCTTTGGAACAACATGTTTTGCGTTGCAGGTAAAATTTCCCTTAACGGAAACGCTATATTTGTTTTCTTTACAAAAAACAGACATAAACTTAGCTTTATTGTCAGTGGCAAACCCGACAAAACACTCAAAGTGATGAAAACCTGAAACAGACATTTAACCTATGAAAACGAAAAAGATTATTATTCTTTTCTCCGCTTTGTTTCTTGCCGCAGGTAATGAAAAATCTAAAGAAAAAAGTCAGTATTTAGTGCCTTATAATGCAAATACTGTTTTTGCCGGCTGCTTTGGGTTGTCCGGCACTAATGATATAGTTATTGGCCATAAATATGCATCTGTGAGTAATTGGGGCGGCATTTCTATTCTTAAGAATGATGGGACAGGTTATTTTCAATTAAATGATTCATTGTATTTTGAATATGGTTTCCCTGTTGTTAGCGGTAACTACTTTGACAACAATGATTACATTGACATTTTAGGCAGAACAATCACAAACAACCCTTATACCATTTATGCCACCATCATTTACAACTACGGACTGACAAAGTTTGACTCCATCAAATTCTTTCCTATTTATAATTCTCCACCCATACCCTACATTACCAGCGGAGATGTTACCGGCAATGGTGTTGCCGATATTATGTTTGCGCACAACAAT
>JBLRXC010000135.1:0-8651 GCA_047920975.1 Bacteroidales bacterium | reverse complement strand
GGCAGATTTCCAACAAGGATAAAACAGAACACTGGACGCCAAACCTGGGGAAAACATGCCAGGTGCCGGAGTAGAAAAGATTAGTATAAACATCTTTCGCTGGTTTGAAATGCATCAGGAAACTTATTGCAGTTCCGGGAATTTTGTCAGGTTTAATAATGCGACTGAAAAATTTGATCGCAATGTGTGTTGCCAGGGATTGTTATCTTTGCATCTGATTGGAAAATAAAACAATGAAGAGGCCCTTATTTTTGACCTTTGAAGGAATTGACGGAAGTGGAAAAAGCACCCAGCTCAAATTGCTATGCGAAAAACTCAATCATGAAGGATTAAAAGTCTATACCACTTTTGAGCCCACTGACAGTCCAATCGGATCGCTTATCTCCAATATTTTTAACCACAGGATTGAGGCCGATCACAAAACCATTGCAGGGTTATTTGTTGCAGACAGGTTGGATCACTTGCTTAACAAAACCACTGGTATCCTTAAAAAGATTGAAGAGGGTTTTACAGTTGTTTCCGACCGGTACTATTTATCATCTTATGCTTATCAGGGTGCACATGTTCCCCTGGATTGGGTGATCAGGGCCAACTCACTCAGCGCAGACCTGCTCCGACCCGACCTCCATATTTTTATAGATGTTACACCTGAAACAGCTATGCATCGGCTCAATTCCACAAGAAGCAACATCGAACTTTTTGAAACCTATGAAAATCTAAACCTTGTCAGAAATAAATACTTCGAAGTGATGGAACTCCTGAAGCATGAAGAAAATATTTTCATCACAGACGGAAAAAGGGAACCTCAGATAATTGCCAGGGATATCTGGCAGGCAGTTTCAAAAATACTGATGGGCATATAAGCTTAATATATTAAGCATCAAATGCTTCTGTCCGGACAGGTACTTTTTTATCACACCCTGATGAAGGGAGGTTTCAGTTCAGAGTTTGTGCCTCTTTTCAACATGACCCGGATAATATCCATTCATGTGAAAAAAAATTAATAAAAAAATTAGAAAGAAATAAAATAATACATACTTTTGCACCCGCTTTAAGAGAACGTTCAGATTATTTTTTGATTGATTTAAGAAATAAGGATACCTGACAAAATAAGACGGATAAAGGTTCCAGCTGCTGATCACCATGACACTTTCGTTCAGGAAATATGATCATCAGTTCGTCTTCAAGGACCCGCCTGTTTTGTATTTCCTCGTTTCCAGCATCAAGTAATGATTACTATCTTCAGGAGATGTTAATTTAATAGCATTCACCTGTTGACGATAATAAATAATAGTGTACTTTTGCGCTCCCAAATTTTGGGATGTTTTGATAACAATATTGATAACAAACAGAGTAATATGCCAACGATTCAACAATTAGTCAGGAAAGGCAGAAAGAAATTAACTGACAAAAGTAAGTCACCAGCACTGGACTCTTGTCCTCAGCGCAGGGGGGTATGCGTGAGGGTTTATACAACCACTCCGAAAAAGCCCAATTCAGCTATGCGGAAAGTGGCAAGGGTAAGGCTTACCAATCAGAAAGAGGTAAATGCATACATTCCCGGTGAAGGACACAACCTCCAGGAGCACTCCATTGTGCTGATCAGGGGAGGCAGGGTGAAAGATCTGCCCGGAGTAAGGTATCATATTATCAGAGGGGCTCTTGATACATCCGGAGTTGAAGGAAGAACGCAAAGAAGATCAAAATACGGAACAAAAAGACCCAAGAAATAGTCACAAAGGAATCACGGTATCATACATTATATTAAACGATGAGAAAATCTAAGCCAAAAAAGAGAATTATTCTTCCTGACCCAAGGTTTAAAGATACATTGGTTACGGTTTTTGTAAATAACCTGATGCTACAGGGCAAGAAGAGTCTTGCTTTTGCTGTTTTTTACGATGCAATAGATATTGTTTCGGAAAAAACGGGAGAAGAGGGTTTGGAAGTCTGGAAAAAAGCGCTGGCAAATGTAACGCCCGCTGTTGAAGTCAGAAGCCGCAGGGTGGGTGGAGCAACGTTTCAGATTCCATCAGAGATCAGGCCGGGAAGAAAAATGTCGATGGGCATGAAAAACCTCATTGGTTTTGCCCGAAAACGGCATGAAAAATCAATGGCGCAGAAGCTGGCCGGAGAGATCATTGCCGGCTATAAAGAAGAGGGTGGCGCTTTCAAGAAAAAGGAAGATACCCATAGAATGGCTGAGGCCAATAAGGCATTTTCACACTTCAGGTTTTAAATTGAGCATAAATTATAGTACAAATCAGATGTCATCCCGGCTAACACATACAAGGAACATCGGCATAATGGCGCACATCGACGCGGGTAAAACCACGACGACCGAGCGTATTTTGTACTATACAGGTATTAATCACCGCATCGGCGAGGTGCACGACGGAGCAGCCACTATGGACTGGATGCCACAGGAACAGGAAAGAGGCATTACGATCACTGCCGCTGCCACAACCGTCTTTTGGAACCACAACCTTGAAGATTACCGGATTAACATCATTGATACACCGGGTCACGTTGATTTTACTGTGGAGGTTGAACGGTCGCTGCGCGTTCTGGACGGCTCTGTTGCTATTTTCTGCGCAGTTGGCAGTGTTGAACCACAATCTGAAACGGTATGGACACAGGCCGACCGTTACCATGTGCCGCGCATTTGCTATATCAATAAAATGGATCGTGCCGGTGCTGATTTTCTGAAGGTTGTTGATGAAATAAGAGAAAAACTGGGTGCAACACCCTTACCAATCCAACTGCCCATTGGAGCAGAAGAGGACTTTGCAGGAATTGTTGACCTCATTGCAAATAAAGCCTATGTCTGGGAAAATGAATCACTGGGAATGGTTTACAGGGAGATCCCAATCCCTGATGCGATCAAAGAGCAGGTGCGTGAGTACAGGAATACCATCATAGAAGGTGCTGCCGAAGAGAATGAAGTGCTGTTTGAGAAATTTATGAAAGATCCTGATTCCATTTCAGAAAAAGAGGTGATTCAATCGCTTCGAAAGGCAGTGCTGGAATTAAGAGTCACACCGGTATTGTGCGGATCTTCATTTAAAAACAAAGGTGTTCAGCTCTTGCTGGATGCCATTGTCAATTACCTGCCAAACCCATTGGATGTCCCTGCAATCACCGGAATCAACCCATTCACACAAAAAGAGACCGAACGCCATCCCTCCACCGAAGATCCATTTGCAGCACTGGCCTTTAAAATAGCTACAGATCCCTTCGTAGGACGCATTGCATTCTTCAGGGTCTATTCAGGGAAGATGGATGCAGGACAGCAGGTTCTGAATACAGGAACCGGGAAGAAAGAGAGAATCATGCGGCTGATGCAGGTGCATGCCAATAAGCAAACGGCTATAAAATCAATTGAAGCAGGCGATATTGGCGTTGCAATAGGATTTAAAGAAATCAGGACGGGTGACACCCTTTGTGACCCCCAGCATCCGGTGATACTGGAAACCATGAAATTTCCCGAGCCGGTGATTAAAATGGCCATTGAGCCAAAAACACAGGATGACGTTGATAAACTGATCACTTCGCTGAGAAAAATGGCAGAAGAGGACCCTACATTCAACGTGATGATGGATGCTGAGACCGGTCAGACCATTATCAGCGGAATGGGAGAATTGCATCTTGACGTAATCATTGACCGCCTCAAAAGAGAATTCAATCTGAACTGCAACCGTGGCAATCCTTCTGTGGCATACAAGGAAGCCATTACATCAACTGTGGTTCATACCGAGGTCTATAAAAAGCAATCGGGAGGAAAAGGGCGTTTTGCCGAGATCGTGGTGGAAGTGGGGCCGGCAGGTGATGAGGTCAAAGGGGTTGAATTCATCAATGAAATCAAGGCAGGAACCATTCCCAAGGAATTTATACCGGCTGTAAAAAAAGGATTTGAAGCCGCCATGCACAATGGCGTCCTGCTTGGATTTCCCATGCAAAACCTCAGGGTCAGATTGATTGACGGTTCTTATCATGCGGTTGACAGCGATGCCATCTCTTTTGAAGCAGCGGCTGCAAGGGCATTCAGGGAATGTTGCAAGAGCGCAAACCCTGTGCTTCTGGAACCTATGATGAAACTTGAAGTAGTGACCCCCTCTGATTACCTGGGAGAGATTACAGGTGATCTGAACAAAAGAAGAGGACAGGTTGTAGATGTTTCATCAAAAGCCGGACGGCAGATTGTGAAAGCAATGGTCCCTCTCGCTGAGATGTTTGGTTATGTTACTTCACTCCGGACCCTGTCGTCAGGTAGAGCAACCTACAGCCTGGAATTTTCGCATTACACCCAAACGCCAAAAGATATTATGGAGCAAGTCATTTACAAGATCAAAGGATATATGGTTACCATTTAACAATTAAACTTTTATTAAAGTGAGTCAAAGAATCAGAATAAAATTAAAATCGTACGATCACAATCTTGTTGATAAATCAGCAGAGAAAATTGTTAAGACGATTAAGTCGACTGGGGCTGTTGTCAGCGGGCCCATCCCCTTGCCAACGAACAAGAAAATTTTTACAGTCAACCGCTCAACCTTCGTCAACAAAAAATCAAGAGAGCAATTTCAATTGTGTTCTTACAAAAGGCTGCTCGATATTTACAGTTCAACCACAAAGACGATTGATGCTTTAATGAAACTTGAATTGCCGAGCGGTGTTGAGGTTGAAATCAAAGTTTGACAATATTAGAGACTTTTAATAAAACAGACGATGTCAGGAATTATTGGAAAGAAAATAGGGATGACCAGCATCTACGACCAGGCCGGGAAAAATATTCCCTGTACGGTCATTGAGGCAGGCCCTTGTGTCGTAACCCAGGTGAAGACCAAGGACAAAGACGGCTATGAGGCCATCCAGATAGCCTTTGATGATAAAAAGGATAAGCATACCACGAAGGCTTTAAAGGGGCACTTTGCCAAAGCTGGTGTAACCCCTAAAAAAATTGTTTCGGAATTTACCCGCTTTGAACCCGGTCACACCAAAAAATTTGGTGATATTCTCACCGCGGATATTTTTGTGGAAGGAGAATACATTGATGTGGTTGGTATAAGCAAAGGAAAAGGATTTCAGGGCGTTGTCAAGCGGCACGGCTTCAGAGGAGTTGGTGATGCAACACATGGGCAGCACAACAGACTCAGAGCACCCGGGTCAGTCGGTGCATCCAGCTGGCCTTCCAGAGTTTTCAAAGGCATGCGCATGGCCGGTCAAATGGGCAACCACCGGGTGAAAGTGATCAACCTGCAAATCGTAAAGATTTATCCGGAAAAAAATCTTGTAGTAATTAAAGGAGCCGTACCGGGTCCTAATGGTTCATACGTAAAACTTGAGAGATGGAGCTAGCGGTATATCAGATCAATGGTCAGAAAACTGACAGGAAAATAACCCTTGATGATTCGGTTTTCGGAATAGAACCGAATGATCATGTTATTTATCTGGATGTCAAACAACATATGGCCAATAGACGCCAGGGTACCCACAAAACCAAAGGCCGCAGTGAGGTTGCAGGCAGTACCCGGAAAATTAAAAGACAAAAAGGTACAGGGACAGCCCGTGCAGGAGACATTAAAAACCCTTTATACAGAGGCGGTGGAAGAATTTTTGGACCACAACCCAGGGATTACAGCTTTAAACTGAATAAGAAAGTGAAGCGGCTTGCCCGACTTTCAGCAATCTCCTACAAGGTCAGGGAAAATAATCTGTTCGTTGTTGAAGATTTTACAATGGAAGGACCAAAAACGAAGAGGTTTGTTGAGGTGCTGAATGGTTTTGAACTCAATGACAAGAAGGTATTGCTGGTTATGGATAAAAATGACAAACATGTTATTTTGTCCTCCAGAAACCTGCCGCGAACCAAAGTTATCCTCGCATCAGACATCAACACATACGATGTATTGAATGCTAGCAGTATCCTGATCACCGAAAATTCGGTGAGGGAAATAGAAAAAAATTATTCTGTTCAAATACCAAACGAATAATCAAATGAATATACTTATTAGGCCGATTATTTCGGAAAAGATGACCGGGCTGGGCGAAAAACTGAATCGCTATGGATTCGTGGTGGCTAAAAAAGCCAACAAAATCCAGATTAAAAAAGCGATACAGGATTTCTATGGTGTTGATGTATTGGCTGTTAACACAATGAACTATTCCGGTAAAGAGACTTCCCGGAACACCAAATCGGGTGTGATCAAGGGAAGAAAAAACTCATTTAAAAAGGCCATTGTTACATTGGCACAAGGTGATTCTATAGACTTTTACAGCAATATTTAAGATTCATGGCTTTAAAGAAATTCAAACCGACAACATCCAGTCAGCGCTTCAAGATTATCAGTGCGTTTGATGAGATTACTGCTTCCAAACCTGAAAAAAGTTTGCTTGCACCCATGAAGAAATCAGGTGGCAGAAATAATGAAGGGAAAATGACCATGCGTTACATGGGCGGTGGACATAAGCAGAAATACAGAATCGTTGATTTTAAGCGTGACAAAGAAGGAATACCTGCAAAGGTAAAAACCATTGAATATGACCCCAACCGGACTGCAAGGATTGCACTTCTGTTTTATGCCGACGGGGATAAAAGATACATCATTGCTCCGCACGGCTTAAAAGTTGACCAGGAAGTGGTCGCCGGCAAGGGTGTCGCCCCTGAGGTTGGCAATGCCATGTATCTGAGCGAAATACCTTTTGGGACAGTGATTCATAACATAGAATTGCGTCCTGGACAGGGTGGTAAAATGGCACGCAGTGCAGGTTCATACGCCCAACTGGTATCAAGGGACGGTAAGTTTGCAATTCTCAGACTTCCCTCCGGAGAGACCCGCATGATCCTGCAAAGCTGTAAAGCCACAGTCGGAATGGTTTCCAATCCTGACCACAGCCTTGAAGTCTCAGGAAAAGCGGGACGAAGCAGATGGCTTGGCCGTCGTCCAAGGACGAGAGGTGTAGTGATGAATCCGGTCGACCATCCAATGGGTGGAGGAGAGGGAAGGGCATCCGGTGGACATCCCCGATCCAGAAAAGGAATCCCTGCCAAAGGATACAAAACCCGGTCAAAGAAGAAATCATCGAGCATGTATATTATTGAACGTAGGAAAAAATAATCATCAGTTATGAGCCGATCGTTAAAAAAAGGACCATATATTCATTACAAACTCGAAAAAAGGGTGATGGATAATATTTCATCAGGAAAAAAGAGTGTCATAAAAACCTGGTCGAGAGCATCCATGATCTCACCTGATTTTGTCGGACAAACCATTGCAGTGCACAACGGAAACAAATTCATTCCGGTGTATGTGACGGAAAACATGGTTGGCCACAAGTTGGGAGAATTTGCTCCTACCCGGATATTCAGGGGACACGCAGGATCGAAAGATAAAGGGAAAAAGAAATAATTGATCAGAAATTTTGAAATATTTAAGAAAATGGGATCAAGAAAAAGATTAAGTGCGGAAGCAACAAAGAAGGTCAAACAAAAGGTGTCGTTTGCACACCTGAGAAATTGTCCTACCTCCCCACGAAAAATGAGACTGGCAGCAGGACTTGTAAGGGGAATTCCTGTTGAAAACGCTATCCATATATTAAAAAACTCACCCCTGGAGGCATCATCACGTTTGCATAAATTATTGTTATCAGCCGTGGCCAACTGGCAGGCAAAAAATGAAGGAGTAAGAATCGAAGATGCAAACCTGGTGGTGAAAGAGGTGTCGGTTGACAGTGCAAGGATGTTAAAACGGATCAGGACTGCACCTCAGGGCAGGGCATACCGCGTGAGAAAAAGGTCAAACCATGTTACACTGATCGTTGACAGTTTAAAAAATGATAAAAAAGCATAAATTAATACGTTATAATGGGACAAAAAACTAATCCAATCGGCCTTCGGCTTGGAATCATCAAGGGATGGGATTCCAGTTGGTATGGTGGTAACAAATACGGGCAAAAGCTCATTGAAGACGACCAGATCCGGAAGTATTTGAATGCCAGGCTATCCAAAGCAGGTATTTCAAAGATCCTGGTTGAACGGACCCTGAAGCTCATCACAGTGACCATTTTTACCGCCCGTCCCGGAATCATTATCGGCAAAGGTGGACAGGAAGTGGATAAGCTGAAAGAAGAATTGAAAAAATTGACAACCAAGGAGGTACAGATCAATATATCTGAGATCAAACGTCCGGAACTTGATGCCGTAATTGTTGCCAGTGCCATTGCCAAACAAATAGAAGGCAGGGTTTCATACCGGCGGGCTATCAAAACAGCCATCGCATCAACCATGCGGATCGGAGCTGAAGGGATAAAGGTCCTGATTTCAGGAAGACTTGGAGGTGCGGAAATGGCTCGTGGGGAGATTTACAAGGAAGGCCGTATCCCATTGCATACATTAAGGGCGGATATTGATTATGCCTTGGTTGAGGCCCATACAACCTATGGTCGTATCGGAGTGAAAGTATGGATCTGCAAAGGTGAAATATACGGCAAACCAGACCTTTCATCCCATTTCATACAGGAAAAGAAAAAACCTATGAGAGCTCCGGCCGCAGCAGCAAAACCGAGGCGCAGAAGATAAGTGAATCCGGACATTAAAATTTTATAGCGATGTTACAACCTAAAAAAACAAAATACAGGAAACAGCAAAAGGG
>JBLRXC010000134.1:0-8700 GCA_047920975.1 Bacteroidales bacterium | reverse complement strand
CATGGAGGTGATCATCAGATTCATTGGGATGCGACGAATGATCAGGGTCTTTCATGTAACAGCGGCTTGTATTTTTACAGGTTGCGTGCCGGAAACAATGGATTTTCAGGTAAACTGATATTGAAAAGATAGTTTACCGGGTCAGGTTATTGAAAAATTTTTTCTGCAATAAAAAAATCCTGTAAGTTTAAACTTGCAGGATTTTTTTTAGCTCCCCTTCTTGGACTTGAACCAAGGACCTACTGATTAACAGTCAGCCGCTCTAACCAACTGAGCTAAAGGGGAAGATACTGATTATCAAATCATGTAACCCTAAAAGGGTGTGCAAAAGTATTTAATATTTCTAAATAAGCAATAGATTTGCGGAAAATTTTCTGTCAAAATTTGTAAATATGTCAAAAGTATTGGGTATTGGCAATGCACTGGTGGATATTATGACCAGGCTGGAAAACGATGACACACTCGTGGCATTTCAGTTGCCCAAAGGAAGCATGCAGCTTGTTGATCAGGTTCTCAGTGATGTTGTGAACCAGCATACAAATTTGTGTAAAAAGGAGATTGCTTCCGGAGGGTCGGCTGCCAATACCATTTATGGATTGGCCAGGTTGGGCATTGAAACTGCATTCATCGGGAAGGTAGGAAAAGATCTTTTTGGCCAGTTGTTCAGAGAAGATATGCAGGTGAATAAAATCAAACCTTTGCTTTTTGAAAGCGACACACCAACGGGAAAGGCCATTGCACTGATCAGCCCGGATTCGGAGCGTACTTTTGCCACTTGTCTGGGAGCAGCGGTTGAATTGACACCTGATGATTTGGTGATTGAATTGTTCGATGGATTTGATTATCTTCATATTGAGGGTTATCTCGTCCAGAACCATCACCTGATTGAAAAGGCCGTTAAGCTGGCAAAAGAGAAGGGGCTGCGCGTTTCGCTGGATATGGCCAGTTATAATGTGGTTGATGCCCATATACAATTTCTCAGAGAAATTATTCGGTTGTATGTAGATATTCTTTTTGCCAATGAAGAAGAGGCCAGATCTTTCACAGGTAAAGAGCCAGAGGAGGCATTGAATGAAATGGCAGGAATGGTCGATATTGCTATTGTCAAGACTGGTCAGACCGGATCTCTTGTCAGACAGGGAGATCATATTTTCAGGGTGGAACCCATCAAAGCCGTTAGCGTTGACACGACCGGTGCAGGTGATCTATATGCTGCCGGGTTCATTTACGGGCTAATCAAAGGATTGCCTCTTGATAAATGTGGTAAATCAGGCTCATTGCTTGCAGGCAAAACCATTGAAGTGGTAGGACCCAAAATGACCCCTGAAAAATGGCAAGATGTTCTCAGGCAGTTAGAAATGCTTGGAAACACCGGATAATTGAAAAAAGTGATTTGAGAGCAATCGCCCTGATTCAAATCATTTCATAAATTTAGGAATTCTGCCGTTCCGGATTGACTCTGACCGCAGATTACGTCCAACAATCCGTTCAACCATTTTTCCGATCTCAAGTACCGTATCTACATCCACACCGGTATCAATGCCCATTTCATCCATCATAACAACCATATCTTCGGTAGGGACCAGTCCAACAATCGTCGGATCGTTGTAATAATAATCTCCTGTTCCGGGAACAGGTACGCCATCCACAAAGTTGGCCGGCTGTCCGCCAAGTCCGCCCATTGCCGACTCAAAATTGGTCATTCCTGCCTGCAGGGCAGCCAGCACATTGGCCATTCCCCAGCCACGGGTTGTGTGGAAATGGGCTATCTGTTTGTGAGGATTGTCAACCTGATCAAGCATCATCGAAAAATAATCGTAAACCCTGTCAGGAGATGCAGATCCGTCGTGATCAGCGTGTTCAACATCACTGGCACCAATGCTAAACCATCGTTTTGTAAACTCAACAGCTTTCTCCATCTTTGTCGGACCTTCAATAGGGCATCCCCAGATGGTACTGACGGTTCCGTTTACCTTAAGTCCGGCATCACGGGCTTTTTGTACCCATTCTTCACTCATTTTCCAGTACTCATCAATGGACAGGCCCGAATTCTTCTTTTGATGGGATTCACTTGTCGAAACCATGAAAAGGATCCTGTCGGGCCCATAACCCTCTTTTCTGGCCTGAATAGCTCGTTCAACAGCCTTTTCGCGGATTGTGATGGCTGTAAGCACTACATCATCCAGTTTTCCGACCAGTTTTTTACTTTTCCTTATTTTTTTAAACAATTCATCTGCATCTTTGAATTGAGGCATTCCTGCAGGGTTCCCAAAGTTCGTAACTTCAATGTGTTTAAATCCTGCAAGGATTAACTGCTCCGCCAGCCATAATTTGGCTTCTGTAGGTATAAATTTTTCCTCGTGCTGAAATCCATCACGCACTGTAATTTCACCAATGACAACTTTTTTTGGATATTTCATAATGCTATAATTTAATTTGCATGTTTAATTGAAGACATCATAGTAAAACTCAAGGCTTTCCGGATTTGCCAAAGCATCTCTGTTTTTAACCTCCTGCCCGTTGATGATTTTTTTTACTGCAACCTCAACCTTTTTCCCATTGATGGTGTAAGGGATGTCAGGTACTTCCAGGATGAATGATGGCACATGTCTGGGACTGCATTTTGAACGGATCACTTTCTTTAGATTGTCAATCAGTGATTGATCGAGCTGGTAACCCAGATTCAGTTTAACAAAAAGAACGACCAATTCATCATCCTCAGTTTTCTTCCCGACCACAACAGAATCTTCTATCTCTTCCAGACTTTCAACCACCCTGTAAATCTCCGCAGTTCCGATCCTCACACCTTGTGGATTCAGTGTTGCATCCGACCTTCCATGCATGATAATGCCTTCATGTTCCGTGATCACAACATTGTCCCCATGCCTCCATATTCCGGGATAAACATCAAAATATGTGTTCTGATATATTGTACCGTTTTTATCATTCAGAAAATAAACTGGCATTGAAGGAAATGGTTTTTTACATACCAGCTCGCCCTGAGCATTTATCAGGGATTTGCCATCCTCATCAAAGCAATCAATATCCATTCCGAGGCCCTTACATTGAATTTCACCTTCATAAACCGGAAGTACAGGATTCCCAAGCATAAAACAGGATATGATATCCGTTCCGCCAGCAATGGAAGATAGTTGAACATCTTTTTTCCATTCCCTGTATACATATTGGAAACTTGCATCTGATAATGGTGATCCGGTAGATGCAATTACCCTGAGGTTGGGGAAATCTGATATTTGATTTGGTTTTACTCCTTGAGCCTCTAAAGAGGCGATGTACCTGGCGCTGGTCCCAAAAAATGTAAGTTTCAACGTATCGGCCATCCTTAGCAGAGCATCCGGTCCGGGATAAAATGGATTTCCATCATACAGCACAAGTGTAGCGCCTGTAGCAAGAGCCGATACAAACCAATTCCACATCATCCATCCACAGGTTGTGTAATAGAAAACAGTTTGATCTTCCTTTATATTTGAATGAAAGATCAGCTCTTTCATATGTTGAATCAGCGTTCCTCCTGCAGAATGCACAATACTTTTTGGCAACCCTGTTGTTCCCGAAGAATACATGATATATAAGGGATGATCAAATGGCAGCTGTTCAAAAAACAATTCCTTTTCCGTAGGCTGAGCCAGGTCTTCCCAGCTGATGGCTTTTGGTATCGATTTCACATTGGCCTCACCGGTATAATTGACCATGACCACATATTCGAGTGACTGAAGTCCCGAAAGAATTTCCCTTAGTTTCTCCGTTGAATCAAAAGCCTTGCCTTTGTAGAAATATCCGTCGGCAGCAAAAATAACCCTGGGTTTAATTTGTGAAAACCGGTCAAGAACCCCCTTGGTCCCAAAATCAGGTGAGGTGGATGTCCATAAGGCACCGATTGAGGCAGAAGCTAACATACCGATGACTGTCTCTGGCATATTGGGTAAAAAAGCAGCGATCCTGTCACCCTTTTGAACACCCAGTTGTTTCAATCCATTCGCAATTCTTCTGACCTGTTCGTGAAGTTCGGCATAGGTCAGTTCCTTTTTCACTTTGTCCTCGCCCCAGAATATCAGGGCCTTTTGATCGTCACTTCTCCTGAGCAGGTTTTCTGCGAAGTTGAGTCTGGCTCCAGAAAACCATTTTGCTCCGGGCAGTTTTGCGGGATCATCCACAACCTGGTGATAGTCTTTTGAATGTTTAATGCCCGTATATTTCCATACTTCTGACCAAAAGGATTCGACATGATGGATACTCCAGTTGTGAAGCGTTTTGTATTCCAGATCCGGGAGGTGATAATCGTTGGCAATATGAGAAATAAACCTCTGCATTTGCGAGGTTCTGATGTATTCTTCTGTTGGTTTCCAGCAGATTTTTCCAGGCATAAATTAGTTTTCGTTTTAGGGAAAGATTTCGAGTGCTAATGCATAAGCACGGTTGAAGGCATCTTCGTTGATCTGTACCGGAATATTGTTGATTTCAAAATACTCAAGCAGATTGCTTGTCCTGAGATTCCCAACCATTTTGTTCTCAACCATCGGGCATCCGCCAAGCCCATTGATAACAGTGTCGAAAGATGTACATCCGTTGATAAAAGCTGCATTGATCTTTTTATACCAGTGCCTGACCGTAGTATGAAGGTGAAATCCGAATTCAATATCCGGAAATTCGGGTATGAGACTTGAAAACAAAAGGGCAATATGCTTTTTGGATGAGATCCCAATGGTATCAGAAAGTGGAATTATTCTAACCCCTTTTTGATGAAGCCGCTCCACCAGATTAGCAACAATGTAAGGATTCCATTCGTCACCATAAGGATTTCCAAAAGCCATTGAAATGTAAACCACGAGCTCTTTACCGGTTCGGTTACAAATATTGATCAGGTCATCAACATTTTGCTCCGATTTTTCAGGTGTTGAATGGATATTTTTCATCAGGAATGTGGGACTCACAGAGCAAGGGTATCCGAGGTAAGATATCTCATCAAATCTGGCTGCTTCTTCACCGCCTCTCTTATTGGCAACAATGGCCAGCAACTTCGTTGTTGTATTGGCCAGATCAAGATGTTTGGTTACTTCGGGAGTATCGGCCAGTTGCGGAATGGCTTTGGGTGAAACAAAGCTGCCATAATCTATCACATCGAACCCTACCTGCAGCAGGGCATTGATGTACCTGATTTTATCCCCGGTCGGAATAAACTGCGACAGGCCCTGCATTGCATCCCGTGGTGACTCTATAATCCTGATCTTTCTCATTGCTTTAACACCCAATGTGTCGTGAAATCACAAGTCTTTGAATTTCTGAAGTACCTTCACCGATTTGAAGCAGTCTTTGATCGCGGTAAAACCTTTCAATGTCATAATCTTTCATGAGCCCATAGCCGCCATGTATCTGAACTGCTTCATCAGCAACTTCCCTTGCAATTTCAGAACAATAAAGTTTTGACATGGCAGCCTCTTTCCCATAGGGTTTTTTATTGTCCTTCAGCCAACAGGCTTTGTACAAAAGATTTCTTGCCAGCTCAATCTTGGTTGCCATATCAGCCAGCTTAAAGGCGTTGACCTGGAATTTAACAATGGGTTTACCAAATTGTTTTCTTTCATGCGCATAGTTTAAAGCAAGCTCAAAGGCACCTTGTGCACAACCCAACCCCATGGCTGCTATGGATAGCCGACCGCTATCAAGAGTGCGGAGCATAATATGTGATCCCTCCCCAACTTCTCCAAGCAGATTGGATTCAGGAACCCGGCAATCATCAAAATAGAGTTCAGCAGTATCAGAGGCACGCCACATCATTTTTCCGTGCATGGTAACCTGTCTGAATCCGGGAGTCCCTTTATCAACGATGATGGCTGTGAACTCTTTTTTTCCATCTTCAAATGATTTGGTTACTGCCTGTACGGTGGAGCCGATCGAAATGTCGCAGGAGCCGTTGGTAATAAATATTTTGGATCCATTGATCACCCACTCCTTATTGTTCACCTCAGCTGTAGTTTTACTTCCACGGGAATCAGACCCGGCATTGGGCTCAGTTAAACCAAAGCCCCACAAAGCTTCTCCGGTGCAAAGTTTCGGCAAGTATTTCAATTTTTGTTCTTCATTGCCGAACTCGTAAATGGGTCCGATGCCGAGTGAGTTATGTGCAGCCAGGGTTGCAGCCTGAGAGCCGTCAATCCTTGCAATTTCTTCAACTGCTATGATATAGGAAAGAGTATCAAGACTCTGTCCTCCGTATTTTTCAGGAAGATACATCCCAAATAATCCAAGTTCTCCCATTTTTTTGGTCAGGTCATAAGAGAATATGGCTTTTTCGTCTAACTCTTTAGCCACAGGCTTTATTTCCCGTTCTGCAAAATCGCGGACTGTTTCGCGAATCATGATTTGCTCTTCACTTAATTCAAAGTTCATCGTTATATTTGATTTTCTGTAAAAAAACTGAGCTAAAATAGTAAAAAGCCTGATTTGGTCGTTGATTTTTCATTATTTTCAAATTACTATTATCTCTTTTGATGTTAATTTCAGTCATAATAATGTTTCTGAACAAAACTCAATGTCCAGTGTTTTAGCAAATAAATAAAGTTTTTTCAGGAGCATACCCTTCAACAATATGTCAGTAGTTCGTTTAAGGCCAAGAATCAGGTATGTCTCCAGACGCCCGCCACAGGAAATACTTGAACAGATTAATGCCAATCTTGATCAGCGAAAATCCGGGCTTGAAGGACAGGTAGTCCAGGAGCATGCTTTTGTCAGATTTCCTGAAGTCGGGCAGCAATACTGGACCCCTGAATTGCATATCTGGGTGAGAGTGCAGGATGTTGATACCGTTGTTTATGGTGTGATCGGCCCCAAGCCTAAAATATGGACGATGTTCATATTTTTATATACCGGTGTCTTTACCCTTACTTTTTTTGGCAGTTCCTATGGAATCATCCAAATGATTCTTGGAATGGATGCCCCTTTCCTCTGGAGTATCCCGATGGGTATTTTCTGTATGGTGATACTTTTCTCTGCATCTCAATACGGCCAGTATAAAAGCAGAAAGGAGACGGAAATTCTAACGCAGTTTCTGGAGGAGGCAGTCAAAAAATAAAAAGTCAAGCACAGCACTTTGATTTGATGGATCAGAAAATAAGCCAAAAATTCATCCGATTCACGGACGCTCCATATGCAGGAATTTGTCAATAGTTTTAAGCAAGTCATTGATTTTAACCGGCTTTGAAATATAATCATCAAAACCGGCTTTCAGGTATTTTTCACGCTCCCCTTGCATGGCATAAGCAGTTTGTGCGACTATGGGTATCTCTTTTTGATTGGCCTTGATTTTTTGCATGGCTTTGATACCATCCATTGCCGGCATTTGAATATCCATAAAAACCAGATCAAAAACTGATTCGTTCGAAAGCTTCACTGCCTGTAATCCGTCTTTTGCCCTGACGATCTCAATTTTTGTCCTTTTCAGGGCATTTTTAAAATATTGGAAACTGCTATCATCATCTTCGACAAATAAAATTCTTTTACCGGGCCATTCAAATTTCTGCAATTCAGGTTCCGGTTTTGTTTGAAGTTCTGAATCCTTAATTTCGGTTACCAAATGAACAGGATGGGTGAAATAAAAGATAGACCCTTTTCCATATTCCGAATCGACCCAGATTTTACCTCCTAAGATTTCAACAATTTTTTTCGTTATGGTTAATCCGAGACCGGTTCCACCGTAAACGTGCGAATTTGAACTGATCACCTGTGTAAAAGGATTGAAAATCGAATCAGTTTTATCTTCAGGAATTCCTAAACCAGTATCTTTTACATAAAATAAATAGGCTGGCTGATTCTCATGAATGCCGGAGGTGAATCCAAATTCGACGGATCCCTTTTCGGTAAATTTAATGGCATTGGAAAGAAGGTTTCTGAAAATCTGTTTAAACCTGTCAATATCGGTATAAATTTTATTTTTTATGGCGTCAGGGGGCGGTTGATAAATAATCTTCACCTCCTTTTTCTGAGGCTTGGTTTTCAAATAATCACTGAAAAAGACCCTAAACTCCTGCATCAGTTCATGAATATTTTGGTGGGCCTTAAATATTTTCATCTGTCCTGCCTCGATCTTGGATATGTCAATGATATCATCAATAATATTTAGAAGGTCATTGCCACTATTTTGGATCATATTGACAAAATGCGTTCTCTCTTCAGGAACAAGCTCAGGGTCATCAAGCAATTGAGAAAATCCAATGATTGAATTCATCGGTGTTCTTATCTCGTGCGACATATTTGCTAAAAAGGCTGATTTTAAACGGTCTGACTCCTCCGCTTTTTCTTTAGCAATGACCAATTCCTCTTCCATGCGCTTTCGGGAAGAAATGTTAGTGATAAACCCTTCAAGAACAGCTATGCTATCTTGTGAATCATGTACACCAATTCCCTGCTCCCAAACCCAGATCAATTCGCCATCTTTTGTAAAAATCCGGTAAACCAGCTGGAACGGCCTTTTATCAGTAAGCGCCTGATTAATAGATTGCCATACCATCTCCCGGTCATCAGGATGGATCAATGCATCATAAGCGACATTGCTGTTGTTGATGAGATCTTCAGGCTGGTAACCCGTCAGGTCAAAACATCCCTGACTCACAAATTCCATGGTCCAACTGATATCAATTTTACATCTGTAGGCCATGCCCGGTAAATTCGACATCAGTGTTGAAA
>JBLRXC010000133.1:5633-8723 GCA_047920975.1 Bacteroidales bacterium | reverse complement strand
ATGGTCTGATCCCATCACAGGGTCCTGAGCCAATATTGTTTTGATTGCCAGGAATATAACCAGGAAAAAAATTGATCTCATTATTTTTTGCATAAACCCTTGTTTTGAAATTGAATTAACACAGCATTGCACTACTTCACAAAACTATTTAAATTCCAGTCGACAGATATGTCTCAGTTCTAAAATTACCGGTCCCTGTTCTTTTCATCATGCTATTTTCACCGATGTCATAGTTAATGATCCTCCTATCACCTTGTCGTTGAATATGGAAATGTTTTCATTTTCCTGTCTCAAAGCAAGTGTATAGATTAACGGCAGATAATGTTCTGGTGTTGGAATTGCCAATTCAAAAGCCTTTCCTTGCGAACGGTATTGAATCAATGGTTTGTGATCACCACTTAAAATATACTTTTTCATTTTCTCACCAGCCTCGAATGCCCAGTCAAATCCGAACTCATCATCATTCAGCTTGTCCCAGGCCACCATTCTTAAATTGTGTACCATATTTCCACTACCAATAATCAACACACCTTTATACCGCAAGGCTGCGAGTTCCTGAGCCAATTCGTAGTGCTGTTGCGGTGTCTGGTTAATATCCAGGCTCATCTGGACGACCGGAACATCTGCCCCGGGGTAGAGATGTTTAATCACAGACCAGGCACCATGGTCTAACCCCCATTTTTCATCCTGCCCGATCTCGGTTTTACTGATGATTGATTTTGTCTCCTTCGCCAGTTCAGGACTTCCAGGCGCCGGATACTGCACATCATACAATGCCCTGGGGAAACTTCCAAAATCGTGGATTGTCCTGGGCTTTTCCATGGCAGTGACATATGTACCCTTAGTTTCCCAATGCGCCGAAACACAAAGAATGGCATGTGGCCTGGGTATGGTTTTACCGGCAGCTCTGAACCCAGCCACAAATTCATTTTCTTCAATCGCATTCATCGGACTACCATGTCCTAAGAACAACACAGGCATCTTCCTGGAAAAACCAAAAGGTTCTGTCAATTTATTCAAAGCATTCAGTTTCATCGCTGGGGTTGTTAATGGCAAAATGGCCAGGGTTTTCAGAAATTTTTTTCGATCCATCTGGTATTATTTGTCTTTTAAAAAAAAGAATTTTACCTGGTTCAATAAACTAACAGATACATTTCCTGCGAAAACTGTTTTCATTGAGTCAAACTTGTTGAATTCTCCCATGTGGATGCCTATTTCTTTTTGTCTCAGGCTGACGAACTCCATTTCAATAAGATAACATGTTCCTCGACTTTGCTACTTAAGTACAAAAATTTTATCAAATTGTTTAATGAGGCATCATTGCTTATATATGATTATTGTTTAAGAAAGTTAGACTCCATATGGTAAACTGAAACCGAAGTTTTATTCATCAGTAAACAATCAGTAGTTGAAATAAATTTAGTTAATCGAACCTGAATTAAATTCATTTAAATCATTTTATTAAATTTGGGGTTTTAAATCAGGTTATGAAAATTAAGAAACAAAAGCAATAGAGGTATTCTTTTCAACTGAACAATCAATTTAGAAAAAAAAAATGATTCAGGAACAAAGTTTGGCAGCAAGCACTATATCATTGCTTAATACACAGAATATCAATTCTATAGAAGAAGTATATCATCTCATCATTTCAGAAAAATTTAACCCACAGATAGAATCTTTCACTGAAGAAATTCAGAGTGATCTTGTCGAACTGTTTATGGAATATATTGAATCATCAAATGACCGCGTAAAAATTTTAAAAATGCCCATTCATTTGCTGGCTATTTACGAGAACATGAGCCAGAGGATCTATAATATTTCTATGGATGCTGGTTTTACTAATCTTTATTCATTGATTGAATTTGGATATAGGAGCAAAAGTTATCAAAAATTGAGAAATTGCGGTCAAATAGCAAATGAAGAGTTTTTAAAGATCTTTAAAAAATACAAAGATCTATATGAATTATCTTTAACGGAAAATAAAAATACTGAATCTGACATTAATGAATTTTTTGATACCCGCTTCTATAGTGACCTAAGCTTGGAGGCCCTGGCGCTGAATGAACCGATGAGTATGAGAAGTTACAATGTATGTAAAAATGCAGGTTTAAATACACTTGGACTAATACTCAGATTTTATAGAGATAATAACGAATCCAAATTTCTGTTTCTGCGAAATAGTGGCTACAAAACCAATAAAGAATTGGTTAACATTTGCCAAAAGTATGAAAATTTAATGCTTTTGGCAAAATGGAGTGCCATTGGAGTTGACTCAAAATTACAAATCTCAAATTTTCTGGCACAATTGAAAATAGAGGTAGATTATGATATTATCATAAAAAATATTGGAGAACCATCAGGTATTCCCTTTTTTAAAATCTTAGAATTATTAATTGACAACAAAAAGATATTCAAGAAAAACAAAGAGGTTGAAGTTTTCCGGAATTGTTTTAATTTCTATCTTCCCAATACAAATTACACATTACAGGAAATAGGGAATGAACTGGGCATTACAAGGGAGCGAGTTCGTCAGATCCGTAATGACATTAGCAAAAGAATAAGACATGCATTTAAAGTTATTAATCACTTTCCATTAAATAATTTACAGGAACAATACAATATTTCATATAGAGAACCATACATTTTCATTGATAGCGAAAAGGTATCAGAAATCAATTCCAGTGAAAGAACAAAATTTTCTGCCTACTTCATAACTTTTATCTTATCAATCATACTAAATAAGAGTCACTTATTATTTGGAGATTTAGATCTCGTGCTAAGCAATAGAATTTTCAACAAGTGTTGTAGTGAAAAAAATATTTATCTCATCAGCCGGCAAATTTTATCCGTGTTCAATCTGAAAAAAATGCTCTTGTTTCTTAAAACAGAATTGAAAGTTAAGAGGAAGCAGAATGTTAGATATAATTTTGGGGTTCTGCTCAACAAATTTGCAATAAAGCATATTACAAAATCTGATGATATGATCAATATTATTAAACTGATCATTATCAATGATTTTAGCGACGTATTTGATGTAGATAATGAAGGAATAGTATATAAACGACAAATAGAAAAAAATACCAGCGACTA
>JBLRXC010000133.1:0-5623 GCA_047920975.1 Bacteroidales bacterium | reverse complement strand
ACCATTACATTACACTGAAATTTATCAAAACCTCATCTCATCAGGAGTTAAGGTAAAATCTGTAAGTTCACTGCATGCAATGCTCACTCGCAATAATCAGATCTTTGGCCTTAAAGGACCTGGAATGTTTGACCTTCGATCTAAAGGCGGATTCTTTGGAACAATTGGTGATGTTGCATATCAGTATCTATTACAGCAAGGAGAACCGATACATTTTAAAGAGGTTGAAAGTTTTATCTGTCAAGAATTAACTGTATCCAAACATTCTATAGGTACTGTACTTTTTAATTACAATAATGAAAACAGATTTATCAAGGACAAAAATGGTTATGTTCATTTGAGATCACTTCCCACTTCAAATGGATATTCGAATATATGATTATTTAAATTACTCTGACACAAATCAACAAAACATACTATTTACGATTGCTTTCACCCTCTCCGCCGTAAACCCAAACTGCTCATCCAGCACGTTATAGGGTGCGGAGTACCCAAAATGATCCAGACCGATGACTCTTCCATTGTTACCCACCAATCCGGCCATGGTGACTGGCAGGCCAGCCGTTAGCGCAACAACAGGTAATTCGCTGGGAATCACTTCCTGTCGGTATTTTTCAGGTTGCATGAAGAACTGTCCCTCTGAGATCACAGAAACCACCTGTACGCATATTGCATGATCCCTTTTCAATAAATTGGCTGTTTCGACCAGGGTGCTCACTTCAGATCCCGAGGCAACAAGTACGATATCAGGTGTTTCTCCATTTTTCATCACGATATATGCCCCTTTTTCACATTGAAAAGCATCACGCAAGCGAGCTTCAGAAGAAGCTGCCGGCAGGTCAGTTATATTCTGACGCGAAAGGATCAACGCAGTCGGTGTTTGGGTGTTCTCCATCGCCATTTTCCATCCAGCAATGGTCTCAGCCCCATCTGCAGGTCTTAGCACCAGCATGCTGTTGCGCCCGCTGTGGTTTTTAAGTTTCTCCATCAGTCGGATTTGCGCTTCATGCTCCACAGGTTGGTGTGTAGGGCCATCCTCCCCTACCCTGAAAGAGTCGTGTGTCCAGACATATTTCACAGGCAATTCCATTAATGCAGCCAATCTGACTGCAGGTTTCATGTAATCAGAAAAGGCGAAAAAGGTACCACAAACAGGAATGACGTGAGTAAGGGCCATGCCATTGGCAAGGGCTGCCATGGTCAACTCCGAAACGCCGGCATGGAGAAAGGCACCTGAAAAATCGTGCCGTCCTAATGGTTTACTATTTTTCAGGAAGCCATCGGTCTTGTCACTATTGGAGAGGTCGGCAGAGATCACGATCATATTCTCAACCTTTTTTGCAAACTCACCCAAAACATTGGCAGACACTGCACGGGTTGCACTGTTGGGTTTGAAAGGGATCGCTCCGAAATCAATTTCAGGAATTCCGCCAGCAAACATGAGATCAAGTTTTGCTGCCAGTTGTGGATTCTCCTTCTTCCAGCTTTCAAACTGTTTTCTCTTTTCTGATGCCCACAGGCGTTTTTCATCCCTGACTTGTCCCCAGAACATCTTAACATCGTCAAACACGGCAAAAGGATCATCCGGAGCCCCACCAAGATTAAGGATTGTTGCAGCTACCGAGGCTCCTGCGGCGCTCAGGGGTTGTCCATGCGTAGAGACCTCTCCTTCAAAACTGTTTCCCTCTTCTTTGACGGCTCCTTTGCCCATGATGGTCTTTCCAATGATGAGAACCGGTTTTTCTTTTTCCTGCAGGGCTTTCATCAAGGCGCCTCTGATTTCATCGGCATCATTACCGTTAATGGTCATTGTTCGCCAGCCCCAGGCTTCATATTTTGCAGCAGTGTCTTCAACCGTCACTGCTTCCACTCTGGTGGAGAGCTGAACGTCATTTGAATCATAGAACATGACAAGGTTATTCAGTCCGAGATAGCCGGCAATACGCCCTGCACCCTGTGCGATCTCCTCCTGGATACCCCCATCGGAAATGAACGCATAAGTTTTGTGAGCCATCCATTCACCGAACCTCGCTGAAAAGAATCGTTCAGCAATGGCAGATCCAACGGCCATGGTATGACCCAGTCCAAGCGGGCCGGAAGTATTCTCCACCCCGCGTTTCAGATCGAGTTCCGGATGGCCCGGGGTGGGGCTTTTCCACTGCCGGAAGTTTTGAAGGTCATCGGATGAATAGGTTCCAACCAATGACAATACTGAATAGAGCATGGCCGACATATGGCCGGGATCAAGAAAAAAACGGTCACGGAAAGGAAAAGTCATGTCGTCTGGGTCGAAATTAAGAAACTCTGTATAGAGCAGGTTTATAAAATCCGCGCCACCCATTGCGCCGCCGGGATGACCCGATTTGGCTTTTTCGACCATAGCCAGTGACAAAATCCGGATGTTGTCGGCTGATCTGTTCAAAATAGAATTGTCCATGAAAAAAAGTTAAATTGTAAAATGTTATATAAGACCCTTTTTTTGCCCTCTGCGGCTTTGCGCTTTGCTCTCCCTGTGGTTATCTTTTCTTCACCGCTGAGGCGCAGAGTACGCAAAGAAACGAAAAGGGGGCAATTAATCTTTCAACCCTCATTTTATTCCTCTGCCTCCTAAGCGCTTTGCACTTTGCACCCCGGCAGTAATATTCCAACTCCCAATCTCCTTATCTCCCTTTTTCCCAATCTCCCCATCTCCTTATCTCCCATCTCCCAACCTAAACCCCAACCCACGCACCATCCCTCTCACCATTGCATCACAATTTTCAAGCTTGAGTACATAAACCTGATTCTCCCTCCTCAACTGGTAATCCCTTCTCATTTCCTCAAACAAAATCTCTCCCAGTTTTAACTCATGACTCACTTCCCCAATAGGAAACACCGTCTCAAATATTTTATCCATGACCTCAACCCCGTTTAATCCTTTACAATCGAGTGTCAGAGGAGATGGATCCGGCGGAAGCTGAGGACGCCATTGCTTTAATTTCAGACCCAGAAAATCCGCTACTGCATCCACCACCATCCCGGTCGCATTGGCTTTACCCTCAATGGAATAACCTGCGATGTGGGGAGTGGCGATATCGGTCAGCTCCAATAGCTCCTGATCCAGCTCCGGTTCGTGTTCCCAGACATCCAAAACCAGGTAACGGATCAGGCCGGCACTTTTTGCCCGCTTGAGGACATCCGTCTCTATAACAGCACCCCTTGCCGTATTGATCAGGACAACAGGCCGGGTCAGTCCTTCAAAAAAGGTGTCATCCAGCATGTGAAAGGTTTTATCGGAACCGCCAAAATGCAGCGGAACATGTATTGTGATGATATCCGCTTGTTGCTGAATCTGTTCCATTGAAACAAATCCGTCAGAACCCTCTGCCCTTTGCCGCGGCGGGTCATTCAGCAGTACCTTCATCCCGAGGGTCTCAGCCGCTTTCTGTACCTTCCGGCCAATGGTTCCAACCCCGACAATTCCAATGGTCTGAGCCGCCGGGTTGAAATCTGAAACAGAGAGGTAACGGATCAAAGCAGCCATAACATATTGTTCAACCGCACCTGCATTGCAACCTTTTGCTGAGAACCACCGAATGCCATGCTCTTTGCAATAAATTTTATCAATATGATCATCGCCGATGGTGGCAGTAGCGATGAATTTAACATGGGTTCCTTTCAGCAGGTCTGAATTGCAAAGTGTGATGGAGCGGGTGATGAGGACATCTGCATCTTTCAGTGATTTGCTGGTGATGAGCCTTCCGGGTATATAGTCAACCTGCCCGCAGGGTTCAAAAACCCCATTCAGAAAAGGAACTTTATCGTCGGCTACAATTTTCAATCTGATGTCAGGCCTGTATTTAGCTCAAAAGTTAAAAATATTTAACGACTACCCGGATGGCTTAAAATAAATGTAAAAACCATTTCCGGTCAAAAGTATAAAAATCGTTTTGCAGGAAAGGGATTGTTAAAAAATGGTGAAAAAATATGAAAATAGCCCGTAGGGCTACAATGTCAATAGAATCAATGAACAAAGGTTTCTTTTGTCCAGAGGACATTAACAACAAAAGACATCAATGCCCTGCAGGGAAAGAAATCATAAGTCAATGTGATTAAATTTGATCCAATCTGATAGAAATGACTCATCCTATTTTTAAGTTATCTGGGTCAGGAAAAAAACAGGGAAAAATGCAGGTTAGGACCCATTGACCCATTTTGCTTTGAAATGAGGTGAATCGCCCCATTCACCAAAGCGGATCTCATACTTTTGACGGATATCAGATTCCCGGATACGTTTGATCAGATCGCCGGCTTCTGTGAGGAAGGGCTTATCTCTGAAAACCAAACAACTGAATAAATGGAGGTTTGTGCAAAATTCATAACTACAAAAGCAACCATAACCGCTTGCAAGTGAATTTTTCTTATTTTTGACCGTCTCAAAACGACCAGGCAGTGCAGAAATTCCGAAATATTGACCAAATAGCTAATTTTCAATCACGTATCCGTTTCATAACTGTTAACATAGGTTGGATAACAGGGATAGGGGTTCTATTATACGGGAGTTACCCAACATACTGTAAATGGAAAACGGTTACAAAAATAGAAATAGAGAGAGAAATATTTGTATTCAACTGCTGGATATTTTGCATTTCTACCCTCCATAACTCAAATTGATAAAAATAGAGCAGTAAAAAAATATTTAGTAATTTTAAAATATAAACAATGAAAATAAAAATGTAGTTATATTACACCAAAACCAATTTATGCCACTTTGGTATAAATTAGGATTGAAACGTACTACAATTGGAACCTCTTTGGAACTGTCGAATGAGTTTTATGAAACTGGTTTGTTTGCGGATAGCTTAATTTATACAGGAACAAATTTAAACGTTACACTTGACACTACAACAAGCTATAAACTTGAAGTCCTTGCCTTAATAGATGGCTATAAGGATTATGATGAAGTAACCATTAACGTAAAGCAATATGAAATAACAGGGATAGTACCAAATCCTAGCAACGATTTTGTAACAGTCAACTACGATGTTACAGGTGTGTCTTCGGCATATTTAATGATAATTGGGATAAATAATGGAACAACAAATAACTACATATTAGATACTTCTATATTTGACAAAACGATTGATATTTTAAACTATCAATTTGGTTTCTATACAGTTGCTTTAGTTTGCGATGGTGAAATTGTTGATGCAAAAACATTGTTAAAAGATTAGATTTTTTTGAATCTGTGAGTTATTTTCACAACTCACAGATTTTAGTTTTAACTTTTAAATTTATCTAATTATGAAAAAAATATATTTTGTGGTTTTATTATCGTTATTTTCATTGATAATAAATAGTCAAACTATTGAAAATCTAAATATTTCAGGCTCTCTTGCAGAATTTATTGAAGTAGATTTAACAGTTATTGAGGGTTATGAAATAGGATATTTAAGTCATTCACATACTACTGTAAATTATGAGATTAATTTATCTGTATGTTATTGGTTCACAATTGCCTCTGTTGTTTCTAATATTAATAATGTTTTTAGTATTCCTATTGAACCTGGAAGTAATGACTATATCTTAAATGTAGAAATTTATAATTCTACTTCACAGGAATTGTGCGATTTTTACTCACTAA
>JBLRXC010000132.1:0-8763 GCA_047920975.1 Bacteroidales bacterium | reverse complement strand
TAACGAAATTCCCGGATCGTGTTACCGGCCAGAATGGTCACCTTCAGATCACGAGTTAATATTCCTCGCACTCACACGCCAGGACGGGATAAACTTCCGTGTAATAGTGGTTTTCAACCCCATTACAAAAACAAAAAAAGCCATTCTTTCGAACGGCCTTTTTGATTTGGGCTTTCAAAAGAGGGGAAAACTATTCTTTATTTTGAATGCTGAAGTTTGATTTCGACCGTATTTTCTCCCTCTTCGGCTTTAAAGTTTTCAATCAGACTATTGTTGTAAGAAATAAAAGAGGCTATCAGGTTATAATTTCCGGGCATCATGTTGTTGAACTCAAAATTTCCATCAAAGTCAGTATAGGTAATAATATCAGTCCCTTCAATTTTAACTTCGACACCGGTTAACACTTCACCTGAATTAAAATCGACTACAGAACCCGAAAGGGCAATAGCCTTGTAAGAGGAGTTAGAAGGATCGGAGGATATCATTGGATGATTTCCGGCTAAAGCCATACCAATGAAGGCGATAAATGCGATTGTATAAAGAGTCTTTTTCATTTCTGTTATATTTTTTATGGAAGCAAAAGTAGGGTGCTCAAATAAACCCAAGTTAAACCTAACCTTAATTTTTAGTTAACTTATTTCAGGGGTTGAAGGTTGTATTTCAACCAGAGGAACGCCGTTCACAATATCAGTAAAATCGCGGTGGGCCTTGGCAAGATTAATCAGTTGCAACATCAGGTTCTTGGATTCGGAAAGAATGTTAAAATAGAGCAAACTGTTTCGTGTTCCAACTTCGTTCATTTTGATGCGCTTTACCTGTTTTTTTCGACTGGTGTCGATATATTTGATGATTTTTCCCTGTTGAAGAATGATTTCTGCCAGGTTATCGGTAGCCTGATTCCGGATGAGCTTGTTCATATCGCTCACAAAATCGAGCAACATCCGGGCAATATCCTGCAGTTCTTCCACCTGAGCAGGAAGGAGGTTCTTGTGGTTATTGGCAACATGGTCATAGCAAGGCTTCACGATAAAATTGACACTGTGGGCAATTTCTCTAAGATAATCAATCATTTGCACATAATACAATCCCGTTTCGATCAGGCTGTCTTCAAGTTTTGAAATGGTAATGTTCAGGTTATTTTTAAGTTGCTTGGTCTCTTTGTTTATTTTATTGCTCTCTTCCTGTGCGTTTCGTAAAATCTTAGGACTCTCATCGGCAAGTCCCTTGACGATCATTCCGTAAATTTCAGGAATTTTTTTCAATACCTGGACTACCTCATCGGAGCACTTGATCATAATTCGCTGTCCGGTAATCACCTCAATTTTTTTGGTCCCTTCAATTTCTTTTGTCCTTACATCCCTTCTTCTGTGAATGATGTGGGTCCTTGAAATAAAGAAAACTGCTAAAAAAATCAGTCCTATGATGGCATAAATTCCACCAAAAGAGATCGCCATTGCAAATGCGAAAGCTACTGTAAACGCTGCCAGGGCAGTAAGAAACCAACCTCCGATCACAGAGATCACGCCTGTGATACGGTATACAGCACTTTCTCTTCCCCATGCCCTGTCAGCCAAAGAAGTTCCCATTGCCACCATGAATGTTACATAAGTAGTGGACAGAGGAAGTTTGAGTGAGGTTGCGAAGGAAATTAGCGCGCTCGCAACAATTAAAGTTACTGATGCCCGCAGTAAATCAAAAGAGGGTGCATTGGGTCCTAATTCTTTCTGTTTTTCGATGAAGGGTGTCTGATCAAAATTCTTCCCAACCCGCTTTTTAAGCCTATCCGAGAAGAATGAATCGAAACCCTTAACCATTGTTACAGTGGCCCTGACAACAATCCTTGAGAAAATTGATGACCCAAAACGTTCATAACCTTCTTCCTGCCTGCCAAGATCAACCGAAGTTTTTACAACCGAATGTGCTTTTTTGGATGTCCAGAGTGTTATAACCATGATCATCCCGGCAGCAACCAAAAACAAGGGGGATGTAGTAATGGGTTTCGCCAGAGCTGCCATTTTAAGAGAATCCGGATCCAATCCGGGATTGGACATAAAGTCTTTGTAGGATTCATAACCGGCCAGTGGAACACCGATGAAATTAACGAGGTCATTTCCTGCAAAAGCCATGGCAAGGGCAAATGTGCCAACCAGGACAATAAATTTGAGGAGATTAAACCGCGTGAACCATACCAGTAACTGAAGAACAATACCCCAGAAAATAAAACTTCCCCATATAATCATTTGGGAATTTTGCTGAATATAAGTTTTGACTTCATCCGACATAAAGGCTGCTCCACTCACACCTTTAATGAGCAGGAAATAAATGATGGCAGTGATGCCCAAACCACCCCAAAGACCCCCAAACCGCCTGATTCGTTTTTCATAGTCAAAAGAGAAGACCATTCTCGTGAAATACTGAATAATAACACCCGCTGTGAATGCGATGGCAATTGATAACAGGATCCCGGAAATAATAGCCAGCGCTTTACCGGAATTAATATAGGTTCCAAGATTGAAGACGGTTTCTGATGAGGTTGCAATTTTCAGGAAAGAAACTGCCACGGCTGCTCCCAGCAGTTCAAACACTATCGAAACGGTTGTTGAGGTGGGCAATCCGTAAGTGTTGAAAACATCAAGCAGTATCACATCAGTAATCATCACTGCTAAAAAGATGATCATGATCTCGCTGAAATAGAACTGTTGTGGATGAAAAATTCCTGACCGTGCTACTTCCATCATTCCACTTGAAAAGGAGGCACCAACGAAAACCCCCAATGCTGCTACAATCATTATTAGCCGGAAAGGGGCAGCTTTGGCACCAAGGGCTGAATTCAGAAAATTGACGGCATCATTGCTAACACCAACAACAAGGTCGGAGACGGCGAGGACAAAGAGAACCACAACAAGTACGAGGTACAATGTTTCCATTATTGCATTGACTCTTTTAAGCGGTGCAATATTACAGATATAAACTCTTTGAAATGGAGCATAAAGTTAAGATTAAATAAATTCAACCTTAATTTTTTGTTAATTTTTTTACGGGAATGTATATTTTTAAGTATGAAGCTGCTTATCTTTGGGACTTTCAATCCTATGAAAATGATACGTTCCCTAAAACCCGGCTCTCTTTTTGTTGCAGTGATTTTCTTATTCCTCAACAACATGCATCCAGGTCTTGCAGCCGATTCAATTGCCGGGCATAAATTCGGAAGGGTTTACGGGCTGATTTATACCGACGTTTTTGCCCGCATCAATAGTGAAGTCAGATCATCAGCATTTGAAATGAAAAGAATTTACCTCGGATATGAAAAAGTTATGAATGATGCCTTTGAAGCCAATATCAAAATTGATATTGGAAGTCCGGATGACCTCTCTCCCTTTTCTCTGGCACGGAGGTATGCTTATTTTAAAAATGCTTATGTGAAATATCATAGCCATAAGCTTTCGATTCTTTTTGGTATCATTGATCTCCAACAATTCAAGCTACAGGAAAAAATATGGGAACACCGGTATATCGAAAAATCATTTGCCGATTTATATCGTTTTGGCTCCAGTGCTGATCTGGGTGCATTGATAAATTATCAATGGAATGATTGGTTATCATCAGATATTACCATGATGAATGGCGATGGATACACCCAACTTCATAACCAGAGTAACTATAAGTATGGAGGTGGTTTGACCGTTCATCCGGTAAAAAAGCTTGTGGTCAGGGGTTACTATGACATTACCTATCATGATATCATGCAATCGACACTTACCCTGTTTGCCGGATATCAGGACAAAGAGTTACTAAGCGCTGGTTTGGAATACAACCATAGGTTCAATCAGGCCTATCAGGAAGACTATCAAAGATATGGTTATTCATGCTATATTACATGGTATTTTATAGAAAAATGGCAGGTCTTTGCCCGATATGACCATGTTTTTTCCAACATCATTCATGAGGAAACCAATCCCTGGAATTTAAATAATGATGGAAGCAAGATCATTGGAGGTGTTGAATATTCTCCCATCCCCCAAATTAAAATGGCATTGAACTATCAGGATTGGGTGCCCTACGCATCAAATGAAGAAAACCAACAATATATTTATCTGAATCTGGAGATTTCATTTTGAAAGAGAATCAACAAAATACCGGAATGATTAAAATTGATTTCACCGTTTGGGTGATTCTTCTGCTTGTGACACTTGTCTCCTGCCGGAAAAGTGATTATCAGACGGATTCAGATAACGAAGTCATTGTTGACAATGGCTGGGGGACAGGTACCGTGACATGGAAACGAAACAAGAACTATCTGTTAAAGGGGCAGGTGTTTGTGAATGATGGTCAGGTCCTGACCATTGAAGCAGGTACAATCATCAGGGGTGAAACCGGCCAGGGTATATACGCCAGCGCGCTGGTTGTTGCCCGCGGAGGAAAAATAATAGCAGAAGGTACTCCGGAGATGCCTGTCATTTTTACCTGTGAGGGTGATGATCTGGAAAAATCTGTTCCGGTCTACTCCAAAGGTTTGTGGGGTGGACTGATTATTCTGGGGAATGCCTCAATCAATACAGAGTCAGGGGAGGAACAGATTGAAGGGATACCATATTTTGAACCCAGGGGGGTTTACGGAGGAGACAATGATAACGATAATTCCGGTATTTTAAGGTATATATCCATCAGGCACGGCGGTACAAACATAGGTGAAGGCAATGAAATCAACGGTCTTACACTCGGGGGTGTTGGAAGTGCAACGACCGTTGAATACATCGAGGTCATATCAAATAAGGATGATGGTATTGAGTTTTTTGGCGGGACTGTCCATACCCGGTTTATAGTTTCGGCCTTTAATGGTGATGATGCTTTTGATTATGACCTGGGTTACAGGGGGCAAGGTCAGTTTTGGCTGGCTATACAGGATTTTGCCGAAGGTGATTTCCTGATTGAAGGTGATGGCGGCACACAACCTGAAACCGGGTTGCCATTCTCTATCCCAGTAATTTATAACGGTACATTTATCGGCCGGGGCAGTGTTCTTTCAAATAAAACCATGCAGCTTGGCCGAAATGCAGGAGGTAAATTCTCCAATTGCATCTTTATGAGTCAGGGAGAGGGTGTTTTTATTGAATATAAAGAGAATTTCTCAGACAGCTATGCACAATTTGAAAATGGAAATCTTCAGATAAACAACAATATTTTTTGGAATATTGCCGGAAATAATTTCGACCAGGTTTTCAATGTTTATTCTGCTGCAGGTGTTGATAACTCAATTCAAAACCAGGTTTTTAAAGCAGCCTTCAGCCAGTCTTTGAATGAAGTGGCCAATCCTGGGATTACCAAATCCGGCGACGTTTATGCCCTATTGCCAACCATGAATGTATTTGATAATCTTGCGGCTTATAATGATCCATGGTTTACAATTGTCAATTACAAAGGTGCATTTGGCCAGATTAACTGGTTGCGAAACTGGACTCTCCTCGATCAGGCAGGATTTATTGATGATTGAAATTAATTACTGAGACAATTCAGCATGAGTGATAGGATGTTCAGAGTGCCTTTAATTTTGTAGGTTTGCAGTCAAAATAAATAAAATGCAGTCCAATCAGGGTCGGGATAAATCAGCGGGATCGTTCAAACGAAAATCTACCGCTGTCCCGCAGGAAAAAAAACCATTCTCGAAAGATAAAAGGAGAACCGGAGAATTTCGAAGTGAGATGGTCCGGTTAAATAAGTATATCGCCAATGCAGGTGTCTGTTCCCGGCGGGAAGCTGACCAGTTAATTCTATCGGGCATCATCAAAGTGAATGGAAAAGTAGTTACCGACCTTGGAACCAAGGTCAATCTTACCGACAAGGTTCAGTACGATAACAAAGTTTTAAAGCCTGAAAAGAAAAACTATATCCTTCTTAACAAACCCAAGGGATTTATTACGACCACAGATGATCCATTTGACCGAAAAACAGTAATGTTTCTGGTGAAAAATGCATGCAGGGAGAGGGTTTATCCGGTAGGGAGGCTTGACCGGAATACTACCGGACTACTTTTGCTGACCAATGATGGGGAACTTGCCAAAAAGCTGACACATCCCCGGCACAAGATCCCCAAAATCTACCATGTAACACTTGACAAAAACCTGAAAAAAGCTGATTTTCAGAAAATCATGGACGGAATCAACCTGGAGGAAGGATTCATCAAAGTTGACGGGATAGCCTATGTGAAAGAAGCTGAACACCATAAAGAAATTGGCGTAGAGTTGCATTCGGGATTAAACAGGGTTGTCAGGAGGATCTTTGAATCCCTCGATTATCAGGTGGTCAAGCTCGACCGCGTATCATTTGCCGGGCTGACAAAGAAAGATGTACCCAGGGGGAAATGGCGATTCCTCACGGACAAGGAGGTTAGTTTTCTGAAGATGAAATAGGGATCATTCTAATTTATAATTTTTCTAAATTACTGATTTTCACGTATTAAATTTTTCAACTTCATTTTTTCGGGTATTTTTGCACAAAAATTTTAACGATGAAAACAAAAAGATTTCTCCTGTTTTTTGCAATTGCAACACTGATCGCTGGTTGCAAAAATGCTGAGCTTAAAATGGATGCCGAATCAGAAAGTATTGGGCTGACTGTCACTGAGTTCAAACAGAGGGCTGAAGAATTTGCAGGCGAAACAGTGATTGTTAAAGGACTTGTTAACCACGCATGCAGGCACAGTGGAAAAAGAATGTTTATCGTTGATCCGGAAACAAGCGAAGGACTCAGGGTTGATGCTGGAAAAATAGTGGCTGGTTTTGATAACTCTCTGGAAGGAAGTATGGTTTTGGTTACCGGAGTGGTAATGGAAAAAAGAATTGACGAAGCCTATCTCGATGAATGGGAAGCTGAAGTCCATGAAGAGTGCGCTGCCGAGCAAGCCTATAATGAAGCTGAGTTAGCAAATGTGGAGTCAGGTGAAGAATCAGAAGAACAAGAGAATGATTCTTCAGAAGACCTTGAAAGAATATCCAGGTTGAGACAACAGGTTCTTGAATCGGAAAAAGGGTATATCTCATTTTTCCACCTTGAATGCACCAGTTATGAGGTAATTGAGGAAAATACCGGGGATGAAAAAGCAGAAACTAAAACAGAGGACGGGCTTGAAGATATAGATGCAGAGGATATCCCTGAATAAAGCCTGCGGAGATTATTTGTAATTTTTTGCGGGTGTTTGAACTTCCTGCCTGAACCATCAATTCAGTTGTAAAAGATAAGGTTTGTCATTCATTATGAAATAAAGAGGCCCCGGACTCAGAATCCGGGGCTATTCAATTGAAATAATTAAAACGATTTTAAGCTGGGGGGAAAGTATGCAGGTCATCATTACTTTTACACAGGTATAATCAACTTCTTATTATTTTTGACCCCCCATAGAAAGTATCAAGGTTATGCAATTCAAATGGAGAAAATGGAACAGGGTTATCCATCGCGATTTAGGCTATTTTTTCTTTGTTTTAACCGTGGTTTACTCATTGTCGGGGATTGCTGTTAACCACATCCACGACTGGAATCCCAACTACCGGATTACCCACCAGTGGGTTCAGATGGATTTACCCAGGGAACGCGGGCTGATTAATACGTCAGTCATCAAGGAGTCGCTCGATAAAATTGGAGAAAAAAACACCTATAAAAAGCATTTCTATCCGGATAACAGGCAGATTAAAATTTTTATTGAAGGTGGCAGCATTGTTGCGGATCTTGATACCGGATCAGGATTTCTTGAAAAGATCACCAGAAGACCTGTTTTTCATACCGTCAATTATTTGCATTACAACCCGGGTAAATGGTGGACATGGGCATCAGATATTTTTGCAGGTGCACTCATCATCATTGCCATCACCGGACTATTCATCATTCGTGGTAAAAACGGAATCACACGCCGTGGAGCAATCCTGACCATTGCAGGTATCATTGCACCCCTTTTGTTCCTCTATCTTTTTTATTGGTAAAATTTTTTTATCACAAAAAAATATTTAACTTGCACCCGAAAAATTAAATCAAAGGTGTGTAAACGAACCGCTGGTTTACAAAAAGCAGATTGCTACCCTCCACGCTAATGCTGCCGGTTCACCTAAAGTCAAGGGTAATAAGGTAAACGAATGGTTTTTCAAAAACCTGTTTTTTGCGTTACGGTGCATGGTAATATCATAAAGGATTATGTCGCTTCACGATTTTGACGAAAATCACTCAGAAAGGCAGCATTTGCATGATGATGTCCCTACGGCTGCATCCGGCAGTGATGTGATGAGGCCTGAGCGAAAACTGCTGTTTGGTACTGTTCAGTTTTTTGAGGATATTCTTGAATCTCTCAATGATATTTACATTGCGGTGATATCAGATTCCGGAAAACACATTGCTGCCTGGGGAAACAATAGTTTGCAGGAAATTTATGGTTTTCGCCCCCTTGAGCTCAAAGGAAAAGAATTGAAGGATTTGTTCGAAGAGAAAACAGCAATGCTTCTCTTGTCAAAACTCGTCGAAACCTGTGATAAAGGTGAGCGTGTCTCTTTCAGGTTTCGGGCAGTCCTTCCCTCAGGACATTACTGGATCCAGGTTTTATTCACGCCTTTGCCGGAAAGCAAAGGCTCCGGACATTCGGTAGTTGGTTGTTTTCAGAATATCACACGACTGGTGGAACATGAAGAAAAGGTCCGGCAGTTTGAGGAAAACCTGATCTATAATTCCGACAGGGAAAATGAGGGTGTTCTTACTACCAACAGTAAGGGAATTATTGCTTCAGTG
>JBLRXC010000131.1:0-8813 GCA_047920975.1 Bacteroidales bacterium | reverse complement strand
CTTTCGGTTCGAGAGAGCATGCTAGGTATTAACCAATGTTTGCACGGCAGTATTGGTTATCATTGTCCTCACCATAGCCATTTCATCTTTTTTGGTTATCAAAGATTCAGATGCGAATAAGCTATTGATCATATCAGCGGCGAATTGTTCCACGCCATTCTCTTGTATATTCCTGATTGCTTTCATCCTCTTTTCTTTAACTTCAGGGGTATCTGCAATGCAATGTGTATCACTCAATATAAGTGCATTGAAACAGTTTGGATGGTTTTCTATAGCATTTAAAGCAATATAACCTCCCATAGATAATCCACACAGCGTGGCCTGGTCAATTTTCAGTGCATCCATCAATAGGAGGAGATCTTTAACGAAAAGATCAATGGTAAACTCCTCGTTCCCTGCATCCGAATTCCCATGACCACGAATATCATATGCAATTACCCTGGAGTTATCAATGAGTAAATCTATCTGCTTTTTCCACATTGACTTGTTAAAGGGAAAGCCATGAATCAAAATGATAACCGGGGCATTGTCCGCTCCTTCATCATAATAACTAACCTTGTGATTATTGCCAATGAATCGAATGTTTTTTTCTAAGTAGCTCATTTGTTTACTGTTATAGGCGAACTGCTTCACTGTTATTTTTTCTAATCAAAGTTTAAATTCAATGTTTGTTTCTAACAATTATTTTCGGTTACCATTGATTTTTAAAAAATCTAAAGTCTGAATCATTAGCCTGAAGACTATTACAGAACTATTAAAAAGATTTACATTATTCACATATTTTGATCAGGGTTGGAGGAAGTCAGAGGTTTTCATATCCCGGACTCCAGACTGAGAATTACGGATAGTTCGTTCAGAATTATTGCCTATTCCTGAATTTTTTTTTCTTACTTTTGTGAAAGCATTTTTTTTGCATTATTTATCTTTATGATGATTACCAAATGGGAAAACCCGCAACGAAGCAAAAGACTCCTAAATCAACAAAGGCTTCAAAATTAAATTCAGCTATTTCTAAATCGTTATTTCCAATTGTTGGTATCGGTGCGTCAGCCGGTGGGTTAGAAGCACTTGAGCAGTTTCTTAGCAATGTGCCCGAAAACAGTGGGCTAGCATATGTTGTTATCCAACATCTGGACCCTACCCAGAAGGGGATGTTGCCCGAGTTGCTTCAGCGGATCTCCAAAATGAAAGTCTTTCAGGCTAAGGACCATATGGTTGTGAAGCCAAACTGCGTGTACGTAATCCCCCCAAATAAAAGCATGTCCATTTTAAACAGGGCACTCCATTTGTTCGAACCAATTGAGGTAAGAGGACTTCGGCTACCGATTGATTTTTTCCTGCAATCACTTGCGGATGACCAGAAAGAACTTAGTATCGGCGTAATCCTCTCAGGGATGGGCTCCGATGGCACAGCGGGAATGCGTGCAATTAAAGAAAAAAATGGAACTGTTATCGTTCAGGATCCCAGTTCAGCAAAATTCGACAGCATGCCCCGCAATGCGATCAATGCAGTTATGGTTGATATTGTTGCTCCACCTGATAAGATCCCTGTCGAGCTGCTGGCTTTTCTTAAAAAAATCCCGACTGCAAATCCTGATTCCGTTTATGAAATAAAGAACATAAGTGCGCTTAAAAAGATCATCATTCTTCTGCGTAATCAAACCGGCAATGACTTTTCTTTATATAAAAAGAACACCCTTCAACGCCGTGTGGAAAGACGCATGGGTATCCACATGATAAATAAAATTACTTCATACATTCGCTTCCTTCAGGAAAATCCAAAGGAAGTGGATATCCTTTTCAAGGAATTACTGATTGGGGTAACCAACTTTTTCCGCGATGCCGTTGTTTGGGAGAAATTAAAAAAGGAGGTACTCCCTGATTACTTTAACAATCTGCCAGCCGGCTCGCATCTGCGGGCATGGGTGGCAGGATGTTCTACCGGAGAGGAAGCCTACTCGCTGGCCATAATTTTTAAAGAGGCACTTGAAGAAATTAAACCAAATAAGAATCTTTCATTGCAGATATTTGCCACGGATCTTGATAATGATGCAGTAGATATTGCAAGGAGGGGCGAGTATAACGATAGCATAATTGCTGATGTATCAAATGAGCGCTTAAATCGTTTTTTCGTCAAAACCGATGACGGCTTTCGTGTAAATAGTGAGATAAGAGAAATGGTCGTATTTGCACAGCATAACATGATTATGCACCCACCTTTCACCAGGATGGATTTCCTTTCATGTCGTAATGTATTGATTTACATCAATGCCGAATTGCAAAAGAAAATCATCAAATTGTTTTATTATAGCATGAAAGATGATGGGATTTTGATCCTTGGCAACTCTGAAACACTTGGGATGATGAATCATCTTTTCAAACCAATAGATGCTAAATTGAAAATTTACAAGTCCTCCGTAAATGCTTTAATACCGGACTTATTGAATTTCCCTTCATCATTTTCCCGCAGTAAACCCGACTCTATCGAAAAGTATGTAGCTGCTATACCAGGGCAGAATATACAAACACTGGCCGATCAGGTGATTTTGAAACAATTTTCACCTCCAGGCGTTTTGGTGAACGAAAATGGAGACATCCTTTATGTTAGCGGACATACGGGAAAATACCTGGAACCGGCAGTAGGTAAGGCCAACATGAATATTTTTGCCATGTTGCGCGAAGGCTTACGGAACGAATTTCATCATACTTTCCTTCAGGCCATCAGCCAAAGTGAACCCATTGTTTTGTATAATCTCATAGTGGGCACAAATGGCAGCAAGCGAAAGGTAAATATTACCATGCAAAGAATTAATAACCCTGAACCAATAAAAGGTACGGTTATGGTTGTTTTTACTGATGTGCCCGAAATGACTGAAACCAATCCACAGGCAACATCCATCACAGAACCGCTTGATAATACAAGAGAATCGGAAATAGCAAGACAGCTTCAGCAAGCAAGGGTTGAGCGCCAGAGTTTCATCGAACAGATGCAGGCATCACAGGAAGAACTAAAATCGGCCAACGAAGAGTTACAATCTTCAAACGAAGAGTTGCAATCAACAAACGAGGAACTAACCAGTTCAAAAGAGGAAATGCAAAGCCTGAATGAAGAGCTTCAAACAGTTAATGCGGAACTTCAAGCCAAGGTAGATGATTTTATCCGGGTGGATAATGACATGAAAAACCTTCTGAACAGTACCGAATTAGCTACATTGTTCCTCGACAAAGATTTGAAGATCAGACGCTATACCAATCAGGCAACCAAAATTTTTAAGTTCATCAAGAGCGACATAGGACGACCTTTCACCGACCAGGTTTCAGATCTTGTGTACCCTGAAATGGCTTTTGATGCCCTTGAGGTATTAAGAACCCTTGTTTATATAGAAAAACAAATCCCGGGTAAAAACGGACAATGGTTTTCTATCCGCATTATGCCCTACCGCACTTTCGACGACAGAATTGACGGGCTGGTCATCACTTTTATCAACATCTCAGACCTGAAGCGTTTGGAAGACAAATTAACCGAAACAGAACAGATACAACGTATACTTTATAGATCAGCATCGGAAATAATAATTAAACTATCAACCGACCTAAAAATAATTGAGATCAATCATAAAGCCGAGCGATTTTTCGGGAGAAATCGTAAGGATATACTAAAACAAAGTTTTGTTGACGCAATAGTAGTCAAAACAGAAAAAGCATTGGTTGAAAAGAATATGAAAAGGATGCTGAAGGAAGCAAAGAATGGCAAACTGATAATGCAGGTAAATGAGGCCGGAGGCAAAGAGAGAGAGCTTGAATGGTCAGTCAGTATATTGTTCAATAAACTAAAATCCCAAACAGGAATGATTTTGATTGCAAAAACAAAACAATAATACCATGAATATAGACGAACAAGATTTCACAGATCCACGCACACTCCGTAAAAAAGCTGAAGAGTTGCTTAAGAAGAAGCAAAAAGAAGACGATAAGTTAGTCCAGGAATCTGACGTGAAAAAACTGCTTCACGAGTTACAGGTCCACCAGATTGAACTGGAAATGCAGAATGAAGAGTTGCGTCAGGCTTATGAAACAGAAGAAACTGCACTGAAAAAATACACTATGCTTTACGATCTGGCGCCAATGGGCTATTTGACACTCGAAAGAGACGGCACAATCTGTGAGTTAAACTTTACTGCTGCTGATATGCTGGGCGAGAGGCGCTTTGGTGCGGCTGGCAGTAACTTCAAGCTTTTCATTTCTGAAGCATCTAAAACTGTATTTAACGATTTTTTCAGCAGGGCTTTTAATAGTAATGAGAAAGAATCATGTGAGGTAACAATAGTCTCTGACAATAATATCTTACGTCAGGTTTATATTGAGGGTATCGTTACCGGTGATGACATGAAATGCCTGCTCTCGGTCGTTGATATTTCCAGTTTCAGAAAGTAGATTTTTCGGCAAATACAGGTCATGAAAAATATAGCATTACAGGCAGGTCTGATTGATTTATTATACTGAAATTTAACGCTTAAAAATATCTGGGTCATTGCTGGTACTGAATGTGAGAATAAACAAATCGCATCAGGCATAAGGCTTACCCCATTCTCCACCCTTCGACAGTTCTGCAGAATCTTTTCATCACTGTTCAGGTTGAAAACAGGAAAATAATAAACCTGCCAGCGCTTATCCTGAAGTATCGGGACATCTTGGACATTTTCAAATAAGTCCACCTGCCACCGGATAGCCAATATTTCCCTAAATGCCGTTAGTCCCTAAGGCAGCGGACAGATCTCCCGTACGTCTTGTCGAAATTGCTTCGAAACGATACGTCGTTGTCAAAGTCGAGGCTCCGTCTCCATGCGCCGGCACCTGAGCCCGCAGTCGAGGACCACCATCGCCCGTGACTATCGAGGTAGTAGGAAAATCCATCGGGGTAACGGGTGCCACCTGGCAAAGCCCTGAAACCATATATATCTATACCATTGCCTCCGGAATTCCAACCGCTTGCGGACTTGAGCTTAATACCTGCATCAAACCCCCGCCATCCCGTAGTATCCCATATCGGGTCGCCAATACCATACTGACTGTCAACAGTGCCTTCCAAAACCTTCCATTCATCATCGGTGGGGATATGCCATCCGGGCGGGCAAATGCCCTGCACACCCTGGGTTGTCGTATAGCCCATCATCTCATTCCATTGATATAAACCTCCATATGTAATACAATTCGCCGCATTGTTGTTGTAGCAGTATTTTTCAATGATGTTGTCGTTGGTTTGGTTCTGGTTAACATTAACCATGGTTCCAACATTCAGGTTTTCTTCCAGCCAGCACTGCGAACCAATCAGTACAGTGTTGTACACCTGGCCTTCATACGTAACAGTATGAATGCCGGGGCAGGGAATACCAGCGCTGCCATACTGAAATATGTAATTCTGGTTCCAGTAAGGGGTATCAATGATTGCACGATTACCCAAAGCTGTTGATGCCGTGAATTTGAGCTGGTCGCCGAACCTAAGTACAAAATTGTTTAACGACATTTCGGATTTATATACTCCCGCAACATTTGCCTCTCCATTGTATTCCAGTCTGCAAATCCCTGCAACAGAAGACTGGGATGGGGTATTGATCATTTTGATCGTGTGGCTTTGATGATTTACCCGCCCGGTCAGAAAATATAGGTTTTCCCTTCCGGGGAAAAATGTGATGGAGTGTTTTCCCTGATTTAAAAGATTTTCCCACTTCATTAACTCCTTGCCCAAAATATCTCTGACGATGATAAAAACATAATTGTTTTCCGGCAGATAAAGGCTTACTGTTGTTTTGCCCTGCATCGGATTCGGATAGTTTTGGGAAACAGTAAAAACATTGTCCCGATTGGTTTCAGTTTCGTCGAATCCGGCAACATAATCCAGCACCAAAACGTTATCAGGTGCATAAAGTGTGGTGTCGCCGCCCTGGGTCATGTTCTCTATCAAAATAGTGCTCAACGGCACATGCTGTCCGTTGTTATCGGCTGTGAAGGTCAGCGTCATTGACGGATTCTGGGCAAAAACTCCCACCATCATGACGACCATTGCGATTGAAAGTATGGTTTTTGTTTTCATCTGTCAACCTTTAAATAGTCTAAAAACATGCCTCTTGTACTTTTGCCCCCTGTTGTGTGATTTTTTCTTGGCTTGAAGTTCTCCAGATTATAGGTGACCCCAATTGAAAGATGACTGTAATAGTCATTATTGCTATTTTTGATATACATATCCAGCTTATCGTTCTGTGTTTGCCGGATGGATAAGTCAAGAGTAATGCTATATTTAGGGTTAATTTTATAGTACAACCCAGACCCGAATATGTAAACAAATTCAGGAACACCGGTATTGTTTACAGATTTTTCCATAACATCTTCTATTACAACGCTTTTCGTTGTATTGAACAGGAACTGACCAATTCCACCATAGGCAATTACCCCGAATCTTGAGATTGTGTTTGGCCAAATGATATTCAGGATATCAATACGGCCTTGAAAGCTATATTCAATAAAGCTGGATTCAAATGACGAACCCAAATAATTTGAACCTTTAAGTTTACCGGCCAGCAATTGTCCTGCTAAGCTAAATTTTGGACTTAAGTGCTTGGTCAAAATTCCACCGTAGGCAGGTCCGCTTTCACGGGTAATTTTTTTATAGGGATCCGTGTCATACTTGCTCAGGTCACCAAAAAATGATGTTACTCCAAGGTTTGCATTAAATGACCAATTATGCCAGAATGTGTTTTCTTTTTTATATCCTCCCCATGATTGTGCATAACCAGCACGTGGAGAGCAAATCATGGCTAAAATCAGTCCTGATACGAGGTAATTAATTGTCTTTTTCATAATTTTTTTTTTAAGCGTCCAAACTTGTGAACTTGTTGTCTGTTTTATTCCGGGCTTTCTGTTCCTCCATAGTTAATCGCGCCATAAGATAGCTGACTGTTGACTCAGCACCCTGGTTGAGATTCACATTGTTTTCTTCCAAACCGTCGTAGCAGCCTCCGGTACAAGGGTTATATAAAATCTGTTGCAGATGGTTCTTCCCTAAAAACCAGTTGAAGGCTATCTCCATTTTTTCGCGATATGCGTTGTCATCAAAAACATCATAAAATTTGCTTAAAGTCATTATGGTGTAAGCAACATCAATAGGTTGTTGTCCAAATTGGGCCGTCACACCCCCCTTTTTGAGCCAACCCTTATTTGAAATAACTTCTATTCCGTTTTCATTAAAAGTCTGTAAAAGCAAAAAATCAAACGTTGCGATCGCAATTTCTTTATAAATCAAATCTTTGGTCCCTAACCATGCATACAACATGGCCTCAGGCAATATACTATTGGCATAGGTAAGATACCCCTCAAACCATTGCCATTTTTGATTGGCTTCGTGCTTATACATCTGAACAAGGCGATTGGCCAGTGTTTTCAAAAGAAGGAGATTTTCAAATTGGTGAAAGGTAGTATAGTATAAATAAAGCCCTTTTATTGCAAAAGCCATAGCCCGCGTAGAATGTAGTGTGGTCAAATGCGGCAGGGATTTATCCAGAATTGAGGAGGCCTTTAAGATAATTACATCTGGTATCAAACCTTTTAATGAAGTCAAATGCCCCAGGGCCCAAACAGCCCTACCGTTTGAATCGTCTAAGTTGACGGTTTGGTTTTGGCTGGTAAAACTACTGTCTTTGTCAACATAATTAAGAAAGCTGCCGGAAGGCCGAAGGCAACTTTCAATGAAATTGAGGTAAGTTTGAATATTTTTCAGGCTCCTGGTATCAGATGTTAAGCTAAAATGCATGCAAGAGACAATAAGTGCCCTTGCGTTATCATCAAGTGTATATCCCGAGGCAATATCGGGTTGATTTATTTTTGAAAACTGGATAATCCCGGTTTTGGTTGTCATTTTATTGAGATGCGCCAGATTAATGACCGGATGGTTATATTGAATGGCAATATTACTGCCTCTCAATTTCTCAAACAGCATGGCATGTGCAATGGCTGAATTTTCCCAGGCGGTTGATGTTATTTTCTGCAATGAGTTAATACTGAGGTGTTTTCGCAATGCATTATCACCCAGCAGCCGCTTTACTCCATCGGCCAATTGTCGTGAGTTATGAAAGTCGAAAATGATTCCGGTATCCGCTGTCAATACTTCACGGGCATGAGGAATGGGCGTTGAAATGATGGGGCAGGCGCAACTCATAGCATAGGCAAAAGTGCCGCTTACAGCCTGGTTTGGATCGTTGGCAGTAAACAGGTATATATCGGTTAGCTGTAAATATTCTAACAATTCAGGAAGTGCAAGGTATTTATTAATAAACACAACATGGTTTTGGAGGTCGTTCTCTGTTACTTTTTGCTCAAGGTTTTCGCGGTAACGCTCCCCTTCATTTTTGACTACTTCCGGATGCGTTTTCCCTATGACAAGAAATGCCACATCAGGATTACTTTTTATAATTGCCGGCATTGCTTCAAGGGTAGTCTCTAAACCTTTGCCAGAACTAAGAAGTCCGAAAGTGGTAAGAACCTTACGGTTTTTCAGTCCATACTTTTTCTTTAAGAAACTTTTGCTCAAATGCGGTACCAAATGAGTGCCATGAGCTATGACTGATATTTTTTGTTCGGGCAATCCATAATCGCCGGTCAAAATCCCGGATGAAATATGAGTCATGACAATGACTGATGAACATGCAGCTACGATCTTCTGAATTTTTAATTTTAATTCTTTGCCGGGATGCGGCAAAACTGTATGGAAAACAATAACTACGGGTTTTGAAATATCAAACAGAAATTTCAGGAACGCCGGT
>JBLRXC010000130.1:0-9033 GCA_047920975.1 Bacteroidales bacterium | reverse complement strand
ACCCCCTGCGGAATTTCAAAAAAATGATAGCTCTTAGTGCCAATACTTTATGAACTAATACCTGCAATGTGGGTTAAAATCAAGTCTGAGTGTGGAAAGTATAATGAAAACAAAATACGTGAGCGCAGCCGGTGATTGGAGAATGATAACCTGATTGGAATACCGGATAATAAAGACCAGCAGCAGACTTAAAAGCGAAATTTCAATAAATGCAGCCATATAACCGGAATATCTGTTGCCATGAACACCAGATTTATTATCCTTTCCTGACAGGTACCATGCAAGTGTTTCATAAACCATTATTAAGCCCATAAATATCAGAACAGCGTAAAGTGCTATGCTTGAATTGAATAGTTGGAAGTACTCCTTGCTGTTCAACATATAAATCAAAAATAGGGCTACACCCTGAAACCCAAGCAAGCTTATTAATATACCTGCTCTGAGCCTCTTACTGCCGGCAATTTCCTGGTAAAACAACTCTTCAAAAAGAATTTTTATTTGAGTCCTGGAGCGCATTTCTGTTGTTCTTTGTTCATATTTCCAATCATTGATTTTGCAGTGCAATTAAAAACTGTATTTTAACTTTGCATATATCATGTCGTTTTCATGGAACTGGCCAAAGCGGCCTTCAGTTCCTGCGAAAATATTGGCGCCCAGTTGAATGTCAACGCCATCACTGAATGAATAAGTGGCTTTGGGCCGGATGAGGGCATCGCCGTTATTCAGTCCTATGTATGTAAAAAGCTCCAGCCATAATTTCTCTCTCATGAGATCGCGACGCGCCAGAAATGTCATTGTGTTCTCAAATTCATCGTTTTGAACTCCCGGTTCGTAATCAATGGTATACTCCTGTATGAATTGGGTGCTGAGCCATATGCCGGCCAGGTTATAATCCAACCCGGCCATATAATGCAGGTGGTTTTTTTCTACCGTGCCATCCTGGTGTGCCGGATTTTCTGTCTGGAAGTGCCGTCCATGGTAGAAAGCACCCTCTCCCCGGATGACAAAACCGCCTGCTGTAGTGCTGAAACTACCTCCACCCATAGTCATCCGGTGGTATTCGGGCCGGACGATCAGGTTTGTGAGTTCCATTGTTGCCGGATCCATAACCTTATTGATATGCATGGTGGGGTCATCATTCCAGAAATAACCTCCGACAAGTTCAAAATCAATCTTTGAACTCATGTGCGAATAGCGGGTAAAGAACTCGCTATTCTGAAGGCCTGGAGCAATTTCCTGTGTAGCGTAATCAAATTCGGGTGGAATGGGAAAGTCCATCACAGGCTCCCAGATAGAGCCTTCATCGGGCATAAGCGTCGGCGTAAATACCGGCGCCCAGACAAACTCAAACGTACTGTTGCCGCTATAATAACTGGCCTTTAATGAAGTAATGCCCATGCGTATTTCATCAAATTCGGGCAAAAGGAATTCGCGCATATCTTTTGGCGATACCACATCGGTTATGAACACACCTTCTGCCTTTCCGTAAATGATTTGCTGACGGCCAATACGGAAATCCATTTTATCAAAATACAGGTCCAGGTAAGCTTCACGTAGTCCCAAATCAAGCTTATTGTCAAAATAATGATAGAGGTATGGGTTGACAAAGAATCCCGCACCCTGATTACGACCCTCCATTCTGAGGTTCAGTGTATTTTGCAGAATTGACAGTTCATTGTCACCGCCGGTCAGTACCCCGGTGTAGTTCCGGACAAATCCCGAAAAGCGGATATTGCCCTCCTGCGCAGAAACTGCTCCTGAAAGCAGCATTGCAGCACTTACCATCATCAAAAACGTAACTTTCATTGTTCATCCTTTCTTTTGAAATTATAATCCAAGAGTCATGGCGCGCTCTGTGAACTGGTTGTCAGAAACGCCTTTGTTGATCTCCACCTTTTTGAAATCCATGTCCGTACGGTGGTTTTTCTGTACGTTTTTCATCTCTGTTTCAAGTATGACCCAGATTCCCTGGATCCTGTCAAACTTTTTAATGTTCAGTTCCTTCAGTAACCGGCCTTTGTTATCGTAAAATTCACGTTTCAGACCGAGATAGTTATCTTTCATCACCCAGGTAATTGTTTTTGAGTACATATAAGACGGATCTTTGGGGACACTCTCAATCACATAGCAATCTTTTCCTTCAACCGTTTCCTCACGCAGCAGCTTGTGATTGTCTTCGTTGGGGTGGCGATCGCCAAGATCGTCGTAGGTAAAATCCGATCCCATGAAGTAATCACTTTTACTATCACTTGATATCCGTCTAACCCTTTTTAGTGCGGGAAGGTAGATCCATTGATCGTCGTCACGGCCATCGGAATAACTCCAGTTCATGAACGAAGTATTCCTGACATCGGCAGGTGAAAGAAAGAACATGATCTTTTTCTCTACTTCACCAAAATCTTTCACAAATTGTTTCAATTGCCTTACTCTTTGTTCGCCACGCGAATTTGTCAGGGTCATTGTTAACTCACCCTGCATGTCATCACCTGTGGGATTGTCATATACTTTTTCCATGATCTCCTGCCCGGTCATCTGGGCAAATGAAGTCATAGCCGGATTGATCAAAGCCATGATGACCATCATCATCCATAATTTTCCTGTTTTCATTTTTGTCAGTGTTTTCATCGTTTTAATTTTTAATGATTTGATTGAACTTACTTTTTGTTTTTTTCATTGAATTTTATAAAAGATTTCAGACCGAATATCATGACAAGCATGATGCTGAGCGTACCAATCAGACTCGTAAACATATTCATGGATACCAGTGCTCCCAGCGTACGGTTTGGAGGAAAAACAGAGAAAAGGAGCACCAGGAAGCCTGCTATGACAACAATGGCATTATAAAGGATAGCCCGGCCGGTTACATTCACGGTGGTGTACAAAGCATGGAGTTTATTCTGATCCATTGCAAGGTTCATCTTATAGTTCTGCAGGAAATGGATGGCATAATCGATTCCGATACCGATGGCTATACTTGAAAGCAATGCTGTTGCTGTACTCAGGGGGATATTTAAGATACCCATCACACCAAAACTGATCACAGCCGTAATGATAATTGGTATTGCACCAATGATACCTGTTTTCAAACTCCGGAACATTAAACTCAGAAGTATAATCACCAGGAGCAACGACAGCAGTATGCTCATGATCTGGCCCTGCAGGATCAAATCGCTAAAAACCAGCGCCTTGTAACCGGATCCTGCATAATTTATATCTATACCTGCATTTGATAGCCGGTCACGGTATTCTTCAATGGCTGCAATTGCGGCATTGATGGTTTTTGAGTCATCACTTTTCAACTGAAAGGTAACATTGGTGAGGTCATAGTCATAGTTGACAACCTTGAGCAGATTATCCGGATCACCCGACATTTCATATAGCAACAGATACTGGGCGACCATATCACTGGTTTCAGGAATTGCATAGAATGCTTCATCATCGGCATTCATCACCTTGTGCATGCGCTTCAGATAGTCGGTTAGCGAAAAGGAACTACCCACCATGGCCTGGTTTTCAGTCGATCGCTGCACTTCATCTATCAGCCTCAGGTTTTCAGGAAGTTTAAATGCATCCTCAGTATTTGCTTCAAGAATAAGGTTCAGTGATGATGTCCCGCCGAATTTTCGATTCACAAATGCATCCGTCGTGACTATATCGCTGTCTTTTTCGAAGTTATCCAGGAAACTGGAATTGATCCATACCAGTTGCGCACCAATTATCGAGGCAATGACAATAGCCCCGGCAGACAATTTTATGGATTTCCTGTGTCTGAGCAGCCAATCGGTTAGCTTTTGTGAAAACCGTGAAGACGATGCATTCAATTCTTTTCGGGTTTTAACTTGCTTGTAGCCCACAATCAGGACCATTGAAGGTAAAAATATCATAGCCATCAGAAAAGCAATAAAAATCCCGAAAGCAGTGAAAGTTCCAAAATATTTAATGGGATAAACCTGAGATGTGAGCAGGGAAATAAAGCCAATCATAGTGGTGAATGCAGCCATGAGTAATGGTTTCCAGAGTTTTTCCATCACATATAAGGCAGCGTCCTTGCGGCTGGCTTCGGGATGTTGCATTGAAAATCTGCTCAGGTGGTTATAGAAGTAGATGCCATAGGCAACACCTATAGCAATAAGCATAACAGGTATCATTGTCGTGACTGAATAAATAGGAACGTTCAGGGCAGCCATCAATCCGAATGCCCATATTGTGCTGACCGACACCCCTGTAAGCGTGGCAACCGTTGCCCTTACACTTTTCAAAAGCAGGAATAGAACCAGCATGATCACGACAAGTACCAGGGGTACCATACGTTTCATGTCAGCAGGACCGAGCAAAGCCATAGTCCCTTCAACAATCGGCCGCCCTGCCACATATATTTTCTCGCTGTCACTTTCGAAGGAATGTGCAAATTGCATCATTTGGCGGTAAAATTCCTGTGTGAATTCACTGCTTTCCATGCCGGCCACAATAAGCGCTACTGTTTCATCTTCAGAAACCAGTCTGCGGAAAACCATCTCATTTCCGCGCACATGATTGCGGAGATCATCCATTTCGATCAGTGATGCAGGGATATTCCTGTAGAATGCTTTAACCTCCAGATCATACTCACTTCCTGTGATATTATCGGCAGTATATAGCGATATTACATCATTGTCATCAAATTCGGGCATAGCCTGCAGTTGCTCACTGATTTCCCTGATCTTCTGCAGTGTCTGACTGTTATAAATACTTTCGCTGTGCTCAATGGCAATCAGGATTCCATCCTTGATGTTGAACCATTCTTCGGCCTGGTCGCTGTATATAAAAGCAGGATGAGTTTTGGGCATGTACTCGTCAAGATTGGTTTCCATACGGCCGTTCATGCGCAATTCAATCAGAAAGTAAGCGCTAAGTCCGGTGATAATCACCATGACCAGCCAGGGAAAGCGAATTGATTTTTCAAGAATTGTTTTCATCTTTAATGTTTGTTAATATTAACTAACTTTATGTTCAAAAATAAAGGGATGCACATCACCCCGGTTCAATATTTATTTCAGTTCTTTATTGTTGATCAGAAGTTTGATTGTTTCGAACAATCTGGCTCCATCGAGCTTCAGGTCAAAGGTATACTCATTCATTTGCCATTGTTTGGCCAGTAGCCGGAGTGCACCCAGAATAATAACTGACAGATGTGCCGGGTTTAAACCAGCGTCAATTTCCCCATTTTTTTGTCCGGCTTCCAGTATGGATTGGATCATTTGCCTGTTCTGCTCCATGATTACTGCTACTTTACGGCTCAGGGAAGGCTCGTTCCGAAACAGCTCTTCAGAGAAAATAACAGCCAACAGTTGTGGTTTTTGGGAAAATTGTTCAAAGTGTCTGGAGTAAATATTTGAAATCTTCTGTAGTGCAGAATCAGCCGTATTCAATTCTTTTTCCAGAATGTTCTTAACATGAACAAAAAAATAATCGAGAATGCTTTTGAGGATTTCAATTTTATTTTCATAATGCCTGTAAATAGCCGGTTCCGAAATGCCTATGCTTTTTGATAGATTTTTCATGGTTAACCCCTGTATACCTTTTTCAGCGATAAGCTCAATGGAGGTTTCAATAATTTCCTTTTGCCTGTCCGTTAACATATTCTTAATTATTGGTTGGTTGTATCAATATGTTTCCAATTCCTGATTGTTTCCCTGAAAGAGCCCAGGGCCATTGCTGCAAGGTACCTGGGATCTTTATCAGACCGTATTTCACCCTTCTTCTGCCCTTCTGAAATCAAGGAAGTAAGCACTTTGTTGTTTTGATCCATCATCTCTTCCAATCTTGTTTGAACATCCGGTTCAAGGTCGTTAAATTCTCCTGGTAACAACAGTGCTGTTAATCCGGGGCTGTTTGCAAATGTATGATAATAGGTTTTAAAAATACTTTCAATTTTACCAATGGTCTCAGTTTGGTATAGGATTGCTTCACCCAAAGTGGCCTCAATTTCAGCTTTGAAATGATCAATAATGAGTAGCAGAATATCATTTTCGTTTCCAAAGTTATTGTAAATATTTGTCATGCCTATTCCCGTCAGTGAGGAGAGGTTTCTTACTGACAATCCTTCGAGGCCAAAGTTTTCAATCAAGTACAAAGAAGTATTAATGATTTCACGGACTTGCTTTTTGTCATGATTATGTCTCTTGTGAAGGAGTGTTTTCTCTTCAGTCACTTCATGGTTTAAATCTGATGATCGTTGAATGTCCATAATAAAAAGATATTTTAGACTTAATAACAGAAAAACAATGCAAAGTTAGTTAATGTTCACTAACTCACACAATATTTTTTAAAATATTTTCTTAAAATAAGTTAAGACATCAATTCTGCTGGTGTTTTAATTGATTATCCGACATTTACGGATATTAATAATTGAACAGAAGTCAGGTGGCGAATTCATATGCAGATGATTATAATTGATGGTATTCGGATTCGGTAATCTATTTCCATTCAAAAGTCTCAATCAAATGGTCAATATCTTCCATCAGGAACCGGATGACGGGTGAAAGAGAATCATTGTTGGGTATGGTATTGAAATAGAGGGCTCCGCGGATGAAATGGTGCAGACTGTCGGTAATATAAAACTGATAGGGTGAAGCAGCCCCTGTTCCTGATATGGCGTAGGTTAAGCTGTAAATGTCCTTTTCTATATTCACAAATTGCCTGTTTTCGATTCCGGTAGCTTTGGGGATGTGTTTCATCACCATGGAGCGGGTATCTTCGAGGTATTCGTTCAGATTTCCATGGATGGGCTTGTAGCTCAGGTGCACGGTGCCGTGGAAAGCAGGAAACTGGATGTTGATCCAGTAAGGCTCTGCTTCAGCATGATCATTCGGTTCAATCACAGCATATACAGGGTAGTCGAAGGAATAGGGAAAGGTTGTGTCGAAGCGACGAAACTCTTTTTCAGGCAGGTCAATCCTGAAAAATCCTTTGGGTTTTGGGTAGTAGTCGGCTGTGCAACTGACAATAAAAAACACAGTCAAGAAGGGGAGAACCAATCGATTTAAATAAATATGTTTTGTGTTCATGGATTCTCTTTTGCTAAATTGAGGGTCACTTTCACCACTTTTATGCGTCGTTTATCAACAGTGAGCACCTTAAACTCATAATCTCCGTAAGATACTATGGTGTTTTTTTCAGGCATGCGGCCCAGCAGTTCGAGGATAATACCTGCAATCGAGTCGGCATCTCCTTTAATTTTATCAAAAATATTGTCATTTACGCCAATAATCTTACAGAAATCATTGATGCTGGTTTTGGCTTCGAAAATATAATTATAATCATCAATCTTGCTATATCCGACTTCATCTTCCGGTGAATCAAATTCATCAGATATATCCCCAACAATCTCCTCTATAATATCTTCAAGTGTTACAAGACCTGAGGTTCCGCCATATTCATCCACGACGATTGCCAGATGAATTTTCTTTTGCTGCATCTCTTTCAGCAGGTCATTTAACTTTTTGTTTTCAGGAACAAAAAATGCAGGCCTGATAAGAGTGACCCAGTTGAATTGTTCTCCTGCATCGAGGTGGGGAATTAAATCTTTTACGTAAAGAACGCCGTCAATTTTATCAAGTGATTCAGTATACACAGGAATCCGGGAATAGCCTGATTCTTTAATAATAGAAATCACTTCGCTGAAAATGGTATCCGATTCAATGGCTACAATATCAAGCCTTGATTTCATGATCTCCCTGACCTCAATATCGGTAAACTTCACAATTCCTTTCAGAATTCTTGTATCTTCCTCCTGTGTATTACTGTCTGACGTAAGGTCAATGGCATCTGATAATTCACTCATCGAAATCTCCGTTGTATGAGTTCCCACCTTTTTGTCAATAAAATTGGTAGTCCTCACCAGGATAGATGATAAGGGGTATACAAAAGATAACAGAACCTTCATTGGAGTGGCCATCAGGGAAGCAAATGCTACTGGCCTCTGGTTTGCATAAATTTTTGGCAGAATTTCTCCGAAAAGCAACAACATCAAGGTGATCACAACGACCTCCAAGATAAACCCCAATACCGGGAAATCACCGAAATCAAATAAAGATGTTGAAACAAAAGCACTGATGATTACAATGGCAACATTCAGAAAATTATTGGTAATCAGTATCGTCGCCAGCAACCGCTTGGGCTTTTCAAGCAGTTCAAGAACTTCCCGGCTACCACGGGAGTCACTAACCCGGAGCTTTGCTAGATCGCCTGGATTAAGAGAAAAAAAAGCCACCTCAGACCCTGATATGAGTGCCGAAAAAAACAGCAATACCAGAATAACCAACAAACTTATCAGAACACCGGGAGGGATTGCTCCGGAAAAAGCCATTGCCAGTAAGGAGGCAACATACAGGTGAGGGTCACTGTCAGGAACTTCCAAATCTATTCGTTTATATGAGACTTTTGTAAACTGGTTGCAAAATTAATAAAATAATAGATCAGAAACTGCCTGAAAGTCCCTCGCTGTTTGTGTCTGAAATAACTGACTAAAAGGGCAGATCATCCTCTGGCATGTCGGTCTGAATATCATCCACTGGCACGTTTTTTTCCTTGCTGGCGGCAGATCCCGCAGAAGATCCTTCTGTGTCACGGCGGCTGCCGAGCATGGTCATCTGGTCGGCGAAAATTTCAGTGACATATTTTTTAACTCCATCCTGCTCATACGAGCGGGTCTTGATTTTACCCTCAAGGTAGATCTGCTCTCCCTTTTTGAGGTATTTTTCAGCAACTTCAGCCAAACCCCTCCAAAGGACAATATTATGCCATTCGGTCTGGTCAACGCGCTGGCCCTCCTTGTTTTTATAGCTTTCAGATGTTGCCAGCGAAAAGGATGCTTTTTTGACCCCGTTTTCAAAAGTCATAATTTCTGGGTCACGGCCAAGATTGCCGATCAGAATAACTTTATTTACTCCTGCCATAGTTTATTTTTTTTGGTTTTGTCAAACAAAAGTAAGATGAAAAATTCAAAGATCATCAATAAAAAGTAGGATTTTTTTCAAAAAATTTTTCCATGAG
>JBLRXC010000129.1:0-9036 GCA_047920975.1 Bacteroidales bacterium | reverse complement strand
GCTGTAAAGCAACCGGCTGGTATGCTCGGCATCTACAATTGTGTTCTCACTACCCGAACCTTGCAGTGAAACATAACTTCGCGGTACTATAGGAAACAGTTCCTGATTAGAAGATGGTGAATAGATTCCATCGCTCAGGTAGATGGTCTTTGGAGAAATCGTATCCGGTAATATTTTTTTTAATGCATACTCTATGGTTTGTAAGGGGCTATCCGGTGACAAACCACTGTTGTAATTACTACCTCCCGGATTTACATAAAGATCGGCGCTGACCTGCTGTATTATACCATGATTGATTTGCCATGTCAAATCATAAACAGGGTAGCCCAGGCTATTATTTGCTGCAAAAAAGTAGTTTGCAGGATATAAAACAGTTGCGGTATCCAAAATTATATTGAGTGGAGGAGACAACCCTTTAGCTATGTCGCATCCCATCGTTCCGTGGTTCAAAAAGACAGAATTTAAGTTTACTGGATCAAAAACCATTGTTGACTCACCCCCAATTGCTATCCCACCTCCATTGCTCATTGCTCTATTGTTTGATATTCTGGTTCCTGACAAATATATCGTTGAATAGTTGATACAAGCAATTCCTCCTCCAATCCATGCTGAACAATAACTAATAATGCAATTTCGAATTGTTAAGTGGGCCTCATACACATAAATACCTCCACCATAATTATAGATTACATGTCCAGAACCATTGATAATTGAAAAACCAACCAATGATGCAGCCGGGGCTGGAACAAAATCAATCATTACACAACTCCCATTGCTGTTCCCGTCAATGATGGTGGTGTTAATGTAAGCCTGATCACCCGTTGTCAGGTTCAGGCTGGCAACGGTGATCCGTTTGCTGTAGTAGTTAATGTTCTCATAATAAATGCCCGGCCAAACCAGCACCGTATCACCTGTTGCGGCAGCATTGATGGCAGACTGAATGGTGGTATAATTGCCTGTGCCATCCTGCTTCACCGTTAGGATCGTGGCTGAGGCATCGAATGAAATCATGCACGTGAAAATGATCAGTATTTGCAGTAGTTTCATCTTTAATCTATCAGTAGCGCTTTCAATATGAGATTTCTCACCCCGGCACACGGGGCTGCCTGTTGGTTCGAACTGACATTGTGTTCATCATTTATCATTTGATCATCACAATTTTTCCTGAATGTACCGCGCCGCTGCCAGTGGTTGCATGGTAGAAATAGACCCCTGTGTTGGCTTTCCGTCCGGCTTCATTGCTGCCGTCCCACTCAAAGTTGTAGTACCCGGCCGGGTACTGCCCTCCGGCGATGGTTCGCACCAGGCTGCCGTTGATGTCAAAAACCTCAAGGCTGACGTAGTTCTCGGTGTTCAGTACAAAACTGAAGGTGATCGTGTTGCTGAAAGGGTTCGGACTACAGGTTACTGTACCGATATCGGGGGTGAGTTCATAGGTGATGCCTTCCTTCAGGGAGACATGGTAATACATTTTGTTCTCCCCGGCGTAGATGTTCCGTTTCTGAATTGTATTGCGGCTGTGGTCATACACGGCATAACCGCCTCTTTTCACAGGCCGGCTCTTGTATCCGTCCCATGTCTGGAACTCAATCACTGCCCCGGCAGAGACGCCTTCGAGGTAGCCCCGAACCTCAATGAGTGTATCTCCCGGACGCCGGCTCCCATCACAACACCATCGGCCAGTACAGCAATCTCTTCGGCGGTACTGGTTGAGTCGGTCTCTATGTAGAAGGGGGTGTAATCTGATTTTTCTTCCCATTCAAAGTAGTTCGCCTCAGCAATCTCTTTATCCTCAGCAGCTTCTCCCTGCCATTGCCATTGGAAACCGGTGTATGAGGTGATCATATAAAGGATCACCATATCGCCATATTTTAGCGGTGCCTTCTTTCCGTAAATAAACCATCGATCCGGATCTCCAATTTTGGTCATGCTCCAGTACTGCGTCCTGATCTGTTCAACGTTAGGCCAAATATCAGGCGGAAGGCACTCTTCCACCTCCATCGGTGTGTCAATAAAATAACCTATCCAATTGTCACCTGTACCAAGATCCATCTGGGTGGAGTAATCCAGTTTGGCGCCTTCGTAACGCAGGGAGTATTCGGAAACTGGCTTTTCATAGTACAGTTTGTATCCTTTGGCGGATTGGACTTCAGTTAATTCTCCTGAAACATCCCATATTTCATCTTCATAGACTATTGATTTTAAGCCACCTAATGGATTGAAATATCGCATTTCAAGTGACAACGGCTGCTCCCACGGCTCAATCCTCTCGAGCAGTGTAATGGCATCGAAGGGCTGGTCTTTGTAACGTTCGAGGCGGGGGAAAGAGAGCCATTTCCAGCCGGGGCGGTAATTCAGGCGCTCTTCGTAGGCCTGGATGGCGGTGATGGAGGTATTGAATACGGAATCAGGGTTCGCTCCAATTGAATAACTGAAAGCAAACAATATGAAAGCCGTGTAAAAAAGCAGTTGCCTCATGGATTTTCCGATTCAATGAAAACTGATTCCAAAGGTACGCATTAAGGAATGATGTGCAATAAAAAAATATTTTGCGATGTGTATTATCCGCAAATTCACACAAATGGGTCCACATATTCTCAAAAATGGTTCTTTAAAAAATTTTTACAAACCGCTTTATCTCAGGGATGGATCTGCTATCCAACCTTTCAACTTTGCACAGATAAACCCCGGATGCGAGGCCTGAAATATTCAGTTCAATTGTTTGTTTTCCGGTAACGGTATGCGTCATGTGTTGATTACCTAACAGGTCGAAAACGGAAATCCGGATGACTTCCATGCCCCCGATGCCATCCATTTCAATCATTAGCCGGTCAGCAGCCGGGTTTGGGAAGAGCTTAAACTGCCATGATCCTTTTGAAACCGGATTTACTGAAGCTACCTGTGGTTGCTGTATACCCGGATAATAGTTCACCCCTCCGGAATAATTGCCCACGATCAGTTCAAAAAATCCGTCCTGGTCCAGGTCGGCAATAGCTGCGGCGGTCCGGATGCCTTTACCTGGATTGCCTGGTTCACCGTTCAGGATCACAAAAAGAGAATCACATTCGGTAAAGGCGCCTTCGAGGTTACCATCGATATCTTTGAAATAGAAAATCTTACCCTCTTCGGAGCCGACTATCAACCTGGTTTCATTTTCCATGTTGCTGAAGAACCTGGGTGTACTGTACCCGGTATAGGAAAGATTATAATTTGTGACATTGACCTTACCCAGGCTGTCGGTAATGAGCTGAAACTGAGGATTTGCAGTTGTACCTGTGTTTTTGTAATAATTCAGGTTGCCGGCCTGCTCACCAACGATCAGGTCTATTCTTCCATCCTCGTCAAGGTCGAACAATTGAGGTGCGCTGAATTTACCCACATTGATCCCCTGGTAGTCAAACACCGGATCGGCAAATGTCATGGGTTCTCCTGACCCGGCAATGTTCTCAAAAAAGACCAGTGAGCCATCTTCATGACCGATGATCATATCGGGGTCGCCATCCCCGTCAAGATCGCCAAAAGTTGCATAAATGCCGGTAAGGTGCAGCGAATGAAGTCCGGCAAAATCGTGGGTGATCCTGCTGAACTGCGGTTGAGTGGTAGTGCCGGTATTTTTAAACAACGCGATGTTCGACCAATATTCAGAATGAAGAAACATCCCGGGTTCATACCATGAGTACATGTAATAGCCGTAATTGGAGATAAAGAGGTCCAACAATCCATCGCCATCATAATCGGCAAAGACCGGATAAGCGCCCGATCCTACGTCAATCATTCCCTCCTGAAGAAAATCCTTTTGCACGAAATTGAAATTGGGTTGGTCGTTCTGTCCGGAATTAAGATACAACCACACACTTTTATGGTTTTCGGAGGTGACGAGGCTGGGATCAAAGGGCGAAAGCAGCAGATCGTTGATCCCATTATTGTTCACATCAATGTAAGCGGCAGCCGGTAAAGAGAACATCTGAACCGGCTTATCATAAGATGGAAAAAGTGGATCCTGGCCGATCATGTAGGCAGAGTCGGGTGTCCCTCCATTGATCAGTTGAATCAGGTTCGGATAATCAACATCTCCCAATACCAGATCCATCAGCCCATCGGCGTTCAGGTCAAGCAGCAGGAAGGTGGAACCTATGTGGCGCGAGGCCCTATCATTTGACGGCAACTCCGAAACCAAAGGGTTAATTTCTTTGAATGGCTGACATGTATCGAGATAGATGATATTGGATTCATCGTTTTCGGCAAACCAACCCCAGCAGCGGGTAACCTCTTCGAACTTCAGGGAATCGGCGTGACCAAAGAGTTCCATTGACATATTCCGGTGATACTGCACAAACGAACCAAAAGCACCAAACACCAAAATATCGAGGTCGCCATCACCATCCATGTCGGCAATACCGGGATAATCAACACCGGTGACCAGAATGTTGACCTCGCCCCCACCCTGAAATGAGGTCAGAAATGGGTAAGCTACGGGTTCAAACTGGAGTTCTGTATCCGAAACGTTTTTATAAACCACTATCCCCGGATACTCTTTGGAATAGGTAAAAATGTCATCCAGGCCGTTGTTGTTGTAGTCTTTCAGGATCACCCAATCAAAAAGCGGCGGAAATTTATCAGCATACTCCGGCGCATACGTGTAATCCATCTGATCCGGTGTACCTCCATTCAGAAATGTCATGATGCGGTTGCCGTGGCGGTCGAACGCAAACAGGTCTTTTATCCCGTTCATATTGAGGTCGATGGCTCCGAACTGGCAGGAGTTCATCCCACCGGCCCAGGGATAAGGAAATATTTGCTTTGACTCATCCAGAACTTCAACTGCCTTTTCCGGAACTGCTTCGATGGAAAAAAAGTGCTGTGACAACATCAGGTGCGGAGCTATCAAAAAAAACAGTAAGTAAAGAGTGATCCGTGTGATGGACATAATTTGAATCATATCATAACTATTACAAAGTTTTACCCGTCACTGCTGTAAAAATTTGCTCCATGACCTCTCCTGCTTTTCCGGCCAGGTGAACATCGGTGATGGAGCCGGTAAATTTCGACCGTTCCGGGTTCACTTCAATGATGGTGGCGCCATTCTGCCTCGCAATATAAGGCATGTGGGCAGCAGGCATCACTTCTCCTGTTGACCCGACAACAATGACTACATCTGCCTTATTGGCGGCATCCACTGATTTCTCATAGACTTCCATGGGTATGTTCTCTCCAAAAAAGATGAAGTCGGGTTTGATTAGTCCACCGCACGTACAATAGGGTGGCAATTTTTCAAAATCGATGTCATCGGGAGCAAGGTATGATCCACATTTCAGACAGACCAGTTTTTGGGAGTTGCCATGAAACTCATAAACCTCCCTGCTGCCAGCCTGCTGGTGCAGGTTGTCGATATTCTGGGTGATCACACACTTAACCAATCCAAGTTTTTCCAACAACGCGAGGGCAAAATGTCCTTTATTGGCTTTGGCATTGCCGAAAAAATTGTAGAACAATTCCCTGATCACCAGCCAGGATTCGCGGGGATATTCATGAAAGAAGCCCAGTTCAAGTGTGCGGGGGTCGTATTTGCTCCAGATACCGTTGGCGCCCCGGAACGGCGGGACACCCGATTCGACGGATATTCCGGCGCCGGTGAAAGCAATGGTGTGTTTCGAATTCCTGATTATCCCGGCAGCTTTTTCAATCAGAGGGCTATCAACCATGTTTTTGAATTTGGGTCAAATATAGGAAAACATTTTAATTTCCGAACTGTTAACTTTGCCGGGAGGATTGTTTCTTCATCATGTACTACATTAAAAATTTCATTAGCGAGTTTGTTTACCTTTTCTCTGAAATGGCACCCTGGCTGTTGCTGGGATTCATTTTTGCAGGGCTGCTGCATGTTTACATGCCGCAGGGAATGATCCGGAAGTACATGGGAGGGCGCAACCTGAAGTCGGTGATCTATGCTGCACTACTTGGCGTTCCGCTTCCGCTCTGCTCCTGTGGTGTAATCCCAACCGGTATTTCCTTTCACCAGGAGGGTGCATCGAAAGGAGCCACGGTCTCTTTTCTGATCTCAACTCCACAAACCGGTGTTGACTCTATTCTGGCTACCTACTCACTGATGGGACTTCCATTTGCAATTCTTCGGCCCATTGTGGCATTTTTGAGCGGGATTTTTGGAGGAGTTATAACCAATGTTTTCACAAAAAACGATGTCGAAAAAGAGAATAAAGGCCATCAAAATCATGTTGCTGTAAGTTCTTTCAACGGAAAGTTAAAATCCATGGTGCGGTATGCCTTTTATGATTTCCTGATGGATATTGCCAAATGGCTGATCATAGGTTTGCTGGTTGCTGCCCTGATCTCCATGCTCCTCCCGGATGATTTCTTTGTTTCCTATCTTCAAAATGAATGGCTCAGTATGTTCATTGTGTTGGCTGCTTCTGTTCCGCTTTACCTCTGTGCCACAGGATCCATTCCCATCGCTGCTGTGCTGATGATGAAAGGCTTATCACCCGGTGCAGCGCTGGTTTTCCTGATGGCCGGACCTGCGACCAATGCTGCCACCATGGCCGTGATCGGAAAAGCGATCAACCGGAAGACTTTGATCATTTATTTAGCTACCATCATATTCAGTGCCCTCTTTTTCGGATTTCTGACAAACCAGTTTTTACCGAGAGAGTGGTTCACCTCCATGATCTCGCATCACGTCCATCATGATCATGAATTGCTGCCTGACTGGCTGAAGATCGGATCTGGGATTTTATTGGCCGCTTTATTAATAAACGGTTATTTACAGCAATACTTAAAGAATAGAAAAAAAGGAACTCAAACAAGCATGGCACAAAACGATAACCTCATGAAGATATCAGTCACCGGGATGACTTGCAGCCACTGCAAAGCCACTGTTGAAAAGGGAATTTCCGCCATTCAGGGTGTCACCCATGTAAACGCCGATCCGGATCAGAATGAAGTAACGATCACAGGGGAGGATATTGATCTTGAAAAGGTCAGAAATGCTGTTGAATCGGGTGGTTTTGGATTTAAAGGGATGATCCATAAATAACGTCCCGTCTTGCTGACCCAAAAAGGAAATCCGTTCACAACATAAATGATTGTTTCGGGGAGATTGCTTCGTCATGGAAACCTGTCGGTTTCCCCTCCTCGCAATGACGGGGTTTTAGGTTATAAAAGGGGAGTGGGGATCGGGCTTCGCCCGATCCCCACTCCCCTTACCCAAAGCAACCCCGTCATTGCGAGTGAGTTCCAATGAACATTGGAACGACCGAAGCAATCTAATGTGGAATTCATTTAATTCAATACCGTACCCTTCGAGTGCCTCAGGGTGACCGCCCACATATCTTTATTGAATAATCCATCAGGGACTCAGGGCGATCATCACACATCTAAGCAGCTTTTAATCTTATGGTAAGTCCGCTCAATGTCGTTGTCCAGTACAATTGAAAAGCGGACCAGCCCTTCCGACATACCCATCTCTTTTTGCAGTTCCTCAGGCACTTCTGAGGAGTTGCTTTTCCCGGAACAACTGAAAAGGGTTTTGAAATAACCCAGGCTTACGGCGAGGAATCCCACGCCTTCCTGCTCCATCTTCTCCATGAACCGGTTGGCACGGTCGGTGGTACCCATATCCAGTGCCAGCATGCCGCCAAACCCAAAACCCGGGTTCATGATCTTTTTCATCAATTCATGATCCTTGTGAGACTTCAGTCCGGGGTATATCACCTTTAAACCAGATTCTCTCAACTTTTCAGCTAAAAACTGTAACTGTAATTGGTATAATCTTGTAAATTTGTAATTTATTAGATAAAAATATGAAACTTCACTTTCACCTTGATAGTCTCGACAAGAGAATTCTGACTATCCTCACCGCCGATGCACGGATTCCCTTTCTTGAAGTTGGCCGGCGGTGCAATGTTTCCGGAGCAGCTGTCCACCAGCGGGTTTCCAGGATGACCGAAGAAGGGGTTATCAAAGGATCACAGTTCACACTTAGTCCGAAGGGTGTCGGATTTTTGACCTGCGCTTTTGTAGGAATTCAGGTTAACCTCACTACAGCAACAACACACCAGGAGGTGTTTCAAAAAATCAGTGGAATACCTGAGATTGTTGAGTGTCACCACATCACCGGCAAATATTCTCTGTTGGTGAAAATATATGCCCGCGACAATGAGCATCTGAAAAAGATCCTTGTTGAGAAGATCCAATCGATACTTGAGGTTACAAGTACCGAGACCTTTATTTCTCTGGAAGAGGGATTTGAGAGGCAGATTCCTGTAGAAAATGATTAATTCGTAATTTTATACGCAACTTTATATGCATACCGGTATGAAATCAAAACTTCCACGAGTGGCCTTTATCGCTGCTATGTTTCTTTTCTTTTCTGTTTTACAGGGGTTATCACAGGATAAATCAGCTCATGAAGCCCTGGATCGGTATATTGCCAATGGCGTTAAAGTATTCGATATGCCAGGTTTATCTGTCGGCATCATCAAAGATGGCAAAATTGTATTCAACAAAGCATACGGATACACCAACACCGAAACCGGAAGCCTTGTCACACCGGAAACTGTTTTCGGGATTGCCTCTTTGACAAAAGCATTTACCGCAGCCGGGATTGCCATGCTTGTTGATGAAGGAAAACTCAACTGGACTGACAAAGTGATTGAGCATTATCCTGAGTTCAGGGTTTTCGATCCATATATCACTGCTGAAATGGAGATTCAGGACATGCTCAGCCACCGATCCGGTTATCAGACCTTTGACGGTGACCTGCTCTGGTACGGGACTGATTACACGCGGGAAGAGGTGCTGGATCGGATCAGATTTCGTGAGAATCCTTACAGCTTCAGGAGCAGGTTTGGCTACCAGAACGTGATGTTCATTGCGGCAGGAGAAGTGATAGCAAGGAAATCCGGGAAAAGCTGGGATTTATTCATGGATGAGAGAATTTTCAATCCGCTTGGGATGTATTCAACAACTACATCCAATACAAATTTTACGACCGGGATGGATATTGCCTGGCCGCATATT
>JBLRXC010000128.1:0-9038 GCA_047920975.1 Bacteroidales bacterium | reverse complement strand
GTTTAATCCAAAGTGGCATCCTGTTTTTCAGGTTATGGCCGGAGGCGTAATCCAGGTATTTGTCCATACCGGCCTTTACACTCCTGAAGAATGACCAGACACGAACCTCACAAAATCTGGCTCCGCCAAAATCAACAGGTGCATAGATGTCAGAAAAACTGAATGATTTATCATCACCGGTATAATACCCTTTTTGCCTTGCAAACGAGATCACATCATCTGCATAATAACATGCAACATCGGGATGACTGAGTTTGTCACGCTGGGAAAATGTGATTGAATTGACCCCGTCAGCAAGGGGGAATGCTTGAATCCTCGCCTGATTGGCATGTGCTGATACATAACCGTCAGGAATTCTCAGAGCAACCCATACTGCTCCTTTATTCCCTTCGCCTTTTCCGATCATTTCGAGTATCCATGCTTCATTCGGATCTGCAATTGAAAATGATTCACCGGAACTGTAGTAGCCATATTCGGCAACGAGTTCAGTCATGATCCGGATGGCTTCACGGGCACTCTTTGCCCGCTGGAGTGTGATGTACATCAGGCTTCCATAATCAATGATTGCACCTGTCTGTGAACCAAGCTCTTTTAATCCACCATATGTGGTCTCCCCAATGGCAACCTGAAATTCATTCATATTGCCGACAACGTTATAGGTTTGGGGTGCCTGTTTTATTTTTCCAAGAAATTTTCCTGTATCCCATTCATACACCTCAAGCATGGCTCCCTCGGGGTGGGTTGCTGCCGGCCAGTAGTATAATTCTCCGTAAAGAACATGTGAATCGGCTGAGTAACTGATAAAGGTTGATCCATCGACAGATGCACCTTTCGTTACAAGGAAATTTGAACAGGCAAAAACAGGGTAAGATAACCCCAGTATTGCAAAGGTTAAAACACTTAGAAACAGTCTTTTCATAATATACCTATTAATTTTAATGTATGCTAAATTTGTGCAAATATAGCATAAAATGAATTAAATAATCTCCTTATTGAAGAATCTGCTGAGTTGAAATCTGGGAAAATAAGGTCATATTCTTTCTCTATTTGGGAATAAATTTTAAATGCATCCAGCGATCAATTTCCTGCCCGATAAAGCTGAAATGATATAAAAACAAGTTGTAAAATTCAGAATATCAATGTATAAATAAATATTTAATTTTTGAATTGCCGGATTGTAAAGCACGAAAAATTGAAATAGCACAATATTTGGCCATCCCAAAATCATCAGGGTAATTAAAGGTAATCACAAACGGGGATCGAAAGATCCCAAAAAAATTTACAATCATGGTAAAGCTGGCAACTACAATCATACTTGTATTACTTACAATCATTACAACCCAGTCTCAAACCTATGTAACCGGTGGTGAAGCCTCCGGGGAATGGAGTGCAGAGGGAAGCCCTTATGTAATAGAAGGGGATCTGATAGTTCAGGAGGAGGAACGCCTCAAAATTGATGCAGGAGTGGAAGTTATCTTTGCAGGCCCCTATGCCATCGAGGTATATGGCCGTCTGGAGGCTTTGGGAACTGCTGCTGACAGCATTTATTTCACCGTACAGGATACTTCCGGGTTTAGCAGCGGAAACTATAACAATTGGTTTGGTATTGTATTTATGGATTTTGCAGCCAATCAAACTGAATTATCCAAACTGGAATTTTGCGTTGTCGAATATAGTGCAGGAAGCGGCATCACTTGCCTGTTTTATAAAAATCTGCTCATTCGTCATTCCACCTTCAGGAATAATTCAGCGCACGGTATATTGCTGATGGAATTTTCTGATGTAACCATTGAGAATACTGTTATTGAAGACAATAAAAATACCGGCATGGCAGTCCATTATTCCGCTCCCCAGGTTTCGGATTTTTCGATCAGGAACAACAATGGAGGAGGATTGTCTCTTATTGGTAATTCATTCGGTTTCCTGTTTCCTTTTTTCTATAATGGTTCAATTTACGGCAATAAAACTGCAGGGAATGGCGGAGGAATATCTGTTTCCATGGATGCTTTTGCTTCGTTCAGTCATTTGGATGTTCATTCCAATTCAGCGCAATTGGGAGGGGGGGTATATGGATCCCACAGCCATTTAACCTTTGAAAAACTTTTTATAAGTGATAATTCTGCTTTGGAAGGAGGAGGAATTTACCTGAACAGCCAAGCCAGCCTGGATATCACTTTTTCCGTTGTTTCATTCAACACGGCCACTCAAAATGGGGGTGGGCTTTTCAATCAAAACGGAAATCTAACCGCAGACCGCTGCACATTTGCCTATAACACTGCAGGTAATACCGGTGGAGGATTTTATCATGATGCAGAGACAAACCAGAGCAATAATCTCTCAAATGCCGTCATCTGGCAAAATTACCCGGATGCTATTCATTCACTTCAAGCCCAGCCACTGGTGACTTATACCAATGTGGAGGGTGGTTATCCCGGTAAAGGTAACATTGATGCCGACCCTCTGTTTGCTGACCCTCTGAATAATAATTTTCAGCTCACATGGGCAGATTTTCCGGTTGTGAGCGAACTGACATCTCCCTGTATTGACAAGGGAAATCCGTTATCTGAACCGGACCCTGATCAAACCATTGCTGATATGGGAGCCTATTATTTTGCACAAACAATAATCACTACAATTCAAAACAAAACTAATGAAACGATGATTACAATCTATCCCAACCCCGCAACAAACCTGTTTGTGATTGAAGGATCAAAAAATATTGAACAGGTGAGTATCATCAACCTTTCCGGACAAATGGTCAGAAATTTTACATCGCTGATTCCGGAGTACCATATTGCAGATCTTCACCCTGGAGTATATCTGGTGCAGGTACTGACAGTAAACGGGAATGTAACAACCCGTAAGCTGATCAAGCACTGATATACCCCCGATTCTCCTCTTTATAAGCGTTATCTTAGTTCTGAAGGCCGGGATTCCCCCGGCCTTTCTTTTTTCCTATTGTACCATAAATGCTATTTTTGCACTTCTAAATGAGTAGTATGAAGATTGTCAGGGTTGTTGATAAAAGTACCGAAAGGAGATTCTTTGATTGTGCCCGTAAAATTTACAAAGGCGATCCCCATTGGGTTTGTCCGCCGGATTCACTTATTGCAGGAATTTTTAATCCGAAAAAAAATCGGTACTTCGATCAGGGGGATGCTGTTCGCTGGATACTGAATGACCAGCATGGAAATTTGATAGGACGGGTAGCTGCCTTTTACAATAAAGAAAAAGCTGCAAGATATAATCCGCCTGCCGGAGGGATGGGTTTTTTCGAATGTATTGATAACCAGGCAGCAGCTTTCATGCTTTTTGAGGCTTGCAGGGAATGGCTCGAAGACAAAGGCATGGGATCAATGGATGGCCCTGTGAATTTTGGTGAAAATGATACCTATTGGGGATTGCTTGTGGATGGTTTCACGCAACCCGCTTTTGGCATGAATTACAATCCACCCTATTATAAGAGACTTTTTGAAGATTATGGATTCAAGCCTTTTTTTGAACAGGAGTCCAAGCATCTTGATCTGCGAAAACCATTTCCCGAAAGATTTTGGAAAATTGCTGAGTGGGTCATGCGCAAACCGGGTTATACATTTAAACATATTAAAAAAGAGGAGATTGACAAATTTGCTGCAGATGTTGTGGAAATATATAATTCGGCCTGGGTATATCATGAACACTTCTCCCCGCTGAGTATTGCCAAGGTGAAAAAAAGTTTTGAAGAGGCCCGCCCGGTTTTAATCGAAGAGTTCATCTGGTTTGCTTATTTTGATGGTAAACCAATTGCATTTCTTGTCATGCTTCCGGATATGAACCAGATATTTAAACGTTTTAATGGCCGGTTTCATTTATTGAACAAAATTCGCTTTCTGATGTTGCGACGAAGTAAACTTGTCAACAGGTCAAGAATAAATATCATGGGTGTGATCCCAAAGTTTCAGGGAATAGGCATCGAATCATCCATTTTCTGGCATCTCCAGGAACCACTTTTCAAAAAACGGCCCCATTACCAAGAGATTGAAATATCATGGGTTGGTGATTTCAATCCCAAAATGAAAGCTACCATTGATGCAATGGGTGCAAGTCCCGGGAAAATTCATATCACTTATAGAAAGGTGTTTACTGAAACAGAGACGTTTAAACCGGCTGCTAAAATTCCGGAGATAAAAAGTAGCTCCCGGACCTAGAAGTTCATTCATCACCAGCGGATAGGGCTTCAAAGATAAATGTCAATTCCGTGCAGCTTCATTTATAAAAGGGGAGCAACTGGATATAAAAAAGAAAACCGGTTCGCTTTCCGTAATTATTGTGGGCCCACCAGGACTTGAACCTGGGACCTACTGATTATGAGTCAGTTGCTCTAACCATCTGAGCTATAGGCCCAAAATTATTTAAACACTTTACCATTCGCTGGACAAGGATTGCAAAATTAAGACTTTGGCTGATTTGTCCAATAAATTATTTTTAAAAAAAAATGAAATCACCGCTTAACTTTTATTCAGGATTTAGAAGCGAAGTTGCCAATTACCAGGATTATGGTAAATTTGCCGGGATTATGAAAAATGTAAGACCATGAAGTCATTGATGCGGTATTGTTTTATTCTTTCGATTTTACCAATGATTCAATTCAATAAAAATGTCATATGAACCTTGTGGTTGATCATGGCAATACGATGATCAAGGTGGCTTTCTTTCACAAGGATCGTTGCCTCGAACTTTTTACTTTCAACGACTTATCAGGTCCAAAATTGATAAAGGTCATCCATGAGTTTGAGAAAAAAAATCCGGAGCTAGGCCATATAAGATTTGGGATCATCTCCTCAGTAGTGAAAGACATCAGTCAGCTTGTGAACGCGTTGAAAGACAGGCTGGAGATTTTTACTTTGAACTCATCTCTGCAGGTTCCCATTACAATTTGCTACAAAACAGCTGTTACTCTGGGAAACGACCGGATTGCTGCAGCTGTGGGAGCATCATCCATGTTTCCCGGCGCTGACCTGTTGGTGATCGATGCCGGGACCTGTATCACGTATGATTTTACAAACCGGAACAGGGAGTTTATCGGGGGTGGTATTTCTCCGGGTATTGTCATGCGGTTCAGGGCACTTCATGCATTTACCGGGAATCTTCCTTTCATTGTGGGCAGGAAAGAAGCAAAACTAATCGGAGATACTACAGAGAATTCAATCCTTTCGGGAGTGATTAATGGTGTCTTTGCTGAGATAGAAGGGGTCTCAGAACAGTACAGGAAAAAGTTTCCACAACTCATCACTGTTTTCACCGGTGGAGATATGAATTATTTTGAAAAATATACGAAAAGTGACATCTTTGCAGTTTCAAATCTGGTTTTGAAAGGTTTGAACGAGATTCTGAAATTTAACGTGAAGCAATAATTTGAAAAAATACATCCTTCTTTTTTTAGCAGGTATGCTGTATCTGTCAATATATTCTATTGTGCAGGCGCAGTCAAACCTCCATTCACCCTATTCTGCTTTTGGACTTGGCCAGTTGTACAATGTGAACAATGTGCCTAACAAGTCAATGGGAGGATTATCACTTGGCTTCCGTGATAATGTATCTGTAAATATTAACAACCCTGCTTCTTACTCTGGTTTCGACAGTACTTCTTTTGTATTCGAGGGAGGGTTGGCCGGGTATTCAACCACCCTCAAAACAACGGAACTCAATTCGTCAAATTTTCATGCCTCCTTCAGTCACCTCCTTTTTGGCTTTCCTGTTGCCTCCTGGTGGCGTACCAGTATTGGATTGGTTCCATACAGTGGCCTGGGTTATAGTGTTTTTGATCAGGATTACAAGGAACAGATTGGCACCATAAGGTATGATTTTTCAGGAGAAGGAGGTTTGAATCGTTTTCTTTGGGGAAATGCTTTTCAACCCGCCCCCTTTATATCTTTCGGGATCAATTCATCCTACCTTTTTGGTACAATGGATCATATTCAGCGCGTCACCTACCCTGATTCATTGTATATGGTGAATACGATCATCAATAATACGACCGTTGTAAATGGTCTGGCTTTCGATTTTGGCTTGCAGGTTCACCGTAAGCTGAATGATAAAATTGACCTTGTGATTGGAGGAACCTACGCCCCTCAAATAGATCTGAATGCAAAAAGAGATTATCTCATGAGGTCTTATTCGGGTGTGGTCAGCGGAGTTGAAGTGATAAAGGATACCGTAATGATCCTTGATAATCAGGATGGAAAAGTGGTTTTGCCGGATGGTTATGGAATAGGCTTTACAATTTCGCAGCAACATCGGTGGCTGTTTGGTTTTGATTACAAGGCAAACAACTGGTCAAAATACAATACCTATGGAGGTTCTGATTCATTGGTCAACAGCCACTCTTTCCATTTGGGAGGTAAAATAATACCTGACAGAAACAGCCCTTCATACATACAAAGGGTAGAATATCGTGCAGGAGGCTATTTTGGAAAATCATACCTGGATTTTAGAAATGAGAACCTTCCGGAGTTTGGTATAACTTTTGGAACAGGGTTGCCTTTAAGAGGAACTTTACTGAGAAGAACAATGGCGATGATCAATATTGGGTTTGAAATCGGTGAAAAGGGAACGCTTAAAAACGGGCTGATTCGTGAAAACTATTTCAATACCTACATTGGTATCTCGGTTTACGAGTGGTGGTTCTTTAAAAGAAGGTATAATTAACAGAATGATCATATAATGATTAATCCTTAATTTTGTAAGGGAAAATGAAAAAAGCTAAAATTAATTCAGGTTCAGCAATGTTTAAAAAAATGATAACCGTACTGGGGGTTGTGATTTATTTTGCCGCAATGACAAATGTAAAGTCCCAGGATACTATTTCCGAAAAATACGGTTCCGACAGTGTTAATTGTGTGATGAATAACTCCTTATATTTTGAATTCTTTAAGCAGTGGAGAGATAGTGATTACAAATCTCCGGCGTGGAAAGATGCCATCAGACCCTGGAGATGGGTTTTCCTTAACTGCCCTCAAAGCACCAGAAATATTTACCTGCACGGTGAGCGTCTGGTTGATGAACTTATTCAAAATGAAACCGATAAGGCAAAACGTGAGAAATACATTGACACGCTGATGATGGTTTACGACAACAGGATAAAATATTTTGGCAATGAAGGATTTGTTCTTGGAAAGAGAGGGTCAGAATTGTATAAATTAAGACCTGAAGCATATGAAGAGGCTTATACCAATTTAAAAAGATCGGTCGAACTCGAGGGGAATGAATCAAACGGGGCTGTCCTTATATATCTGTTCAGATCGGCCGAAAAGATGGTGAAATCAGAAAAAGCAGACCGTACACTGCTTTTTGAAGTTTATGACCAGGCGAGTGAAATCATTGACTTCAATATTAACCGTTTCAGAACAGAAGGTGAGGAAAAAAAAGTTACATCCTGGGAAAATGTCAGAGGTAATCTTGAGCTTTCTATAGAACCTTATGCTACTTGTCCTGATATCATAAGCATTTACACCGTAAAATTTAACGATGAACCAAAGAACGTAGAATTGCTGAAGAAAATTACCAAATTACTTGACAGGAAAAATTGCACCGATTCCGATCTGTTTCTGGAGGCAACTGAAAATTTGCATAAACTTGAACCCAGTGCCAAATCAGCCGAATTGATGGGTAAAATGTATATACGGCGTGAAAATTATAACGATGCAGTCAGATACCTCCAGGAGGCAATTCAGTTGCATGCAGATGACCAGGCAAGGGCTGATGTTAACTTTTTACTAGCCCATGTTTATTTCCAATTGAAAAGGTATCCACAGGCAAGAAACGAATGTTATGAAGTATTGAAAGTCAGGCCCAACGACGGTAAAATATATATTTTGATTGGTGACTTGTATGCAAGCAGTGCCAAAGATTGCGGTGATAATGATCTGACTTCAAAAGTAGCATACTGGGCTGCTGTGGATAAATACATCAGGGCCAGAAATGTCGATCCATCCGTTGAGGACCTTGCCCGGACTAAAATCAGTACCTTTTCGCAGTATTTCCCTGCAAAGGAGACCATTTTCTTCTATGACCTCAACGAAGGTGATGCCTATACTGTTGAATGCTGGATCAATGAAACAACCACTGTTAGATCTTCTAACTAGTTATGAAAAGTTGTGAAACCCGAATCTGAAAAAACGAAAACCTTATCATCAGGTCAACAAAAAGTCTTTTGTCAGTCAATGGTGATTAGTCCTCTTTTAGCCTTCCTCTTTCTTGTTTTTGCGGGATGTGAAAATGATATGAAAACCATTCGTTCATTGGATTCATCTGATACCCTGCAATTTGAATATGCCCGTGATATCAGGATTTTTTACAGCGATTCAGGAAGGATCAAAGCCGTTTTATCCAGCCCCCTGATGAAAACTTACGAAATGGATGAAGGTTATCAGGAATTTCCGGAAGGTTTTGAGTTGATTTTATTTGATTCGGTTGCTAATCCGCAATCTACAATCAACGCCAATTATGGTGTTCATCACGAAAAGAAAAATCTGATGGAAGCCAAAAACAATGTAGTTGTTAAAAATCTTGATACAGATGAGCAGCTTGATACAGAGCATCTGGTATGGGACAGGAGGAGAGAGATTATTTATTCGGATGTTTTTGTAAAAATTACCAAACCCAACGAAATTATCTTTGGTGATGGATTGACCTCTGACCAGAATTTCGATTATTACGAAATAAGAAATCCCTCGGGAGAATTCAGGGTCTACCCGGATGACAATGATGAAATTTAGATGGAAAGCAAATTTGATGTATAGCACATGAACGACATTGCCATTGTACTGATCACTTTGATTTTCTCGGCCTTTTTTTCAGGGATGGAGATTGCTTTCATCAGTTCCAATAAGTTAAAAATAGAATTGGATAAAAACAAGGGATTGCTGAGTGCTAAAATATTGGCTCAGTTTGTCAAAAACCCTTCACGGATTATCGGCACCTTGCTATTGGGAAACAATATTGCGCTGGTGATCTTTGGTATCTCAATGGCTCGCATTCTCGAATCACCCGTTACACGG
>JBLRXC010000127.1:0-9086 GCA_047920975.1 Bacteroidales bacterium | reverse complement strand
ATATCATAAAAACGAGCTGTGAAAATCGTTACAAGCTGGTTTGCAAAATAAACCATGACAAATGCCAGAATAAACAGGGTACCGGAATTGAAAAGGATTTTTAAAAGTTCTGCCTGCAATATGCGACTGCTTCTGATCATACGGATCCCCGACAAGGAGTCTCTCAGATACATGAAAAAGAAGCGAATACTGTCACGCCGTCTTTTCACTGAATCTCCGACAGAAGCTGTAACCATTTGAGGAAGCTGCTGCATTCGTTCACGCCTTTCCCGTTTCATATCTTCCCTGACGGCAATCCGCAGTGCTTTTTCTTCAGGCTTCACATGTCTTCTTTTGATGGGCTGCCTGATAAAACGTAAAATCCTGTCTTTCAGGTAATCCAATCGATCTTGCCGTATCCTTTTCCGCATTGCAGCATTTTTTTGACGCAAATCCTGCTTTTGTCGATGAAGGGATTGTTTTTCTTCACGCAAATACTGCTTTCGCTGTTGCCTGAGCTTTTTTTTCTTCTCCCTGAGATGCTTACGTCCGGCTTTGTCCACTGGTGTTACAAATAGGTTTTGTAAAATGATGCCGGAGCAAAAGTAATGGAGTCTTCCAGAATAACAAAATTTTTAAAGAGGTGAAGTGCTTGACCAGGCAATTTCAAATGATTGGGGTACATCCCTCTGTCATCACAAGTTAAAGAGCGTCTAACTTAAACAGCCTCGTAAACACAATAATTGGCCGGATTTAAAAACAATCCAACCGGATAATATACCCACTATTGCTCCTGACAATAAATCGCCGGGGTAATGGACACCCAGGTATATCCGGCTGTACGAGACGAATATTGCCCACAAAATCAACAGACTGGTAATAAACCGTATCTTTTTGTTAAAAATTAAAGAGAGGAAGACGGCAATTCCGAAATGATTGGCCGCATGTGACGAAATAAATCCATAGGCACCTCCGCACTTTTCTTTAACGAGATGCACCATCCCATCAAGTTCTGGTTCATGGCAGGGTCTCAGCCGTTCAACTGAATTCTTAATCCAGACAGAGGATTGGTCAGTTAGAAATATCAAAACAATGACAAGAAGAATGATGGGAATTGCATGTTTTTGGAAGTGCTTTAAAAGGAGGTAAAAAAACAGCGCATATAATGGAATCCAGATATACTTTTCACTGGCCCAATACATGACAAAATCCCAAAATTCATTGTGATACCCGTTGAAAAACAGGAAAAGTTGTTCATCCCAATGTTTTAGCTGTTCAATCAAATCTCAGGCTGATAATTAAGTTTTATCCAGATCAAATCTTTGAGTTTGATCAATCCTTTTTTTGTGACCGAGGATACAAAGACCCAGGGGACATCGGGCAGATTTTTTTGCATTTCCCGTATAAGTTCATCATCGGCCAGATCGGATTTCGTAATGGCGAGGATGATCTCCTTGTCAAGAAGTTCGGGATTATACTGCCTTAATTCATTGCGTAAAACGGAGAATTCCGCCGAAATATCATTACAATCTACCGGTATCGTAAAAAGGAGGATAGAATTCCTTTCAATGTGCCTGAGGAAACGTAAGCCCAATCCCTTTCCCTGATGCGCACCTTCAATGATTCCGGGGATATCTGCCACAACAAATGACCTGTCATCCCGGTATCTGACCATTCCAAGGTTTGGTGTCAGCGTGGTAAAGGGATAATCGGCAATTTCGGGTTTGGCAGCAGAGATTACTGACAAAAGTGTTGACTTCCCTGCATTGGGAAAGCCCACCAATCCGACATCGGCGAGCAGTTTAAGCTCAAGGATATGCCATTCATCCAATCCGGGTTCACCGGGCTGGGCATACCGGGGGGTACGGTTTGTAGATGATTTGAAGTGATCATTCCCTAATCCTCCCCGTCCACCCTGCACAAGGATTAAGGTCTGACCATGCTCAGTAATTTCACATTGAAAGTCACCGGTTTCTGCATTCTTTGCAATGGTTCCCAGGGGTACTTCAAGAATAACATCTTTGCCACTCGCTCCTGTTCTCAAACTTCCTGATCCCGCCTGCCCGTTTTCGGCTTTGACATGTTTGGTATATTTCAGATGCAACAAGGTCCATAAGTTTCTGTTTCCTTTGAGGATTATGTGACCTCCATGTCCACCGTCACCACCGTCAGGTCCACCTTTTGGGTTTGTCCTGCTGCGAAAAAAATGGGTTGAACCTGCACCCCCTTTCCCTGACCGGCAGTTAATTTTCACATAATCAACAAAGTTTGGATTGCCCATAATTATTTAGTCAATGATTTTATAAATGTCAGGATAATTTCTACCCCGGCCATTGTAATCAAGACCATATCCTACGATGAAATCATTGGGTATTTCCATTCCAACATAGTCAATGGCATAATTCATGGTAAAAGCCTCCGGCTTAAAGAGCAGGGTTGCAATTCTCACCTCTTTTGCTTCAAGGTTTTTTAGTTTTTCACGGGTAACTCCCATGGTAATTCCTGTGTCAATGATGTCTTCAACAATCACAACCGTCCGGTCATGCAATACTTCATCCAGCCCGATCAGTTCACGTACTGCAGAAGTGGTTCTGGTTCCGATATAGGATGATAGCTTAACAAATGAAATTTCGCAAGGAATATCGATATTTTTAAAAAGGTCAGCGGCAAACATGAAAGCCCCATTGAGAACGACGAGGAATAAAGGAGTCTTGCCAGCCATATCCTGATTGATATTGAAGGCTAACTTTTTAACAGATTCCTGAATTTTGTCAGAAGAAATATATAGAACAAAGTCTTTGTCGTGAACCTGAATGGTTTTCATCTGTTTGTAAATTTATCCGCAAAGATAATAAGTTCGGCAGGAAAGATCCTGAAATAGTTAACCGAAGATATATCTCAGGGAATTGTGCCGGAATGAACAATGACCACAATGGTCCGGATAAATATCACCTAAAAAGATGTATGTTTGTAAAAAAATTTAACATGGAAAACAGACCCCTTGTCAGCATCATTATGGGCAGCACTTCTGATTATCAGGTGATGGAAGATGCAGCAAAATTTCTTGATGAAATGGAAATCCCCTTTGAAATCAATGCACTTTCTGCACACCGTACACCTGAAAAGGTAGAAGAATTTGCTAAATCAGCCAAATCAAGAGGTGTGAAAGTGATCATTGCCGCTGCCGGGATGGCTGCCCATCTCCCTGGTGTGGTTGCTGCCATGACAGTGCTTCCGGTCATTGGTGTACCCATCAAAGCCTCTCTTGACGGACTTGATTCCCTTTTATCCATAGTTCAGATGCCCCCTGGTATACCGGTGGCCACAGTCGGCATCAATGGTGCACAAAACGCTGCCATCCTTGCTGCCCAGATTTTGGCAGCAGGGGATACCGGAATAGGTGACAAAGTTAAAAATTTTAAGGAGGGGTTGAAGGAAAAAATCGTCAAAGCAAATACAGAACTGGCCGAAAAAAAATTCAAATTCAGGGTCAGTTGATTCCTGTTTATCAGATCATCTTCCTGGCTTCGGCAAGGTTCAGGATCATCGAGACGATCTCATCTTCGGACATGGTTTTCCGGTTAAAAACAGCATCAAACAGCGAAGTGTCGGTTTCAAATCCTACGAAATTATCAATCAGGAATTTTCTTTCTTTGTCCATATCCTGAATGAATTTTTTTGCTTCTGCCCGGCTTTTGTTATAGTTTCGACTTATCCTATCAATCCTCCAGTCGAGTGGGGCAGTTAATTTGATGTGCAATGAATGGGGATTGTCATGCCGGAAAGCGACTCCCCCTCTTCCAACAATGATCACATGGCCTGTTTGTACAATTGAACTGATCACCTTGATGATGGTGTTTCTGATTCTTTTATCACTTTTGTAGTACCGGGTTGACATGGCCTCAACAACCTCTTCCAGGGTTGTTTTTTGTTTGGATCTGAACACATACTCAATTTTCGCCGGACTGAGTTCAAGCGCTTTGGATGATTCAACCAATATAGACTGGTTCAGCCATTTCCATTCCTTTTTAAGACCTTTAGCCTTTGACAGGCGGGTAAGCTCTCCCGCCAGCCGGCGGGCTATATCGTTTGCCATAGAACCAAAATCTCTCGAAATGGAGATGTAAGGACCTGTTTCAAACAGTTTGGGTTCTTTATCCTGAAGGACCTGGTTGAAATACTTCAAAAAAAGGGTTCCGGAAACAGATTGGGGTTCATGAATGATTGTTTTCATTTCGTTCAGGGTTTTAAAGACTCAAATGTACAAAATAAAAACAGATCATCAAATATTTATCATGGCCGGGATTAGTGTCGGCGTTTGATTTCCAATTTTTTGTATGTTTGCCCATCAAAATTTTTAAACTTGTGCTTTCAATTCATTCAATATATGTTTTTCCAAAATTTTCATTCTTAGTATTTACTTAAAAACATTCAACATGACAGACTTGAATAAGAAAACCTTGCGTGACAGTGCAGCCATGCGTTGGCTGGTAATGCTGTTAATCAGTGGGCTGATGTTTGCAACTTACTATTTCCAGGATTTTTATTCCGGACTCAAAGACCTGATGGAAAATGAATTCGGGTTCACCAGTGAACAATTCGGCAGGATCATCGGACTGACAACCATTGCCAATGTATTTGGTATGATCATCGTAGGTGGTATCATTCTTGACAAGTGGGGAATCAGAATTGCCGGCTTTGTTTTTGGCGGCCTCGCAACACTGGGTGGCCTTGTATCAGCGCTCACAGCCTCAGGTATCATATTTGAAAATAATCCGCTATTGGGATTGATTCTCGGCAGGGTTTTCTTCGGGATTGGACTTGAGGTAGTTTGTGTCATTGTCATGCGAACACTCGTAAAATGGTTCAAAGGTTATGAAATAGCGCTCGCCATGGGGATCAATATGGGATTTGGACGTCTGGGGTCAGCCCTGGCCATCGCCATCTCTCTTGATATAGCTGGTGGTGTTGTTGCTCCTGCGGTCACATTTGCCGCCACCCTTATCGGAATTGCCATGGTCATGTTTGTGATCTATGTATTTCTCGATATCAAAATTGACAGGCAGGACAAAGCCCTTGCCTCACTCCAGTTGGAAAAAGATCCGGGGTCAGCAGCTGAAGCCAAGGCAGATACCTCAGAAGATTTCAAATTTTCGGATCTTGTTAAACTTGTTAAAAACAGCTCCTTTGTTTACATAACCCTGCTCTGTGTGGCATTTTACTCTGCTGTATTCCCATTCATCCAGTATGCACCTGACCTTTTGGTCAATAAGTTCGGTTTTACTTATGTATTACCCGAAGGAGCATCCGTAATCATGTTTGGAAGCGAAGCCATCGGAAATGCATTTGTTTACATTGTCGTTTTTCTCTTTGCCCTGGGTATCACTTTGGTTCCAAATAACATCAATGGAGCCAGTCAAAAAATAATTGCCCGGATCGTTATTCTGGCTGTATTTTCTGTCATTGTTTTTCTGAACCGCGAAATGATTGGTTTGTGGCTGCAAAATGGACCCAAAACCTCTGCATTGATCCCCCTGGGAACCATTATCTTTACGCCGATATTTGGCAGTGTGGTTGATAAGCGGGGAAAAGCTGCCTCACTGATGATGCTTGGTGCCCTGCTCCTGATTTTTGCACACGTATCCCTCTCACTCTCCAACAACCCCATCTTTGCATACATGGGACTGCTCAGCCTTGGAATTGCTTTCTCTCTGGTCCCGGCAGCCATGTGGCCATCAGTAGCCAAAATAGTCCCTGAAAACAGACTGGGGACTGCTTATGCTTCCATGTTTACCGTCCAAAACTGGGGACTGGGTCTTTTCTTCTGGGGAATAGGTGCATTGCTGATCACCATTCCTGTGAACTCAGATACAAAGATCGCCATTGATCAGGTAAGAAACAGTCTTGAGGTTACGGAAACACAAACCCAGGAACAGGTTGTTTTGACCCTTGATGGAATTATTGAAGAAATTCAGTCTAAACAGCCCGATGCCGAGGAATACTTGACTGGTATAAAGGCCAGCATCATCGCTGATGGCAGCCTGACAGGTGGTCAGATCAGTGAATTGGTTAAATTAATGCAAGCCAATGAGATGCTGAATTATTATGACTACAAAATCCCCATTTTGCTGTTGGTCTTGTGTGGGATCATCTCAATCTTTCTCTCTTTTAAACTAAAACAGGCGGATAAACGGCAGGGCTTTGGCCTTGAGTTACCTTCAAATTGAGGACATTGTCAGACAGGCATGTATTGATTGTTTTTCTTTGGATCCATTTTTTTTAAGTAAATATCACCCGCTTGGTATTTTAATTATTTTTGCTTGCTTCAAAAAAAAATAGGTTATCAATTACAAACAATTTTGACACTTCATCATTATGTTCAAAGGACATCCAAAAGGACTTTACGTTGCATTTTTTGCGAACATGGGAGAGCGGTTCGGCTTTTATACCATGATGGCAATCCTGGTGCTGTTTTTACAGGCAAAGTATGGCTTGGCAGCCGATAATGCCGGTATTATATACAGCGTATTCTACTTCTCCATTTACGCTCTTGCTTTACTTGGAGGGATCATTGCCGACAGGTCACAGAACTACAAAGGCACCATTCTGATCGGTATTTTTACCATGTTTGTGGGCTATTTGCTCATGACCATTCCGGTATTCGGACTTACATTTACGCTCATTGGGCTGTTTACCATTGCATTTGGCAATGGATTGTTTAAAGGAAACCTGCAAGCACTGGTAGGTCAAATGTATGATGATCCCAAATTTTCTCATTTGCGTGATTCTGCCTTCAGTGTATTTTATATGGGTATCAATATTGGTGCTTTTTTTGCACCCAGTGCTGCCCGGTCTGTTCGGACCTGGTGGCTCAACAGAAACGGTTTTCAGTATGATGCCGACCTTCCCCAGCTTTGCCACCGGTACATCAATGGCTCATTGGTTGATACCTCAAGGATGCAGCAACTCGCTGACAAAGTTTCTTCCAGCACAGTGACTGACCTTTCGTCTTTTGCAGACAGTTACATCAGCGTCTTCTCAACAGGCTTTCATTATGCATTCGGCGTAGCCGCTGCGGCAATGGTCATGAGCCTTTTGATTTATATATTCTTTAAAAGAATGCTTCCTGACCGGAAAAAACAGGTTGAAAAAGATGCCAGCATCATCCAGATGCCCTGGGCAGAAGAGAAAAAGCGACTCATTGCACTCGGTCTCATCTTTGTTGTGGTTATCTTCTTTTGGATGTCTTTCCATCAGAATGGACTCACGCTTACCTATTTTGCCCGCGATTACACTGCAAAAACGGTTTCACCATTCACCAATATGTTCTTTGACCTCAGGGCATTTCTGGCCATCATTGCTGGGATATTTGGAATCGTTCTGCTGCTGCAGAAATCTGTTAAATCCACAACCAGATTCATTGGTGCAGGATTGATCATCGTTGGCGGGTTCCTGAGTTATTATTATTATCAGAAATTTGATATGGAGAACATTATCGAACCTGAAATTTTTCAGCAGTTTAACCCCATTTTCATTGTTTTCCTGACACCTGTTGTTGTATGGTTATTTGCATATTGGCGAAAACGAAACATAGAGCCGAGTTCTCCCAAGAAAATCGGAATCGGAATGCTTTTGGCCGCACTGGGTTTCCTGTTCCTGGTTTTGGCCTCACGGGGTTTGGTGTCGCCGGCAGATCTGGCCGGGGAACCATCACCCGACAGGGTTTCACCCTACTGGCTGATCAATACCTATTTGATTCTCACTATTGCAGAACTTTTCCTGAGTCCTATGGGAATCTCTTTTGTTTCGAAGGTATCTCCTCCAAGATTCCAGGGTTTGATGCAGGGAGGATGGCTTGGTGCAACAGCCATAGGAAACCAGCTTTTATTCGTTGGAAGTTCGATGTGGGTGCGGATTGAATTGTGGCAGGTTTGGCTGATCTTTGTTGTTTGCTGTCTTGCCTCAGCAGCATTTGTTTTCTCAATCATAAAACGACTCGAAAACGCTACAAAGTAGATCAAAGTGTAACGAAATTTCTGAGAGCTGCTCATGTTTCGGGCGGCTCTCTCTTTTTTAACCGATAATATCTGTAGTTGATGAATTACTCCTGGGGGCGCGCGCGCCGGTTCAACTCCTACGCTGAATACCTGAAAAAACAATTTGGGCAAAGAGTTCAGAAAGTATCCATTGATGCCGGTTTTTCCTGTCCGAACCGGGATGGAACCCTTGGATATGGCGGATGCACCTACTGCAGCAACGATGCTTTCAATCCCTCCTATTGTTCACCTGATAAATCTGTTACGCAGCAATTGGAAGAAGGAATTGAATTTCACCGCGTACGATACCGCCGGGTACAAAACTTCCTCGCCTATTTTCAAACCTACTCCAATACACATGCTCCCTTAGCAGTGCTCAAGGAAATATACAAAGAGGCTTTGAAATTTTCGGGAGTTGTAGGCTTGGTTATCGGAACCCGGCCGGATTGCATCGATGAGGTAAAACTGGAATACTTCAGGGAATTGAACCGAACTCATTATGTTATCATTGAATATGGCATTGAGTCGGTGTACAATAAAACCCTTTATAAAATCAACAGAAAGCATACATTTGAGCAAGCAGTCAGAGCCATTGAGCTAACAAACGAATACGGTATCAAAGCCGGAGGACATTTGATTTTTGGGTTACCCGGAGAATCCCGTTCAGAAATGCTTGATGCTGCCAGCATTGTCTCTAAACTTCCATTGACCTCCATAAAATTTCATCAGCTTCAGATCATGAAGAACACGGTTATGGCCGGTGAATATCAAAACAATCCTACCTCCTTCCAATTTTTCACCCTTGAAGAATACATCGATTTTATCATCTCTTTCATTGAGCGGTTAACTCCGGAGATGATCATAGAGCGCTTCACCGGGGAAATTCCTCCCCGTTTTCATGCAGGTCCCAACTGGGGAGGAATCCGAAACGACCAGGTGAATATTTTGATAGAAAAACGAATGGAGGAGCGGGATACCTGGCAGGGAAAACTATTTAGAGCTTGTCTATAAACTACCAATATAAAGATTATTATTGAATATCGAACAAGGATTAACGATTTTTGATTTTAG
>JBLRXC010000126.1:0-9101 GCA_047920975.1 Bacteroidales bacterium | reverse complement strand
GGGTATTGTTTATACTACTCGCTGTTGCTCAATCTGCAGAGATTACGGGTGCACAAAACAGCACAATGCATCAGTTTTCCCCCGATAGTTTATTGTTATTTCAGGACACCATATCACCTGCAAAACCTGAATCTGATTCGCTTGCACCTGATATGAAAATATCCCCGGGAGCTGTTGAATCGATCGTTTATTACAAATCTGAAGACTCAATCAGGCTCGATATGAGAGAAAAAATGATTTACATGTACAATAGCGCTGAAATCATTTACCAGGATATGAATCTGAAGGCAAATTATGTTGAGATCGAGTTTACGACCAATGAAATTTATGCAACCGGGTCCACCGACTCACTGGGTAAACTTGTAGGCAAGCCTGTATTCACTATTGGGGAAAATACCTTTGCATCGGAATCAATGCGGTACAACTTTGTTAGCAAAAAAGGATTGGTAAACACTGTGTTGACTGAGGATTCTGAGGGTTACATCCATGGAAGGCTGGTAAAAAAAATGCCGGATAACAATACCAACGTTCTTTATGGTTCATATACCACATGTGATCAGGAGGATCATCCTCATTTTGAATTCAGGTTTAAAAAGGCGAAAGTTATCCCGGATAAAAAAATTGTTACAGGGCCGGCATTTTTAGTCATCGAAGATGTTCCTACACCATTGTTTGTTCCGTTTGGACTGTTCCCCAATAAAAAAGGACAACGCTCTGGTATTGTGATTCCGACCTATGGTGAATCTGCCCAGAGGGGATTTTACTTTGAGAATGGCGGGTACTATGCAGCCATTAATGAACACCTTGACCTGAAACTGGTTGGTGATATCTACACGCTTGGAAGCTGGGCAGTGAAACCAGCAATGAATTACCGGAAAAGGTATAAGTACAACGGGTTTTTTAATGCCAATTATGCGATCAACATTTTAGGAGACCAGGGATCACCGGATTACTCAAGAAACAGGGACTTTTCACTGAGGTGGCTCCACAACCAGGATCCAAAAGCGCGACCAAAAAGTAAATTCTCAGCGAATGTGAATATCGTAAGTTCACAGTACAACAAATTCAACCCGGTGAGTTCAAATGCTTATTTATCGAACACCTTTCAGTCGAGTGTGAATTATTCCACCAATTTTGCCAATAAATATTTTTTAAGCACCTCTTTGAGCCACTCTCAAAACACCATCACCAGGGAGATGGATCTGACACTTCCAGCAGTAACTTTTAATGTAAACCGGTTTTACCCGTTTCGTGCAAAAAATATCATCGGGAAACTCAGATGGTATGATAACATCAGTGTAAATTATAATCTGAATGCTGATAACCGGATCAACACCTACGACACCTTACTGTTCTCACAGAATTTGGGATCTGTTATGAAAAATGGTGTTAAGCACAGTGTCACCGTTTCAAGTGGTGCTATCAAAATAAGAAAGCATTATGTCTGGACCAATAGTTTCAACTACACGGAGCGGTGGTACTCGCAGCAACACGTCAGAAAATGGGTGTATGACCCATTGTATTTCAATGAAGGAAACATCGGTGGTGCTGTTGCCATTGACACCCTGCATGGATTTAATGCCGTCAGGGATTTTAATTTCAGCTCGTCCCTTAACACAACCGTTTATGGGATGTATTCCTTCATCAAGGGACCGGTAAGAGCTGTGAGGCATGTCTTTAAACCTTCGCTTAGCTTTTCCATCAGGCCTGATTTTGGAGATCCTGTGTGGGGATATTACAGGTTTTATACAAACCAGAATGGAGTGACTCAAAAGTACTCTCCTTATAATGGATTTATTTACGGAACAGCCCCCGACGGCCGCTCAGGGGCTCTTGGACTTAGATTGAGCAACAGTCTTGAAATGAAGGTGAGATCAAAAAAAGATACGGTAGCCGGAACGCGAAAAGTAGTTCTCATTGAAGACTTTTCCATGAATACCGGATATGATTTTGCAAGGGACTCCCTGAATCTGAACAAATTAATCTTATCGGGCAGAACTACACTCTTTAAACAGCTGATGGTCAACTACGGAAGTTCATTTGACCCTTATGTCATCGATTCCAATGGCCGCCGGTTGAACAGACTGGAATGGAATGAAACAAAGCGTTTACTCAGACCTGAAAATCACAGCGTCAGGTTCGGACTCTCCTGGCAGATTAACTCGGAAAAACTGACAAGGGAAAGAAAATCACAGGCAGGCACAGAACAGGAACTGGAAGATATCATAGAGAACATCGAAGGCTATGTTGATTGGAACGTACCCTGGAGCCTCAATATCTCCTATGACCTCAATTATACCCTCTCTTATATCTACAGGGATGGCTACTGGAATTATGATGTTTCGAAAGACAAAAGAATCATCCAGACACTCGGTTTCTATGGAGATGTGAACATCACCTCCAAATGGAAGGTTGGATTCAGGTCCGGCTATGATTTTGAAACCAAATCACTGACCTACACTTCCATTGATGTATACCGGGATCTGCACTGCTGGGAAATGCGATTTAACTGGATTCCAATCGGATTCAGGCAAAGCTGGAATTTCACCATCAATATCAAATCAAGTATGTTGCAGGATTTAAAATTAGACAAGAAAAAAGATTTCAGAGACTTCTAATCATAAAACAGAATCATCATGAAAACAATCATTCACACTGCAAATGCCCCGAAAGCAGTTGGCCCTTACAGTCAGGCCATTGAATCAAACGGCATATTATTTATCTCCGGACAAATCCCCATTGACCCAAAAACCGGAAAAATTGTTGAAGGGGGTATCGAAGAACAAACAGAACAGGTCATGAAGAATATTGGTGCCATTTTAAAACAAGCCGGCTACTCATTCAATCAGGTGGTGAAGTCAACCTGCCTGCTGAATGATATGGATAACTTTTCAGCTATGAACGAGGCATATGCACGTTACTACCCGAATGATCCCCCGGCAAGAGCGGCCTATGGTGTAGTCAGGCTTCCCCTCGGCGCCCTGGTTGAAATCGAAACCATTGCCATGAAGTAATTTCAATTCCTCCATTCTTTTTTTTATTAAGTTTGTCGTGGATTCTAACCTTGGGAATGAAAACAGATAATTTCTGTGATTTATCTTTATAATGAACAATGTAACAATCACTGACAAATGAAATGCTCACTTATCGTTTTATTCCTGACCTTACATACAGCAGGTTTTACCCAACAACTTGCTGCTTTTAACGATAATGTCCGCCATTTCTGGGTGTTTGACGGAGGAACCTTCACCCAACTGGAGCACCTTGAAATCAAGGAATTTCAGGTTGGAGCCAATCTGGTTGCCTATATTGACAATGGTGACAACCTGAAAATTTACCAAAACGGTAAGGTTGAGACCCTGATGACAGGTGTTCCCATCAAATTCACTGCAACCGATTATCTTTTGGGTTATTCCCTTTACCAGCAATTGAATGTTTTTGAAAATGGAGGAAATCTGATTTTAAGCACCCAGTGCAGTGAGTATCGCGTTATGGACAGCCTGATTGTATGGTATGACCAGATAAACCAATCCATCAAGGTTTATTACAAACAGGTATCCTATACAATTGAAGACGGGCTGGTGTTTGACCCCTTGAAGGAATTTAAACTGAGTTCAAACATGGTGATCTACCACCAGGCATTTGCCAGGCAATTGAAACTTTTTTACAGTGGTGAGATCTATATTCTTGATGATTTTGCCGAAAATGTGGCCTTTGAAGTCGGGAGAGATATTGCGGCTTTTATTGATATTCCCGACCAGAGTTTTAAGGTGTTTTACAGAGGCGAAATTATCGAGCTGGAAGTATTTGGCCCCCGGTCATTTATTGCAGGGAATGAAAGAATAGCGTATACTGATAACCTTGGGAAACTCAAATATTTTGTGGAAGGAGAACTCATAGAAGTTTCGGGTTATGAACCTCAATTCTACGAACTTAAGGACAACGTACTCGTATTTGAAGAGCAGGGTTTTTTAAAGACTGTTTGCAACGGCCAAACCTATACCATTGAAAGATACATCCCTCCCGTTTATATTATAGATCTGAATACAGTGATATACTACGACCAGCATCAGTTTCTCAAAGGGCTGCATGCCTGCGAACCCATGCAATTAAGTTTTGAAAAGGTAAAGGAGGCAGATGTCATTCGTGACCTGATCATCTTCGTAACGGGAGTCAATAAAACAAATATTTATTTTTTGGGGCAGATCTTTGAACATTAATCCCTCCCAGGCTGTTTGTCCGAAGGATCAAAATATTACTGATACCAGGCAGGCTTTATTCCACTACATATGATTGTACAGTTATTCGTTTTTGCTTTGTTATTCATTGGTTTCGGACTTTTTTCACTCTTCCGGAAAAAGAGATTTATTGGATTTATGTTTATCCTGCTGGGATTGATGTTATCCGCTGTAGGCGGAATCGCTGTTTATCTATACCCTCACATATGGCCTTTTTGAGATCCATTAACCGTGCAGATGCGGTTCCGATCATTGAGCAAGGTACAATGAAAAGACAAAAATTAATTTTGATGCCTGCATCCGGTTATCCCAAAGAAAAAAGTACCGGAACAATATCCTGATTGTTTCCATGATTTTACTACTTTTGCACCCAATTTTTTTTAATAGGATTGCGAAACAATGATTAACATAACTTTACCTGACGGACAGGTCATGCAGCATGAGAAAGGAGTGACAGCGCTGGATATTGCCCAAAGTATCAGCGAAGGTCTGGCACGCAGGGTTCTGGCGGCCAAAGTCAACGGGAAGGTGATGGATGCTGTCCTGCCGATCACTGAAGATGCCTCCCTTAAGCTTCTTACCTGGGATGATCCGGAAGGAAAATCAACCATGTGGCACTCTTCAGCACACCTGATGGCAGAGACCATTGAATATCTTTACCCCGGAGCAAAATTTGGAATCGGCCCCGATATTGAGCATGGATTTTACTATGATATTGACCTTGGAGACCAGGCACTCTCTGAAAATGATTTCAGGAAAATTGAGGATCAGATGCTTGCATTTGCCAAAGAGGGGCAGCGATTCATCAGAAAAGAGGTTCCGAAAGCTGAGGCCATCCGGTATTTCTCAGAAAAAGGGGATGAATATAAACTTGAACTCATCAGCGAATTGGAAGACGGCCAGATCACCTTTTACGAATCAGGCCGTTTTGTGGATCTGTGCCGCGGACCGCACCTGCCCGACACTACACCCATCAAAGCCATTAAATTGCTCAGTATTGCCGGCGCCTATTGGCGGGGTGATGAAAAAAGAAAGCAACTCACCCGTTTGTACGGCATAACCTTCCCTAAAAAGAAAGAGCTGGACGATTTTCTGGTGATGGTGGAAGAGGCAAAAAAAAGAGATCATCGGAAAATTGGCAGGGAACTTGAGCTTTTCACCTTCTCGCAAAAGGTTGGACAAGGATTGCCACTGTGGTTACCCAAGGGTGCTATGGTAAGGGAGAGGCTCGAAAATTATCTCAAAAAGGTTCAGAAAGAGGCAGGATATCAACCGGTGATTACACCGCACATCGGGAATGTAGCATTATATAAGACTTCAGGTCATTATGAAAAATATGGCGCTGATTCGTTCAAACCTATCTCAACGCCGATTGAAGGAGAGGAATTTTTCCTGAAACCCATGAATTGTCCGCATCATTGTGAAATTTTTAAAAGCAAGCCAGTTTCTTACAAAGATCTGCCACTGAGACTGGCTGAATTTGGCACTGTATACCGCTACGAGCAAAGTGGTGAATTACACGGGCTTACAAGAGTCAGAGGATTTACCCAGGATGATGCGCATATTTTCTGTACACCCGAACAGGTGAAAGATGAGTTTAAAGATGTGATGAAAATTGTGATGAAGATTTTCAAAGCACTTGATTTTAATGATTTCATCGTCCAGATTTCATTGCGTGATAAAGTGGACAGGGCAAAATATATTGGCTCGGATGAAAATTGGGAAAAGGCGGAAAAAGCTATCATTGAAGTAGCTCAGGAGACCGGGATTGATACCATAGTTGAATATGGGGAGGCAGCGTTTTACGGTCCGAAAATGGATTTTCTGGTCAAAGATGCTCTGGGCCGTAAATGGCAGTTGGGCACCATACAGGTTGACTATAATTTACCTGAACGGTTTGAACTCGAATATACCGGCAGTGACAATGAAAAACACAGACCGGTAATGATCCACAGGGCGCCATTTGGTTCCATGGAGCGGTTTGTGGCTGTACTGATCGAACACACTTCAGGAAAATTTCCCCTGTGGCTCGCTCCAGAGCAGGCTATTATTCTGCCAATCAGTGAAAAATATCAAAAATATGCAGAAAAAGTTTTCCAATTCATGAATAATGCCGAAATTCGCGCCCAAATTGATGACCGGAGTGAAAAGATGGGCAGGAAGATCCGGGATGCTGAATTAAAGCGCATTCCATTCATGCTGATCGTAGGTGAGAAGGAGGAAAACACCGGAACAGTCTCCGTGCGAAAGCAGGGAGAGGGTGATTTAGGCACCTTTGAACTGGACCAATTTTCAGGATTAATTAACGATGAACTAAAAAAATCATTACAGTAAAATAATTTTAATTCGTAAGGAGGAAGCAAGATAGCACAGTATTTCGGAAAATTCAGAAGAGGGTACGAAAGAAGGGCCAGACCCGAAGAACCATTCAGGATTAACCAGCGCATTACCACGCCGATGGTAAGACTGGTTGGAGAGAATGTAACAGATGGGATTTACTCGATCAGAGATGCACTGAATATGGCATCGGAACAGGATCTCGACCTGGTTGAGATTTCACCGACGGCCAATCCGCCAGTTTGCAAGATCATTGATTACAAAAAATTCCTCTACGAGCGAAAAAAGAAACAAAAGGAGATCAAGGCAAAAACACAGAAGGTCGTTGTTAAAGAGATCAGGCTTGGACCCAATACGGATGACCACGATTTTAATTTCAAACTGAAACACGCCGAAAAGTTTTTGAAAGAGGGTGCCAAAGTGAAAGTTGATGTGTTTTTCAGGGGACGGTCAATTATTTATAAAGAAGCCGGAGAAATCATGTTGCTTCGCTTTGCACAGGAACTGGAAGAGTTTGGAAAGGTTGAGAAGATGCCTCTTCTGGAAGGAAAAAGGATGATCATGATATTGACACCGAAAAAATAATTTTTATTAAATACATATTGAGATGCCAAAAATGAAGTCGAAATCCGGCGCCAAAAAAAGGTTTACCTTCACCGGTACCGGTAAGATCAAACGGAAGCATGCGTACAAGAGTCATATTCTGACGAAGAAGTCGAAAAAACGGAAACGGAATCTTGGCTATTCAACTACGGTTGACAAGGCCGATGAAGCCAATATCCGCAGTTTGCTTTCAAAGTAATTCAACACATTGTTTAACTTGTTCTTAGCCCGTTAAGACCCTGACAATTGCCGGGGCGCTAAAACAAAAATTTAAAATTATGCCGCGATCAGTTAATTCAGTAGCATCACGCGCCAGGAGAAAAAAGATCCTTAAAAAAGTAAAGGGTCAGTTTGGCAGGCGCAAGAATGTCTGGACGGTGGCCAAAAATGCATACGAAAAAGGCCAGGTGTATGCATACCGCGACAGACGAACCAAAAAACGCAATTTCAGAGGTCTCTGGATTCAGAGAATCAATGCAGCCGCCCGTGAAAGAGGAATGTCTTACTCGGAATTCATGGGTGCACTCCACAAAAAGAACATTGACATCAGCCGCAAGACGCTGGCCGATCTGGCAATGCATAACCCCGAGGCCTTCCAGGCCATTCTGGATGCCATCAAATAAAAGAATCCGCCTGAGGCGGATTTTTTTTTATTACTTTTAGCCCTGAAATATTTTTTTGTGTTTTTCGTTTCTAAGCATTCTGAATCATTTCAGATTGCATAATAAATTTGATACAGCTTGAAAAGATATACACCCATCTTCATCTCCCTGATCACAATTTTTCTCAATCTCCCGGCATGGGCGCAAATCGGAGGTGATAACACCTATGAGTTCCTGAATCTCACCAGTTCACCCCGGATTGCAGCCATGGGTGGCGACTTCCTCACAATCCATGATGATGACATTCTTTTGGCACCATCCAATCCATCCCTGATCACACCCGGAATGCATAACAATCTGGGTATCAGCTTTGTTGATTTCTATGCGGGCGCCAGTTACGGCCTTGCAGCTTACTCACGTACCTATGAATCTTTGGGAAGTTTTGTGGCCTCCATGCAGTTTATCAACTACGGGGAATTCCAAAGGGCTGAAGTTTCGGGCGAAAGGACCGGAACGTTCTATGCCGGCGAATCGGCATTAAATTTAGGCTGGGGAAGAGAACTGGATTCATTGTTTTCGATCGGTTCGAACCTGAAATTCATTTACTCATCCCTCGAAAGTTACAACTCTTTCGGGATGGCCGTTGATGTAGCCGGAAGCTATACCAGCCGTGACAGGAGTTTTACAGCCTCGCTCATTGCAAAAAATATTGGAAGACAGATCACAGCCTATTATGGGGGAAATATTGAACCCCTTCCTTTTGAACTACAGGTCGGGATTTCCAAAAGGCTTGAGCACCTGCCTTTCAGGTATTCGATTCTTTATAACCACCTCGAAAAATGGGACTTGCGGTATGATGATCCTTCAGCCCGGCAGTATGACGCACTCACCGGTGAAATAACAGAGAGTCCGAAAATTGAACAGATCGCCGACAACCTGATGCGCCACCTGGTTTTTGGAGGAGAGATGCTCATTGGAAAGAATTTAAGTCTTCGTGCAGGGTACGACTACAAAAGACGACAGGAACTCAAGGTTGTTTCCAGAACAGCTACCGTCGGTTTTTCGTGGGGAATTGGTTTAAGAATATCCAAAATCAACATTCAGTATGCACGCTCCACCTATCACCTGGCCGGCTCTCCCAATTACATCTCCGTCACCACTTCGCTTTCCGAGCTTTTTATGAATCAGAATTGATCCATGGTTCACAGGTATTAAACTTTTGTTTTCCCACAGACTGTATCTATCCTGAATAATTCATAAATATGATTTTCAACCAAAATTAGGTCAAAATTTTCATTTGCAAAAGATAACATGTACTCAT
>JBLRXC010000125.1:0-9160 GCA_047920975.1 Bacteroidales bacterium | reverse complement strand
CTTTGCTGGCAGGATTGTATTCAAAAAGTTCTCCCTCCTCATCTGTAACAATCAGTTCATCATTCACAACCTCTACCTGGTATTCTTTCAGGCGTTTTCCGCTGCGATCCTGAAGGATTTTCAGGTCGTTTTTTACGGCAATCATTTCATTGAGCGCAGAAACCAAAAAGTGCCCCGAACCAACGGCAGGGTCACAAATTTTAATATTGTTTACAATTTTATTTGCCTCAATCCGATCTTCAATCTTATCATACAAATCATCAAGGTTTTTGCAATCCCATTGTTTGGTTTCATTGAATTTCTGGACAACGGCTTTCCGGATGGTTTCCCGGCACATGTACATGGTAATGAATCCCGGCGTAAAAAATGATCCGTCCTTATACCCGTTTATTTTCTCAAATATCAAGCCAAGTACCGAAGCATTGATAAGCGTTTTATTCTCCTCCTGGATCTCTTCCGAACCTTCGCTGCTGAAATCGTAAGCGTTCAAAAAATCAAACAGGTATTCAAGTGTGGGAATACTGCCGGCTCTCTTTTTGCCCTGCCGGTCTTTCAGCACTGTATATGAGGCGATTGGAATGCGTTTGTCATCTCTCAGGTTGCTGATAAACAAAGTTGAATGTTCCAGGTCTGTCGGCTCAAAAAGCGATGAATTGAGGTAAGGAACCTTTTCAAAAAGGTGTTTTACGTCAGGGTTTCTTTCATCATACTTCCTTGCCAATACCTGAAAAAACAGGATGTTCAGATCATCATAACTTTTGATTCTGTCGAGGTTCAGAAACGAAAAAGATTTATCTCCGTTGTGATAGGAGATAAGCTGAGCTTCCAGCAGTTTCAAAAACAGTATCCTGTTCATCCAGGTGATGGAAAGTTCAAGGGCAACATTAAAAAGCCTTTCCTGATGAGTATTTCCAAACTGGCCCGGCCGTTCCAGCCGGCTGATTTTATCCAGGCTGTCCAGTTGAATCATGCCATCTTCGATTAGCGTCCCCGAATTTCGTTCTCCCTCCTTGTTTCGTTCAATCACCTTTTTACTGCCCGATTTGGTTTCGGTTAAACCGATGATGTGCAATAACTCACTGTAGAAGGTTTTATCAAGACTGTTGCTGTCGTTGGTGAATGGAAGTTTTAAAAGATGTTCCGGTGAAAGTACCTTGAAAAGGGCAATCAGTTTACTGTCGTCAGTCTTATCAGTATTGCGAAGCGGTTTTTGATAATCCTGAAGGTTAAAGTAAGTAAACGAAATTTCTGAATGGATGTCATCAATAAAAGGCTCTGCGATGTGCTTGTAGAAAAAATCGGTTTTGGTATCTGCCAACCGTCCCCCCTCAAAATCATTAAATTGTTTTACAAGATTTTTGTTTTGAGCAAAAAGCCTGTCGAACAAGTTAGCATCAAAAATAAACCATTCATTGATGTTTGTCGCCACAAGGTGTTTTACTTCAAGGTTTTTGAGTGTGATACGCTCTCTTAAATAATAAAGCACCAATTCATGAAATGCCTTTCGGTTAATGTGCTCAGTGGAGATCATTTCTGATCTGTTGGTCGGTTTTTTTGCTTCGATAATGACGCCCACTGAACTTTCGGCCTTGTTTCCGTTATGGATCACAAGGTCGTTCCGGCCTTTGGTATTGATGAAATGGTTGGGATCGTACCAGGTTTTCTTGAAAAAGTCAATGACCAGGTTTTTATGAAACTCTTCGCTTTCAGTATCGTTTGTCCTGTCAAGCAAAGCAATCAGGTTGGTTTTAAATAGTTCAATGTCCGACCTGTTAGGTTTGAGTTTCAGATAGGCCTTATTCAGTGCTTTTCTCGGTTTCAGTTCTTTCAAAATCATACCCAAAAATAACCTTTTTTCAGATGGATAAGATAAGGTTTTTAACTGGGCTGAAAGCGTTGCAAATAAAAAAAGCTTTTTTGGGTTGGCAGCATGGGTTTTAAGATGGGTAAGGGATAAATTCATTTTCGTCGCCTTTGATTTTGGGAAGTGCCTGTGCTTTCCATTTCTGCTTTGCATCGTCAATGAGTTCCCTGCGTGATGACACAAAGTTCCAGTCAATCAAACGCTCTTCAGGAAATGGCTCACCACCAAAAATGTAGATGGTGCTGTTGGCTTGCATGGTGAATTCGCACAAACTGCTTTCTCTGGTTACCAATAATTGATTTGGCTGATACACATTTCCGTTGCTTTCGATACCACCCTCAAGAATATACAAACCTGCTTCACCGTAAAGCTGCTTTCCAATGTTAACAGCTTGCCCGGATTTACTTTTAATTTCAAGCATATAGAGTTTACTATAAACCGGAACCGGTGATTTTTTGCCAAAGGCTTCTCCTGCCACCAGTTTAAGTTGGAGGTCTCCATCTGTCCAAACCGGAAGTTGTTCCCGTTCAATGTGAAAAAATTCAGGTTCCATTTGCTCCAGTTCTTTGGGCAATGCTACCCAGATTTGCAAGCCATGCATACTTATTTCAGCGTGCCTTAAATACTCCGGGGTCCGTTCAGAATGAACAATTCCTTTTCCTGCTGTCATCCAGTTCACAGCACCGGGTTTTATTTCAACCTCATTGCCCAGGGTATCGCGGTGCATGATATTTCCTTGAAATAAGAAAGTAAGGGTAGAAAGACCAATGTGTGGATGCGGCAACACGTCAAAATTTTCCCTTTCACTGAGTTTGACGGGCCCCATGTGGTCAATGTAAATAAAGGGTCCCACCATACGCTTTTGCCTGAACGGGAGTAGACGCCCCACCATAAACTTTCCGATGCTGGCGGCTCTCTCTTCAATGATCAATTGGATGTTTGACATAAGGAATGAACGTTTTGATTTATTCGTTAGATATCTTCTTTCAATAAGTTTTGCCGGATCATTTCATATAATTTGAATTGCACCACTCTTATTTTTTTTTCAAACCAAGCCTTGTTTTGTTAAATATCCAATGATCGAAAGAAAGATTCCCTGCTCCTGTGATTGCGATTGTGAAGTAAATCACTCCATAAAGCAATGGTAATTCCTGTCTTCCAAAACCATCATTTGCATGAACTATCAAAGCTGCGACCAGCATTGTGATGATCAGTGGAATTGCAGCAAACCGTGTTGTCAAACCCAGGATCAGGAGTATTGAACAAAATACTTCTGCAAAAACTGCGAGGGCCAGTGAAGTTGTTTCACCTACACCTATCGGGTTTGCAAACTTAATCGGGTCGTCACTGAACAGCATTGAAAACTTGCCCAAACCATGTGTAAGCATGAATGCACCTCCACTCACGCGAAGCAACAATAATGCAAGGTTTATATTTTTGGGGTAACTGCCGGGATTGAATATATTTCTGATCATTGTTTGCATCGCCACGTGTTTCTGCCTTATGAAGCACAGTGTTTGAAGTCATAACTTAACTTGCTGTTCACCCAAAATCGTCATCAGGATCTGTTTTCTATTGACCATCAACAAGGCTCATACTGTCTGATAAACTATAATGGTAAGCATTCCAATGACGATTCGAGTTATATGATCTAAACAACTTTCTGCGTGATTTGTTGGATTATCTTAGCCTTAGACCAATTGCCCGAGCAGCCATAACAATGCAGTCCTTGTTTTCCCAAAGTCCGTCAAACACAGGCAGGTACGCAGGCAGGCGTGAGTTAGAACCTCTTATTGACCAATCATTTTATGGTAATTTTTGTGTTTCCAGAAATATGTTTCCTTATATGCTGATTGGTGCTGCAATTCAAAATCCAATCAAACACCTGATATACAGATTGCTTTATATTGACAGACAAATCATTTGTCCTTGATACAGCGGACAGAAAGTCCGGATTTTTTTGATCTGCCAAATCTCTTCATTTCTCCGGTGTCGTATTTTAATTCCCTGCTCCAGGAAGTGTAAGCCGAGGCTTCTGTTGATGTCCACCAATAACCATGTCTCCGAATAAAATTGAATGACCCGTTTTCACGAAAGCCTCCGGGGAGGGCTGTAAAACCTGTTTCATTGGTTGCTTCTGCATTGGGACTTAACCAATAATCAGTTCCAGGTTCTTTAAGTTTTCCACCTGCAACCTGTTCGCCGCCTATAAAATCTGTTAAAATTTTCCATTCTCCATCTGTTGGGACATGCCATCCTTCGGGACAAAGTTTACCACTGGCTATCGCATATCCGTTATACAGCGCACCAAAGGTATTCCCATAATCTTCCTGGCTATTGGTGTACCAGGTGTAAGCAGCGGATGTCAGGTTAGCCCAACCATCATTTTCAGTAACAAAGGGAATGTCTGTACCATCGTTGTATTTTGTTGTTTTTAGGTTCTCGGCCATCCATATCTGAGAACCAATTTTTAAAGTATTGTATACATTTCCATCAGAATCTGTAACCGGGCCTGTTTCATCCCTGGGATTGTTGTCATCATCTTTCTTGCAGCCTGCTGTCATCACAAGGCCAATTCCCATGAGTATAAATAGAGATACAAAAAATTTCATACTGTTCTTCAATTAATTTCAAATGTGATATTTAACCCGAAAATTTGCTGCAAACATAATTATTTCTTTTACATTTGAAAGCTATAATTCAATAGCTTTGTAAATACAATCTAAACTGCAAAAAGCGATGAAAGTTTTTATCTGTCTGTTTTTTTTCGGTATCATGTTCTGGAGTTGCCAGAGGGAAAGTACCGGTCCCGTGGCCTTTAATGCACAGGTTGAAAGGGAAAAAGTAAGTTTTGTTTTGGAAAAGTACGTCATTGCAAATGAAGACCAGAAAATTGAAATCATTCGTGAGATTTGGGCACCGTTTCCTGACATCGTAGTCATTGGGACGGATCTTGGCGAAAAACTGGTCGGCTGGCCAACCATCAAAAGAGCTTACGAACGTCAGTTCAAATCATTTGAAGAAACATTGATTTCGGTTCATGATCAGGTGATCAGGATCAATGAAACCGGAAATACTGCCTGGTTTTCTCAGATCCTGAACTATAACTATATTTACCAGGGTAAAAAATACCAGCATGAAGGACTCAGGTTTACAGGGGTTCTTGTAAAACATGAAGGTGATTGGGTCATGGTACAGAGCCATATTTCCAAACCAGGGATTCCTGACTGATACATTCAAAAACGGACTTTGATCCCGGTATTCGAATTGTTTTCCAAAATATCACGGAATTTAAATTTTTGGGACAGGCTGGTCTGGTCTGGTGCTATGAGCAACTCTTTTTTATTCGTCCGCTTTATTTTTTCCGGAAAGTGGATTTCAGACCTGAAAATGAGCAGATCGCTGTACAACAGACTATTGACCTCTTTTCCCTCTTTTTGTAAATAATTTGTAAGGTAGGGCGAGAAATTTAGCTTCCTGAAGCGGGTGTGGTTTATCTTCAGATACCCCGGGCTAAATATGGTTTTTTTTTGTCCCCCCATCCGGTACAGGGCTTTGTTGAAACTGGCAGCATCTGTAAAATCAAACCGAAGGTAATACCTGCCTTTGGAATGTTTGAGGTTATAGCTGATATTATGAATGCCCGGCTGTTCTTTCAAAATGGAGATTAATTTTTCTGCCTCATCATTGATCTGTTCATCCGGCTCAATCCCAAGCAGTCCCGACAATCCGACCAATAGGGAACCAACCTCAGATGTATTCACCGAATAGGATACGCTGCCCGACTGATCGGATTTAATCACAATTTTTTCCTCAATTTCGATGCAACCCGAAAAAATAATTGTTATTGAAAGTGCAAGAATAATGATCCTAACCATGGAATTCAGGTTTCATTTTGAAACGATTTATGTTATTTAAAATTGCTTTTGTTCGAAGGACTGGAAGTAAGTTATACACAATGAGTGGTTTATAAAATTATGATCCGGATGGTATGAAATTTGATACTTTTGCCCGCTGTTTAGAAAAATTCTAAATGAATACAGAAAATCACCATCATGGAACAAATGGAAACCATAGCAGATTATAATGCTGAACAGTTCATAAAAAAGCATTTTTCCAATCTGAGCAAAAACGATCAAATGGTCAGGCTTTTAAAACGAAGCGTGAAGGATACGATCAGGAAAGCTCTTGAGACCTATGATGCAGGTAAATTCAACGACAGATTGATTTAAAGGGCTGGAATAACCCGCTATTCTGCAAGAATCAACACTTTATTTCTGACAACTTCTATAACCCCCCCTTTGATTTCGAAGAACTGGGTTTTGTTATTCTTATCCACAATTCTTACTTTACCTTTCTTAAGAACTGCTATTAAGGGGGCATGGTTGTTTAGGACCGCAAACAAACCATCTTTTCCGGGAAGTTGTACCAAATCAGCATCTCCGGTAAAAATTGTTGTATCAGGATTGATTATTTCAACTTTCATAGGTTTCGGATTAACTCCTGCTTTCTTCAAGTAATTTTTTACCTTTTTCGATCGCTTCATCAATCGTTCCAACCAGGTTGAATGCGGCTTCCGGGAACTCATCAACCTCTCCGTCCATGATCATATTGAACCCCTTGATGGTATCTTCAATGGAAACCACACATCCTTTCAGCCCGGTAAATTGTTCTGCTACGTGGAACGGCTGTGACAGGAAGCGCTGAACCCTGCGCGCACGGTGAACAACCAGTTTGTCCTCTTCAGAAAGTTCGTCCAAACCAAGAATGGCAATGATATCCTGTAATTCTTTGTAACGCTGCAATATTTCCTTAACCTTTTGTGCAGTACGGTAATGTTCTTCCCCGACGATATCTGGTATCAGGATACGGGATGTTGAGTCGAGCGGGTCAACAGCCGGATATATCCCAAGTTCAGCAATTTTTCGGCTCAGCACCGTTGTGGCATCGAGGTGCGAGAATGTGGTTGCCGGGGCTGGATCTGTCAAATCGTCAGCAGGAACGTACACTGCCTGAACCGAAGTGATAGAACCCCGTTTTGTAGAGGTGATCCGTTCCTGCATGATACCCATCTCTGTGGCAAGGGTAGGCTGGTAACCAACAGCAGAAGGCATACGGCCCAAAAGTGCAGAGACTTCAGAACCGGCTTGCGTGAAGCGGAAGATGTTATCCATAAAAAAGAGAATATCACGACCTCCGGATTTTTCATCACCATCCCGAAAATATTCAGCTACAGTCAATCCTGATAGTGCAACACGGGCACGTGCCCCGGGAGGTTCATTCATCTGTCCGAAGGTAAGCGTAGCCTGAGATTGCGCCAGTTCTTCCCGGTTTACTTTTGACAGGTCCCAGCTTCCTGCCTTCATACTTTTGATGAATTCATCGCCATACCGGATAACACCGGATTCTATCATCTCCCTGAGAAGATCGTTTCCCTCACGGGTTCTTTCACCAACGCCGGCAAAGACAGAAAAGCCTTTGTATTGTTTTGCAATATTGTTGATCAGCTCCATGATGATGACAGTCTTTCCAACGCCGGCGCCACCAAAAAGTCCGATTTTACCTCCTTTGGCATAGGGTTCAATCAGGTCAATAACCTTGATACCGGTCAGAAGCACCTCTTTCTGCGTTGTCAGGTTCTCAAACTTAGGGGGATCCCTGTGGATGGCATATCCTTTTTCCCTGGATACATCTCCCAGCCCATCTATGGGATCGCCAATCACATTGAACAACCGTCCCCTGATATCATCACCAATTGGCATTGTGATAGGAGATCCGGTTGAGATTACCCTGATGCCTCTTTTTAAGCCATCTGTGGAATCCATGGCAATGGTTCTCACCGTATTTTCGCCAATATGCTGCTGACATTCCAGGATCAGTTTGGTACCATCTTCCCTTTTCAACTCAAGGGCATCATAGATATTGGGCAGTTCACTTTCATTTTCAAAGGAAACATCTACAACAGCCCCAATAATCTGAGATATAAAACCTTCGCTAAGTTTTTCCATGGTATGTGATGCGTAAAAAAATTTTTGGCAAATATATTATTATTTCTTTTTTCACATGGTTTTCAGCCCCTCGCATAAAAGCAAGACTGAAGGAATATCATTTTGTAAAGAAACTCTTTTGAAAAAGGATCAGAATAAAAACCCCCGTTGTTATGGATGCGTCTGCAATATTAAACACCGGTCTGAAAAAAATAAATTCTGTCCCTCCCCAGAAAGGGAACCATTGAGGATAACTTCCCTTAATTACGGGGAAATAAAGCATATCAACCACTTTGCCGTGTAAAAAACTTCCGTATCCACCTTCCGGTGGAAACAAGCGTGCCGTTTGGTGAAATGTACTTTCAGAAAAAATCATTCCATAAAATGAACTGTCAATAATATTTCCAAGAGCGCCGGCAAAGATAAGCGAAATGCTCAGGATCAATCCAAAGGGACTTTTTTTCCTGCAAATTCTTACCAGGTACCACCCTATGGCAGTTACAGCAATTATTCGGAAAATACTAAGGATCATTTTCCCGGACTCTCCACCGAACTTCATTCCAAAGGCCATACCTTCATTTTCAATGAAATGAAGAATAAACCAATTATCAAAAATGACAATCTCTCCCCGGGATCCAATGAGCATACTGGTTTTAACCCAGATTTTAAAAACCTGGTCGGCAACCAAAACAAGTAAAATGATGAAAATCGCTTTTTTCAATATTCAAAAAGGAATTGAAACTGTGATATCACTTTTTTTGTGGCTGCCCGAGTTTGGCATCAATGCTTAGTGTGGCATGTGGTACGCTCCTGAGCCTCTCAGGGGAAATGAGTTTTCCGGTTGCCCTGCATATGCCATAGCTCTTGTTTTCAATCCTTATCAAAGCGTTTTCAAGCGAATTGATGAATTTCTGCTGCCTGGCAGCAAGCCGGCTGTTTTCTTCCTTTGAAAGGACCTGATAACCCTCTTCCAGCACTTTGAATGTAGGTGAGGTATCCGTTGTATCATGTTCATTGGCGTGAGAATAAGCGTCAGTGAGCATTTTTAAATCTTGCCGGGCTTTTTCAAGTTTTTCAAGAATAATCTGGCGAAATTCTTCCAATTCTTCATCTGAGTATCTCTTCTTTTCCAAATCCTCATTCATTTTTTCAATTGCCATAGCCATTATGTTTTAGATTACTTTACTTAAAATTAAATCCGCTTCAATTAAACTTTTGAACTACTACCCTTACTGACAAGCCTTCAATCAATTCAATATCAGATACTTTATTGTTTAGCAACCGGTCTTCGAAAACAAGTTTTTCTGCT